>JAMIQH010000068.1:0-8769 GCA_035914695.1 Bacteroidota bacterium | reverse complement strand
TGACCTGCTGGGACCTGGTTGGGGAGGAGAAGGCATGTTCCGTCTAACACGCACGGGAATTCCTTCGACGTTCATGGGATGCGATACCGTGTCGCAATTTGCCGAGTTTGACGGGACGGTCCTGATTCGAAGCGAACAGAATGCCACGCCGGATGGATCGGCGATTATCCACAGTCTGGAACTCCGGAAGCGCGGTGTGGAGAGCATCAGGACCTCGCGACGCATCGTCTCCACGCAAATGGTGGACATCGTGACGCGGGACACCGTCATCGAGACCGTCGGCGACGGCGAGGGTGCGGGAAGGAATTCGCTGCGCGGTTGGATGTTTCCGGATAGCGTGTGGAATTCGCCACCCTGTCCGGGTATTCCGGACACCAGTATGCTGTATCCTTATGCACGCATGTACCGTTACTACTCACCCGCCCCTGCGGATTCCATGGATGAACGCGACGGGTACCTGCATCTTCGCACGCTATGGACGGATTGCCTGGACAACGCTGTAAGCAGGGAACTGCTTGTCTCGCGCCATGAGGGGCTCCACGAAATCCGCCTGTACAGCTTCAATTTCTTCGACTGGAGTTCGGATGAGCGCTACATACTTACCGTTACGCCTGCGATTGGCAATCCCGAAGCACCGCCGAACGGCATCCATCTCACCTGCTCTCCGAATCCATCGAGCGGAGCTGCCGTGATACACGTCGCTGCAGTGGAATCCGCTTCGCTGCGGCTGTTTGTCCACGACGTGCAGGGTCGGGTGCTGCGAATTCTTCACGACGGACGCATCGATAACGGCGTGCACGATATCCGCTTCGACACCCAGGGTTTTGCGAACGGCCAATATTATTGCACCGCTCTGACAGAGCGCAGTATGCGAACAATACCGCTCGTCGTGCTGCGAAATCAGTAAAGGCAATCCGGGGTAAAACGTGAAGGAGTGAATGGGGAGAAGCACGGCGAAAACGTGAAAAGGCAAGGGCGCCTATCGAAGAGCGTCCTGGCTTTTCACCGCAAGAGAGTGGTGGTCGTTACAGAAACGCCGTGCTGGAATTCAGCGCGGCGTTTCTTTTTTTCATCACAAAGGAGAGTGGTCTATCCCTGCCCTTCCACCAGGTAGCGTTTGATTTTCTGCGTGGTGGTTTTTTCGAATTCGCTGTCGCGCAGCGCCACCTGGCGGATCTGTTTGTACACGGGCAGCTTGCGGTTGAGTTTGCGGATTTCCTCGTCGAGCAGTGTCTGCACGAATTCGGAGGTGACCTCTTTGCCCTGGGCGTTGGCGTGCTCGTACACCGCATTCGCATCGGGCACGATCATCGCGGCGATGTACTCGTCGCCGTTTGCCGCTTTCACGCCGTGCACCACGCATTCGAGCACGAAAGGCAGGCGCGTGATCTGCTCCTCGAGTTCCTCGGGAAACACGTTCTTGCCGTTGCGCGCGATGATGACATTTTTCTTGCGTCCATTGATATGGAGAAAGCCGTCGGCATCAATGAATCCGTAATCTCCGGTGTTGAACCAGCCGTCGGTGAGCACGGCCTTGGTGGCCTGTTCGTTGCGGTAGTAGCCGAGCATGATGCTCTCGCCTTTGGCAACGATCTCGCCGCGTCCCTCGTCGTCGGGATCCTCGATGCGTAGCGCCACACCGGGCAGGGGAAGGCCGGCGGCTTCGTTCTTGAATTTGCGCTCGCGATTGAGCGCGAGAATGGGCGAGCATTCGGTGAGGCCGTAGCCCTGCAAAAACGCGAATCCCAGAGCCTGGAAGCCGGCGGCCACCGAGGGTTCGGGCGCGGCGCCACCAACGATGAGCAGACGAATGGCACCGCCGAAGCGCTCATGCACTTCGTGGAACACCTTCTTGCGCGCGCCCTTCACGCCTGCCACTTCGAGCACGGTGATCATGGCCTGCAGCGGTTTCATGATGGCCGAGGCGATTTTCTTTTCCTCGATGGCCTTGCTGATGCGACGGTACATTTTCTCGAACAACAGCGGTACGCCCAGCAGCACCGTGGGCCGTACCGAGAGCATGTCGTCGGCAACGGTTTTCAACGAGCGCGCGAAATGCGTGGAAGCGCCGGTGACCAGTGGACAGAGAAAGCCGCAGGTGCATTCGTAGGTGTGATGCATGGGCAGCACCGAAAGGAAGCGGTCCTCCGCCACGATCTCCACCATTTGCAGCATGGCACGCAGATTGGCGCAGATATTTTTTTGCGACAGCATGACGCCTTTGGCGTGTCCCATTGATCCCGAAGTAAACACGATCACAGCCATGTCGTCGGGCGTGAGCGCGGGAAAGGGGTCACCCGCGGCGGGAAGCGGCTGTGCTTCAATCAGCTCACGCATCGCATGTATGCTGTCGCGTTGCGCGGGTAAATCCATGTCCACCAGGAATTCGAGTTGCCGCATCGAGCGGGAGAATTCATCGAACATTTCGCGGAAACTCTCCGAAAACACTGCGGCGCGCGCATCCGATGCGTGGAGAATCGTGAGAATCTCGTTCTCTTTGAGATTGCGGTCGATCGGCACCACGACCAAGTTGAAGGTGGTGATGGCAAGATAGGCGATGGCCCATTGCACGCGATTCTCGGCTATGAGCGCGACGTGGTCGCGCTCCTTCAATCCCATGCCGCGCAGCGCCTTCCCGAAACGCACCACATGGCGGAAGAGCTGAGCGTATGTAACCTGCTGAATCGGCGTGGGCGCGAGATCGGACAGTGCGATGCGATCGGGATGCGCTGTGAAACCGTTGCGGAGAATATCCTGAAACGTTCGCAACTCCGGTACGGTGTACAACGGGTACTCCTCCAGCGGGTAACGCATGCTATTTCTCCGGGAATGGAACAAGATACCGGAATATATTATCCGCAGCGTTGCGAAAGAAATGGGATTTTATCAGACGGGGAGGTGATCCGTGCGCCGATTCAGTGCTGTCAGATGAGCGTGATCGTGTAATACAGTGAAGAATGAGAGTAGTGAGGTGGTGAGAGTAAGGAGTAATTGGTTGTGGGTGACTCGACTGTATTGTAGCACTACGGTTCAGGAGGGGCGCACCCTCGACCCATCCTCCGCGCCCTCGGTGCCCTCGGCGCTCTCTTCGAATGTATCCCGTACTCAGCCGGCCGGCAAGATTCGAGCGGGAAGCGACCTCAACAATTCCTCTCCGCTCTCTTCGCTCTCTTTCATCTCTTCAAATGTATCCCGCACTCAGCCGACCCGCACTGAGCGCGTCACCGCTCACACAAAGAGCAGCAGGCTGATCGCCATCACCACCATGCCGGCAATGAGACCGTAGATCGCGAGGTGATGCTCGCCGTACTCGCGGGCGCCGGGGAGCAATTCGTCCAGCGAAATGAAGACCATGATGCCCGCCACGGAAGCGAAGACGATGCCGAAGACGACGTCGCTGAAGAATTGCAGCAAAATGAAATAGCCGAGAATTGCGCCCACGGGTTCGGCAAGACCCGATCCGAAAGAGAGCAGAAAGGCGCGCTTGCGGTTGTTGGTGGCGTAAAACACCGGGATGCTCACCGCGATGCCTTCGGGAATATTGTGAATGGCCACGGCCACGGCGATGGGAATGCCGAGCGTGGGATCCTGCATCGCGGAGAGAAAGGTCGCCAATCCTTCGGGAAAGTTGTGTATGGCGATGGCGATGGCCGAGAACATGCCCGTGCGCATCAGTCGGCGCATGTCGGGCTGCGCTCCTGCCGCGGGAATTTCCTCCACCATGCGCATCTCGTGCGGATTGTCGCCGGAAGGCACGAGCTTGTCGATAATCGCAATGAGAGCGATTCCTCCGAAAAATCCGCCCACAGTGGCCCAGTTGCCGCCCGTCACGCCCAGCGCTTCGATGAGCGAATCCTTGGCCTTGACGAAGATTTCCACCATCGACACGTAAATCATCACCCCCGCGGAAAACCCCATGGACAAGGAGAGAAAACGCGTGTTGGTGCGCTTTGCGAAAAACGCCAGCGCGCTGCCGATGCCGGTGGAAAGTCCGGCGAACACGGTGAGCCCGAAGGCGAAAAAGAGATGCGTCGTATCCATTATTCCTCGCTCGTCGTGGTGCCGGATGCGGCACCGTTCCAGGTCGAACCCATGATGCAGTCCTCGTCCTCGTATTCGATCTCGATGGTGAGATGCTCGATATGCTCGCCAAGGAGATCCTGCTTGATCCGCTGCTTGATGCCGATGACTTCGGCTTTATCCACTCCGGCGGCCACCACCACATGCGCCGACAGCACATGCTGCGCGCCGTCAAGCGACCACACATGCGCGTGATGCACCGAGCGCACCCTGTCGATGGCGAGGATGCGTCGCTGCAACTCGTCGAGATCAATGCTCTCGGGCACCGCCTGCAGGAACAGACGCACCGTCCGGTACAAATTCACCGCCACATTGTAATACAGAATATACGTGGCAATGAGTAACGAGAGCAGCGGGTCGAGTATCGGCAGGTAGGTGAACTGCATGACGATGCTCACCAGCAGCACAGCGGTCCAGCCCAGTACATCCTCAAGCAGATGCCAGGCCACCACGCGGGCATTCATCGATCCCGAACCGCGGAGGCGCAGTGCCGCCAGACCGTTGATCAGCACGCCGGCGATGGCGAACCACATCATGCCCACCGCATCGGTGTCCTGCGGATGCAGGAGTCGCGGTATGGCTTCGGTGATGATGTACACCGAACCCGCCACGAGCACAACCACATTCACGAACGCGCCGAGCAGGGACACGCGGCGATAGCCATAGCTGTACCTCGCGGTGGGCGCACGCCGCGCTCGTCGCTCCAGCAACCAACTCACGCCGAGAATCAGACTGTCGCCAAAATCGTGCAGCGCGTCGGAGAGTATGGCGAGACTGTTGGTGAGTATACCGCCGATGATCTCCGCTATCGCGAAACCGAGGTTCAGGAAAAACGCCAGCCCGATCTCGCGCGCGCTATCGTGCTCGTGGTGGTGATGATGATGATGGTGCCCGTCGCCCATGGGCGTTGCAACAACTCCTTTCTTCGGGAGAAAAATCCACTGCCCTAACATACACCACGCCGGTACCACGCTTCAATACCACAGCGGGTGGATGCGTCGCGGCGTTACATGCCTACGATGCACCACGCGCCCGCAAGCAACAGCACGATGGCGATGGCTTTGCGCGCGAGCGCGCTCTCCTCAAACAGCGAGCCACCCACCATGGCGGCCATGAACACCGAGGTGCGTTTCACGGCCAGTACCAGGGCCACCGGCGCGAGCGCCACGGCTTCGATCTGCGCAAAGCGGTAGCCGAGCGTCATCACACCCACCAGCGCAATCCAGGGCAGCACGAGCGCCACCTCGGCGCGGGAAGGACGCAGTGGCCGACGCATGATCAGCATGAACGCCGCGAAGACCAGCACATTGAAGGCATGCTGAAATGCGACCAGCGGCACGGGACCCATGCGGAGATCGGTGAGCAGCACCTTGTCCAGTATGGACGTGGCGGCAAACAGCAGCAAGGCCGCGGTGATGTACTTGTGATGCGGCGAACGCACATACACGGAAAACGGATGCCAGATGCTTTTTCCTTTCACCATCTCCATCAGATACGTGCCGACCAGCAACAGCAGCATGCCCAGCAACTCCATGCCGCGCAAGGCCTCGCCCAGCAAGGGCCAGGCGGCCACAGCGACGATACCCGGTGTGAGCGTCATCATCGGTAGCGCGCTGCTCAACTCCAAGCGACGAATGGATTGCATCACGCAGTAGAACGCCAGCGCGCCGAGAACATTTTTCCCGAACAACACAAGCAGCGCCTCCGAAGTCACGCCGCCGTAATCGATCACCACGAACAGCGGCAACGACAGCAGCAGGGTCAGCAGCGACAGGAGCCAGGAGAAGTCCAGCGCTTCCATGCGGAAGAGCACTTTTTTCTGCGTTATCGCCGCCGCGGCGGATAGCGCGGCGGAAAGCATCGCCAACCAGAACCAGCTCACCCCGCCCTCCTTCGCAACCCGCGTTCGATCATGCGCTCACCACAACATGCGGACGCGAACGTACACATTGCGTCCGGGCTCCACATTCACCAATCCACGCAACGTCGACATATGCCTGCGCCAGGCGCGGTCGAACATATTTTCCACACCGGCGAACAATTGCACGCCGAGGCCCGCGAAGCGCAGGGTGTTCGACCGCACACGCAAATTCACCACGGCTGTGCCCGGCGTGCGCTTCTCTCCCGCCGCAACCTGGTCCTGATCGTCGGTTGCCATGAGGGAAAAGTCTGCATGACCCAGCTCCCACAGCGGCACACGCAGGCCGGCAACGGCGGTGAGCGGCGGAATCGCAGGCAGATCGCTGTCCATGCCTGTGTCACGGCCCCGCACGTAGGACAGCGACCCGTACAGCACGAAACGCGCGACGGGATTGTACTCCATCGCGAGTTCACCGCCAAGCAACCGCGCCTCACCCACGTTGTCCTTCATGTACAACGTGTCAAGCACCTGCCGATCCACCACGAGATTGTTCATGAAATTCACGAACGCGTTGGCCGTGATACTTACGCGCTCGTCGCGCAAGCGCACACCGAAATCCAATGCGGTGGATTGCTCGGAGGCCAGATCCGGATCACCGACATACGTCGATCCACCCAGCTCGATGTACTGATAGCGCTCCTCCAACGCGGGTGCGCGGAACGAGCGCGCGAGATTGAATGTGATATCCACCGCACCACTCACGCTGTGCAGCACACCGGCGTAGGCGCTCCACGACACATCCTGCCCTTCGGCGGCGGCCCATCGCAGCACGCGCGACGGCGGAGCGGTGTTGCGTACGCCGTTGCTTTCGATGTAGAGAATGTTGTACGCCTCGTCATTCCACACATCGATCAAATCGGCGCGGCCACCAAGAGTAATGCGTGTAGCGCCGTCGAACACGGCGATTTCATCCTGCGCGAAGATACCGATGCTGCGAAACGTGGCGTCGGGAAGTGGCATGTCGGCCACGGTGGTACTGGTAGCCGCGTTCTCGCGCAGACGTCGCCCGGTGTAGCGGCGCTGCCAGGCATCCACGCCGCTGCTGATGTTGTGGCGCTCGCCGAAGCGCAGATTGCCGAGAAGCTGCACGCCGTGCATGCTGTGCTCGGCCGAGGGACGCAGCGTCACCACGGGAGAAGAGCGCAACTCCACATCGCGTTCGATGAGCTGATGCACGTAGCGCAGCGTGAGTTGCCGCACGGCCGGCAAAGGCGCGGTGGATGTCCATGCGGCGGTGAACAGCTCGCGTTCCTCCATCGGATAGCGGGCGCTGGCGTTCGCCGGAAAGGATGCTCCTCCGGGAATGCCCACATCCTCCGCTCGTACACGCTGATAGCGGGCGTTCACTTCCTGCCCCTCCCACGGCCGCAGGCCCGCCGAAGCCGACAGCGCGTTGTCGTGATAGCGACTGTCGCGCAGCGTGCCAAGCGGTGTGCGCACGTCTTCGGCGCTGCGCAGTGTACTGCTTACCCGCGCGAACCAATGCGTGGCCGAGGCATCGAGCGCCAGCGTTCCAGTAGCGCCGTTGTTCGCGCTGCCGTAGCTGGATCCCAGCACGCCACCGAAGCGGAATGCGTCGCTGTACTGCCCGCTGCCGCTGATAATGTTCAGAACGCCACCGGTGGCGCCTGTTCCGTACAGCGTGGACGCCGCGCCACGAATCACCTCCACGCGATCCACATCGTTGATGTCGACCAGACTCAGACCTGCGGCATGATTGGTGGCGGTTTCGATGCGGGCGCCATCCACGAGCGTAACCACATTGCTGCGCCCCAGTCCGCGAATGCTCACATCCGTACCCCACACGCCATCGCGAATCAACGCCACACCGGGTTGCGCGTCCAATGCGTCGGCAATGCCTACCGAGGGGGCGCGCAGGAGCTGCTCGGACACGGCGACCTGCATGGGCAACGGCACGTTGCGCACCAGCTCATCCGAGCGCGTGGCACTCACACGCACTTCGCCCAGGTCAACTGTTGTCGGTTGAAGCGCAATGGTCAGGCGCAATGTTGCGCCCTGCTCCACAACGATTTCCCGTTCCTCGGCGCGAAAACCGATATGCGTAACGCGCAGGCGCTGCCGTCCCGCTTCGACGCCGGAAATGTAAAATCTGCCCTGCTCGTCCGCCACCACGCCGCGCAACGCATCGGGCAATGCGACATGCGCTGCCGACAACGGTGTGCCATCCGGCGATGTGACGGTGCCGGTAATCACCGCATGCTGCGCCAACAGGACGCGGGAATTCATGGCGAACAGTATCAGCAGAATAAAGGAAAGGGTACGCATGGTAATCAACACCTTGTTGCAGTGAATGTACACAGTGACACGCGGAAAGCACAACGCGCGTGATCCGGTTTCGCCCCGCGCCCGTGGGCACAGGGCTGCTGTGACATCCTGCCTCTCCCATCGCGGCCGTTCTCCAGGCGACCGCGCCTCTACAAACGTACGAAATCTTTTTCAGACACCCAATATCCCATTTTCAACGTTCGGATGATGTGCCGAGGCAAAAGGAAGGGAGGGATGGCCCTACTCCATCGAGCGAGGCACACCCCTCCATGTTTCGCGGTTCGCCGAGTGTCAGGGCTTCACGTACTCGAATTTCATGAAGCCACTCTGCCCCTGATCGTTGTAATACCCGAGCATGCGGAACTTGTAGCGCTTGCCCGAGGAACTCTGCACAACGAAGGTGCGGTCGGTGAAAGGCGACAGGCGATGCGAGTTCTCGTCGTAATTCAGGCAGGTGGTGCCGATGACGTGGGTGGTGTCGC
>JAMIQH010000067.1:0-6138 GCA_035914695.1 Bacteroidota bacterium | reverse complement strand
CTGTGGAATGCGCTTCAAACAATCCTTCGCGCCTTCGCTACCTCGCGTCTTCGCGTGAGGAATTGCCTTCGCGTCTTCGCGACCTCGCGCCTTCGCGTGAGGGATTGCCTTCGCATCTCTGCCGTCGTATACATGCGATGCGCAGAAATTTCTCCCCGATTGACATTCCACCTGCGAATGCGTAGCTTCAACGAGTGACAGAATACCGGAGCACAATATGCGTTTGTTACATGCACGCGTACGGATGACCGCACCTTCCCCTTCACGGACCACGGCATCCCTTGTGCCGCTGCTTCCCTTTATCATCGTGTATTTCCTCGCTCCGGCGTTGCCCGCTCAGCCGGTTCCAGGCAGCGGGGGTGTGACCGGGAAGGTGACAGAGGTGTTGTCCAACGAGATCCGGATGATCGCAGCCGTGCGTCCCCGCGATCACCGCTCGCTCGGTTGGCGTTTCGCGGCGTTGGGGGATATCAACGGCGACGGTTACGATGATTTCGCCGTCAGCACGTACTCGGACAGCACGTTCGTATGGCTCGGCGCCGACACACTTGCGCAGCAACCGATCCTGGGCCTGCGGGGGGGAAGAAGCGCCCTCCGCGCCGGCGATGTGAACGGCGATGGGCGCATGGATATCGTGACGGCACTCCACCCTGGCAAAGCTCCTCACCCTGGAGGAGTACGCGTGTTCCTGAACAAGGGTGCGCCACGGTATTACGAGGCCGAACCCGACATCTTCCTGCAGGGCGATACCGCTGCGGGAGCCACCTCTCTGTGGGGTGCAACGGACGATCGTCCCGATGGCGTGAGCATCGTGGATTTCAACGGCGACGGTCACAGCGATTTGCTGGTGAAAACGACGGATCATTCCAGACTCATGTACAGTCAGGCTCTCTTCGTGGGCCCGTATCCCTTCCGACCGGTACCCGATTTGTATCTGGACCCGCCTTCGTACGCGAAGAAGCGCGATTGCAGCGGGGTCCATGCTTACGGCGACGTCAACGGCGACCGGGCGACGGATATCCTGTTGCAATTCCTCTGGGTGGACAGCCTTGGCGATCGGCGTGCCGGATGGTTTCTGTATTTGGGTGGTCCATTTCGCGAAACCCCCGGGACCATCCTCTACCTGGATCGATCCGCACATTGGTTTAATTCTTTAGGATCTCGGGGGCCGGTGTTTCTGGATTTGAACCACGATGGTTGCGATGAGATCGTCTTTCCGGTAGTCCGGAGCCGTTTCGGACGCGTGGCCATACAGTACGGCCGCCCCGACATATCCGTCATCTGGCCGGACGATTCATTGGTGAATCCGGACACCACAATGTTTCGAAACCACCAGACGAACAATGTTGCCGGCGATCTCGATGGCGATGGCCATGCGGATTTGCTCGTGGCCTACACCACGAGCATCTTTCCCGCATCCCCGGTGTACCATTGCTTCTCCGGTCGGAAGGGGGAGTGGCGCATACCGGTGGGCAGTTTCGGTATCCATCCGGATCTCGAGAATCTGTACCCGTATGAGGTTTTCCCCGTCGGCGATGTGAACGGCGATGGGTACGAGGATGTGGCGCTGACGGGGCTTTCGATGACCACGACGGAATACGATTCACGTAACGGATTCAAGGTGTACGGCGGCAGTTCGCGTCTGGTCGGTGGCGATAGGATACCGTTGCCGGCGGAGGCCCTGGCCCTGCACGCCTATCCGAATCCCACGGGAGGTATCGACGCGTTGCGGGCGAAGTTGCACGCGCGTCACGAGGGGGTGTATACGGTGGAATTGGTGGATATTCTTGGCCGCGTCCACCATCGCCGCACCCTGCATGCCGTGGCCGGCAGCACGGATATCGATCTCCGCGATGTGCGACTCTCTCCCGGTGCGCATATCCTGCGTTTGCGCGAGCACCCCGAGGTGCATTGCCTCGTGATGGTGGAACGCACAGCCCGCTGAACGCAAAGCGCCGGCACAGAGGGCACAGAGATCGCCGAGGGCGCGGAGGAGGGGTTGAGGTTGCTACCCGCTCGAATCCTGCCAGCCTGCTGAGTGCGGAATACATTTGAAGAGATGAAAGAGAGCGGAGAGAGCGGAGAGGTAGTGTTGAGTGTGATTCCCGCTTGATCAGTGCGCCCCGTGCTGTTCGAGTCAATGCAAGGGCGCAGAGACGCATACTCTCCTACCCGGCGCTACCGCATCGGCAACGGCACAAATCCTGTGGAATGCGTTTCAAACAATCCTTCGCACCTTCGCGCCCTCGCGTGAGGAATTGCCTTCGCTACCTCGCGTCTTCGCGTGAGGAATTCCCTTTGCGCCTTCGCTACCTCGCGCCTTCGCGTGAGGAATTCTCTTTGCGCCTTCGCTACCTCGCGACCTCGCGTGAGGAATTCCCCGCGATCAGAAGGACACGTGCAGCGCCACGCCGGGTACACCGTCGATGCTTGTGAACCCGATGCCGTCGAGGAACGGAAGACCTTGCTCCGTCACATCGCTGTACACAAGCACCGACATCACCGTGCCAAGAGCCGCGCCCGCAAGCACATCCCCGAGGTAATGCTTGTTGTCACGCATGCGCGAATACCCCACATACGATGCCCAGCCGTAGCAGGCCGTCCAGGCCAGCGTGTGCAACGCATCGCTCCAGAAGGGCTGCCCGCGCAACCACTCGTTGCTCCGTATCGCATCACCCGCTTCCAGACGCACCCAGGTGGCGAACGCGAAAGCCACAGACGCGTGTCCACTGACAAAACTCTTGTCGTCGGACCCGTCGGGACGCGTGCGGTGCACCGCATGCTTGATCGCCTGCGTGGCAACCTGCGTGTACATCAGCGAACGATACAAGCCCATGCCGAGCCGCAGCTCATCGCCGGCGTTGCCATCGTCATCGAACAACTCCACCGCCGCGATATGCACCGCCCGCGCGCCCAGCAACAGATGCGGCAGCGTGAAGGGGTGAATGCTGCCCGGCGACTCCGAGCCGGGCACGGCTATGCTGCGTGACAGCAAGCGCTCGAGCGGCGACACCGAAATCTGCACCGGCTTGTCATCGTCTTCCACCACCTGATAGCGATTCACGGCGTACACGAGAAACACCGGCGCGTCGTACCAGCGGAACACCTCGCCCGCCGCTTGTGTGACGCGTTCGCCCAGTCGCGCAGGACCGGCCTCGCTTCGGTATTGCGCCGAGGTGCCGTGCGGCAGGGTGGATGCCAGCAGAAGGACGAAGCCGAGCAGGTGTTTCATAGGCAGTGCGTCGTTGGTTCAGCGAGAGATGGTGTCGAGTTGGCGCAGGAATACCTCGCGTCTCCGCATGAGATGCTCCTTGAGGCGGGAGGATTCCGCCGCGAGCGAAAACCCCGCCAGGCCGAGCGCCGGATCCAGTGCCCAGGCCGGTCCGATGCGATCCGCTGTCGCATCCAGCAACGGAAACAGCCGCGCGGGCGTGATCAACGTGTCGAGCATGGCCCGGGCTTCGCTTTTGTACAGCGCGATGCAACTGTCGCTGCGGAACAGCGCGGCGATGATGTCGTTGGGACCAACGAGGCCCACGTCCGCCTGATCGTACAACAGCTTGTCGAAATCCCAGGGAATGATTTCGTACGGCGAGGCGGGAGTGCGCTTGTAGAACAGCAGATTATTCGCGAAACCATCCTGATGATTCAGTATGGAGGCGGCCGCATGGTAGCGGAGATAGCCGCGTATGTCGAGATGCCTACCCACGGTGCGGAACATGTTCTCGTCCGTCGCGGCATCCAGCGCCGCGATCATTTCGCCCAGCGTGTTCAGATTGCCGTCTTTCGGGATCTCGCGGGCGAAATACTTTTCGAGCAGCATGTCGTCCTTGAAACTGAAGCGCGCGCCGAAACTGGTCTTCAGCAATTCGTACACCGGCAGGCCGCGTCGCCGGAAGAAATCCTCTTCCACGCGCTCGATTTGTGCATACAATCCGCGGTCGCGGCCATTGAGGCGCAGGAACACATGCTGAGAAGCGAAGGACGGAAAGCCGAGCGCGCCGAACACTTCGCGCCCGAGCACCGTGCGCAGCATGCTGCGATCGAAAATCTGCGCGCTGAGATTGAAGGCGCGCAAACCGTGCAGTTCCTCGCCCGCATCCAGCACAACCTTGAAGGACCAGCGCGCGTGGTAACGCGATCCCGCACCCTGCGGCTCCATCGTCCCGCGGTAGCGCTGTTCGCCGATGAAAAAATCCGTCGGCGCTTTTTCATCACTCCAACGGTTGGAGAGCAAGGACACGTACTGCTCCTGCGTCATCCACGCATCGAGTGTGGGCAGGTCACCCGTGCGCGCGGCGTAATCCGGCGTGCCCTCGGTATCGCAGCCGAGGAGGAGCAGCAGGGGGAGCAGTATGGAAATGCGGCTGGTCAATAGCGGACGAACAGTTCAAGACCGAAGGACGAGCCCTCGGTGCTGTAGGTATCGGCGCGCGCATCCTTGCTGAACAGGCCGTCCATGCTCAGGCGGGCGCGCACATCCTCGTCGAGAAACACATTCACTCCAAGCATCAATTCGAGCGTGTGCGTGTCGCTCACGTCGAGATCGGGTGTGAAATATCCCAGCATGATCCAGGGCTCCATGAGCTTCACCACTTCGCCGCCGATGTCGATGCGATAGGCGTTGAGCAGTTTCGCGCCCGCGGTGCTCACGCGGTCGTCGGCCCCCATGAGACGGCGCCGAATGCCCTCCTCGGGATCCTGCACGTAAATGGCCTCGATGCTGCCGGTGTAGGCCGCGCTCTCGATGCCCGCATCGATGGACAGTCCATGCGTGGTGATGGCGTCGTCGTGCGTACGCGAAAGATGGGCGTATCCCACGGAGGCGAAGCTGCCGCCGCCGGGATGCACCGAGCCGCGCGCGTAGACGCTGGTTTGATAGGACTGGTTGCGGAAGGCGCCGACGGCGTAGGAAAAAGGATACTCCGGCTTTTTTTCCTTGAAATTGTAATACACCATCACGCCGATATTGCGGCCGTCGTAGCCCAGTTCCGATACGCGGCGATGCAGATAACTGTCGTTGATGGGAATGTACTCGTCGCGATCGGCCAGTCCTTCGAGACTGAAGGGCTTTTTGATGTTGCCCACCTTGATTTTCGCCAGATCCACGTAATCGAATTTCACGGAGAATTCGCGCAGCACGGCGGATTTGTCCTTCGAATGCCCACGGAAATCCAGTTGCGCATCGATCTTCTTGTTCACGGCGATGTCCACCTGGAATTTTCCCTCGAAGTAGTATTCCTGATTGAACTCGGCCACGGGATTGCGGTCGATGAACGCGGCGCCGGTAGCGCCGTAGCCGGAGAACTCCACCTTTTGCGCCAGGAGCGGGGCGGGAAGCATTCCCGCGAGCGCGATCAGGCACGTGATGAAGAGGGAGCGAACAAATCGATAGTGCATGGGATTTCCAGCATGGGCAAGGGGTAAGGTTCGGCGCGGCATGGTGTTGACATCCCGCGGTCGCGGGACGCTACCGGCGACATTCACGAAAAATATCCCGCAATTTCGGCGAACGCAATGCCTGAATTTCGCCGCCATTCTGCGTGCTCAGTAGGCGATACTCACGCGTTGCTCGCCCGTGCGGAAGGGCAGGGTGATTTCGAAGCGCCTGTGGTTGATGTCCAAACGGGCGCCCGGCGGCACGATGCCGTTCATGGCGTCGAGCAGCACCGCGCCGTTCACCGTCACGCTGCGCGGCTGCATGTCGCTGCCGAACAGGCGCAGACGCACGGCGCGAATGGCGCGCGTGCGCTTGCTGTCCGGCGCATTGATGTCCAGAATCCAGCGCTGCTCCTCGGTGCCCATGCGGAAGCGCAATTCGTCGTAGTCGCCCTGTTCGTAGGCGTAGCCGTCGCCATCGTCGAGGTACAACACACGCTCGGCGCCGGCTTGCGGCACAATGTCGAGAATCAGCGTGTCGAGCATTTTTTCACCGGTGTGCTGTATCACGTGGCGGCGGGGAATCATCGCGCCCTCGCGGTAAAACATCGGCAGCCGGTCGAGCGGGGCGTCCACGAGAATGCGCTGTCCACCGCTGTAGGATGTACCGGTCCAGGGATCCACCCAGCGTCCGGCGGGGAGATACACTTCCTGGAACATTTGCCCTTCGTTCACCACGGGAGCGAGCAGGAGATCGTC
>JAMIQH010000066.1:0-2632 GCA_035914695.1 Bacteroidota bacterium | reverse complement strand
GTCGACACATCGAGGTTCGTGTGATTTATAGAATCGTCTTTTCCGCACTCGCAGTTTTCGCATTGTCCACCAGTGGACTGTATGCGCAGTACCTCACGGACGCTGTTGCGTTGCAATCGACGCAGTCGGTCCCGGCTGCGCCCGCAGCGATCCATCCCGCCGCGATGGGTGCCACATTTGAGGGGGATGGTGAGGAGAAGTCAGGCTTTCTCGGCGTGCTATACTCGATGGTGTTGCCGGGCATGGGTGAGATGTACGCGGGCCGCATGGACCGCGGGATGTACCCCTTGATCACCGAGGCCGGCTTGTGGCTGGGCTTGATCGGAGTGAACACCTACGGAAGCTGGGTGCGCGACGATGCGCGGACCTTTGCCCGCCAGCACGCCGGAGTTGATCCCGCTGGCAAGGCGGATGAG
Source organism: Bacteroidota bacterium (assembly GCA_035914695.1). Taxonomy (GTDB): domain Bacteria; phylum Bacteroidota; class Ignavibacteria; order SZUA-365; family SZUA-365; genus JAOSJT01. The sequence continues at coordinate 2,216 of JAMIQH010000066.1, read as the reverse complement.
TTCTGGGTGCATATCGAAAACTACCGCGACCTCTACGATTACAACAATCAGCGCTTGATCGAACGGCGTCTCGACGAGTTGTACCCGGACGAAGCTTCGTTCCAATGGCAGTGGGACAGCGAAACAAGCAGGAAATACTACAAGGATCGCCGCATTCTCTCTGATGAAATGTCCAACGCGGTGTCGTTTTTCGTTTTGGGAATGGTGGCGAATCGCATCTGGAGTGCGATACAGGCAGGGGTGTTTGTCCGTCGCCACAACGCCACATCGGAGCAGCGCGCCACCTTGCTGCCGACAATGCGTTCGTCGCTGGTACATCGAATGGGGCAGGTGGACGAACTGCGTTTCACGTTCAGCTGGTGAGTCGCCGAGCGAGGCCGGAAACTCCATTGATTGCTGGGCGGTCTCAGCTTCTCCTTCCTTTCGATGTCGTCCGTGCCAGTGACGGTATCTGCGGAACAGTCCTTCGGGTAGCTCGCGTGTGAGGAGATAGATTGCGAGCAGCCCTCTATCCAAAACGGTCAACGTCGGTCGTACGGTGCACCTTCCTGGTCGCTTCCGTCTGATCGTTGCATCCACGTACCCCGGTTCAGTACGATTGCATGGTAAAGGGGTGATTCATGAATCTCCCTTCCGCTACCCTGTGGGTCGAAAAGGTAGATTCATGAATCTCCCCCCAGCCGTCGGATGGATTGCGGGAAGGGACATCGGTCCTCCCGTACCCGATCAGGTGACAGCGGTGGATTCATGAATCTCCCTTCCGTTACACTGTGGGTCGAAAAGGTAGATTCATGAATCTCCCTTCCGCCTGTCGTTCGCATTCGGTTGTCGTGATTTTCCCCGATGAGCGCACATCCACATCTCGATCAACTCGCCTTTCTCCCACCTCTGAAAAAAAATTCACGAACTCCCGCCTCGGCTCTTGCTTTTTCTGCAACAATCGAACAAGTTGTTCGTAAATCTGACTTGTTGGTCACGGCATCGACTCATTGGTCATATCGGGAACCAGTCGGTTCTCCAGGAATGTTGCCAAGTCATGAACCAGGAAACACAGAAACTCAGCAGAAAAGAACGCGAGCGCCTCTTCAAGCGGCAGGAAATCGTCAACGCGGCGCGCGTGGTGTTCGCCGCGCGGGGCTTCGATGCTGCCACCTTGGATGAGATCGCCGAACGGGCGGAATTCGGGAAGGGCACGCTGTACAACTACTTCCAAAACAAGGAAGAGCTGTTCGAATCGGTGATCGCCGATATTTTCGACGAATTCGTAGGGATAGCGGTTGCCACCTGCACCAATACCGCGCATTCGTTCAAGGACAGTTACACCAATTTCGCGCGACAGTTGCTTGATCATCTTTTCAAAAACATGGGAATGTACAACCTGCTGATGCGTGAAATGCATCGCATGGACCGCCATTCACATCTTGCCATGCTATTTCCCAACCTCCTCATGGTCATCGAAGAGCCACTTCAGCGCGCGGTGAAAGAGGGTGTGATTGACGAATTGCCCACAACACAAATGGGATTTCTCTTCGTCACCAGCATTTTCTCCCTCTTCAATTCGTCGCTGCACCTCCAGAAAGGATTTGTCTGCATCGATGGTGTTCCTCAGTTGACCCTGGATGAGGAGGAAATCGAGGCAAGCATCGCGCATTGCATTCGCATGATCGATATCGCCTTTTTCAACGGGGTGCTGAATCATCGCCCCGGACATGAGCACAGCACAATATGAAACACACTATCCATCATTCTATGGGACAACACATGAACCTTCGACGTGTCATCACGACGCTCGTGTTCGCAGTCCTCGCATCGTCGGTCGCCAGTGCGCAGAGCAGGACACTGACGCTCGACGAGGCGATACGAATCGCGGTGGACAACAACCGCGAGTTGGAGATCGCTCGTCTCGAAACCGAGAAAGCAAATTACCAGGTGCGCGAAGCGGTGGGAACCGCTCTCCCCAGTCTGACGCTGTCCGGCACCTACACCCGCGCGTTGAAAAAACCGGTCTTCTTCCTTCCGGATTTCCAGAATCCCGGCAGCGGTCGCATCATGCCGATCGAAATCGGTTCGGACAACTCCTACCAATTCGGCTTCACCGCCTCGCAGGTGCTGTTCAATGCGGCCGTGTTCACCGGTGTGGGTACAGCCAAAATTTATCAGGAGGCCTCGCGGCATCTCTATCGCGACACCTACAACAAAACGGTCAGCGATGTCAA
>JAMIQH010000065.1:0-17663 GCA_035914695.1 Bacteroidota bacterium | reverse complement strand
TGCCCACAAAATCCGGCGTGGATCTCCGCCTTCGCTGCGTTGGAAAACCGGATACGCCGCTGGCAATACTTCTACAGAAACTCCATCTCCATCCACCGGATCGACTCGAGACGCGCATGCAATTGTAGTGGAAAAATCATCCGTAACATGCCCCATACGCTTCAGAATCGCCGCTTTTTTCAATTAACTGTCGAAGTTGGGTTAGGAGCAGCAAGCGCACCTCCCGCCGCTGCATACCCGCCATGAGCACGGCGTGGTACGTTCCACTGGCGAGGCCGCCGGCATCGAAATGCGCTTCATGCGACCCGGCCTCGCATTCACCATCCACAAGAGTCGCGACGCAGCGGCCGTGCACATCGAACACGCGCAAGGTCACATGCTCCCGCTCGCTCACGCTGTAGCGCAGTATGGTTGATGCATTGAACGGTGAGGGGTACGGAGGCGCGAGGGAAAAACGCATGCTGCCGTCGAAGAGACGCGCCCCCCCTTCTTCACACATCGCCAGCCGCAGACTTCCATCCTCCTTGCGAATGCGCACCCCAGGATTCGACCAGGCGAATGCCCGCACATGCAGCGCCGTGAACGGCTGCGTACCCAGTGTCGCCACGCCCTGCAACACCGCCAGCGTGTCGCCGATGCCGGGATACACACTGTCCACGAGCAACACATACTCTTCGCCGTCCACAGTGCAACGTCCTGGGAAAACCTGAGGCGCCACCACGCGTCTGTCGATCCGCACTTCGGTGGTGAAGCGCTGCTCGCCCGCGGGAAAATCCCCGCTTCGCGACAGCAGAAGCAGCGGGAGACGCACGCGTTCGCCAGGAGAAGCGGTGTAGTGGTTGAATCCCACAACGCAATCGACGGTATCGCGATGCGTGATGTGCACGTCCAGCGTGCCGATGCAACCATGCGCATCGCGCATCCACAGGTGAAACCATCCCGTATCGCTGACGACCAGCACACGATCGGTGCCGAGCAACTGACCGGCCGCATTGGACCAGGAACAGACGCTATGCGCGCTCCGCAATTCCAACGTCGTGCTTGTACCAGGCCAGAAGGACCGATCCCCCGCCACATCCGGTATCGGCGCGTCACGTTGTGTAATCGTATGACGCACCGTATCGACGCATCCCGACGCACTGCGTAGCATGGCGCGATACTCGCCCGGCGACCTGACCACCAATGTGTCGCCCGAGCGCTGGCCATCCGGGGTGAGCCAGGTGCAGGAAGCGAAGCCCGCCGCAGCCACAAGCGTCACGCTGTCACCGGCGCATAACTCCGACGGGCCCGTGATCTCCGCGCAGGGCCGTGGATACACACTGAGGTCGAGCAAAACGGGATTGTTCGTTGCACTGCTACCGCGGTGAAATTCCACCACCACTTCGATCATTCGCCCGGGCAAATCACCGCCGCAGAACGCAACGCCATTGTCGATATCCACAAACGATGCCTGCGCGAGATCCTGTGCATTGTCGGCGCTGCGTGCACGCACATGCAGCCGCGCATCACCATCGAGGCGGGCGTTCCACACAATGCGCTCCCAGGCACACACGGCGGCGCCTGCCGTGTGCACCACGGACCAGCGGCCGAAATAGGGTAAGGAACTCCCCAATGCCACGCCGGTCATGTCGCTGTAGTTGTAGGGACCGGCGCCCATCCCCAGATCGACCACGAGATCGACGGCACCGAATCCACCGTCGGCCTGTGGATCGATCCGGAAAACGTTGTTGGACTCCATGTTCGTGACCCAGACCTTCCCGTTGATATCGACGGCAACACCAGTCGGGAAATACCCTCCGGGATTATTTCTGTCCAGAGAGAACAGACGGATCAGTCGTCCGTCGCTGTCGCGCCGCTCCACGGTATGGGAGCCGGAGCACGCTATCCAGATATGGTTGTCGCTTTTGGTGACGGCCACGCCCCGTGGCCAATCGCCTTGCAACGACACCGGAAAATCGTTGAGCAACACGCCATCGGGACTCAGTTTGTAGAGCAACCCCGTCGAATGCTCCGTGGCCCAGATCGCGCCCTGCGCATCCTCGGCGAGTCCGTACGCATCGACCCCATCGATGCAGTGCGTCGCGCCTGTCGCCGTCATGCGCAGCAACGGCCCGCCGCCACCATCGAGCGATGCCGAATACACATAGCCGAGACGACTCACCAGGCCTCCGTACCCTCCGCACGTCACGCCCTCGCGTACAATCATGCGCTCGCCGGTTTGTCCGTTGATTTTCAGCATGGTGGCCCGACCTGGCCCGCTGATGGAGTAACCTCCGACCCAGATGTTGTTCTCCCCATCGACTGAGACATGGCGGCAATTCAGCGCGGGCACACGAATGAAGTGGAGAATGCATTCGTCTTCCGCGGCCAGCACCGACCCGCGTCCACGCCACGCCAGGATGTCACCGAGCCCCATGGAGGTGCGGATGAGGCCATCGCCATCGCGATCCCGCGCAGTGATGTAATCGAAGGGCGGTTTGAGATATCCACCGTTGGGGTCCGGAGTTCCAACACTGTTGCATCGCGTCCCTCCCACCACGACACCGATGCAAATTACCGTTCCGGAATCCTCCCCGAACAATGGCGCGTTGCGGTTGGCAGCCCAGACATTGCCGGCGCGATCCACCGTGGTGCGGGAGGGATTGGTGGGTTGACCATCCGGAGCGGAGCGATATTCGCCGAGAATCCGCCCGGTGTTGGCATCAATGCGGACGATGGTTCCGCGATCCGATGCGGCAACATTCACCATGGGCAAGGGATCCATGTCCTGATCGAGTTGCAATTGATCGGCTACGGAGCGGTGATTGACGGACTGCATGCTGCCGCGGTCGAAGTCGGCGTCGGTGGTGTAGGTCACAATATTCTGCGCCTGTGCCTGCGTCCACGGTATCGGCGAGAGCAGCATCCCGAGCGTGATAAGCGCCGCGATGCGCGTGCCGCGCGAGCCCGGATGGATGAGGATGTGCATGCTGCTTCTCCGCGATTACTTCGTCAAATGAATCAGGCGCTGGAGCACGGACTCGCCACTCGATAAACGCAGGACGTACACCGCACTTGGTATCTCATTGCCACGGAACGGCACGGAATAATGTCCGGGCTCGGCCTCCGCGTCAAAGGCCACAGCCACCAGGCGACCGCCGCCATCCAACACTTCGAGTCGCGCCCGGCAACGCTCGAAGAGTTCGAATTCGAACACCGTACCGGAGCCAAAGGGATTGGGATGATTCGGCAGCAAACGCAAGCGGCGCATCGCGTCGAACATTCGCTCCCCACCCTCCTCGCAAACATTGAGAGTGACGGAACCATCCAGCACCTGCACGCCGATCGCGGCATCGTCCCACGCAAACTCCTCGATATGCAACGGCGTGCTTCGTACCGCTCCGAGCGTGGCCACGAGATCCAGTATCGCGACCGTGTCCGATTCATCAGACATTCGACCCCGAAGAAAAATCACGCGTTCGTCGCCATCGATTTCACCCGGTGGTGTCGGCGATACGGGCACCAGCACCGCGCGTTTGAAGCGAAGTTTCATCGCACCTTCCGTCACATTTCCCGGAGGCACCCCGCTGCGTCCCCGCAGCAGTATCGGCACGCGAATTTGCTGCCCGGGATCGACGCGCATATCGGGTACGGCAACCACGGTCAACGCACCCTTGCGCGGCGGGACGCGGAATTCCACCACCGTCACGCATCCCTCGAACGACATCGCTTCCATCGTGTATCGCCCGGTGTCATGCAGCATCACGCTGCGTTCGCTTCCAAGCAGCGTTCCATCCGCGGCTCTCCACACGCAGTGCAGGAAATTGCCCGACGCGGTGACAAGGAGACTGTCGCCCACAGACAGTACGTGCAAGCCATCCACCGTGACAAGCGGAGGTGCGAGCTTGCGCAGGAAGATGGAATCGCGCGCCGCGCAGCCGGCTTCATTCCACACATGCAGCACATGCCAACCGGGGACGGCGGTGCGCAGCGTATCGCCCTCGTACACGCCATCGGGACAGTGCCACTGCGCACGCACATGCGTACCCTGCGCACGCAGCATGGTGGAGCTACCGTCACAGAATTCCGTCGCTCCGTCGATAACCACCGCGGGTCGAGGCGCCGCGGCGATGTGTATCAGCATTGAGTCGGTACATCCCGCACGGAAATCGATGCGCAGCCGGTAATCACCCGCCATGTCGATGCGGAGTTCACCGGCATCGCGAACGCGTCGACCATCGGGGAGCACCCAGGTGAGCGTGCCGAGCCAGTCGCGTACGCGCAACGTACCCGCCGCTCCATCGCAGAGTACGCGTTCGCCAAGCACCACGGGCATGGGCGTCACCCCGCATTGCACGGCCAAGAAACCCGTTGCCACGCAGCCGCGTCGGATGTCACGTACCTGCGCTTCGATACGGTGCACACCCTCCTCGATCCAGAGCACGGTTCGGGACCATTCATCACTGCTGTCGATGATGACCGCGCCGGGGATGCTCCACTCCACTTCAAAGCCGGAGAGCGCCGGACTCGAGTAGGTTTCGATTTGACCGGGACACACTGCCCGTTCGCCGATGATGGCCACCGAGGGCGCGAACCATTCCACAATGCTGATGCTGTCGGCGAGCAGGCATCCTTCCGGCGTGCGGGCGAGCACATGATAGAGGCCGGGCTGTTGGACCTGGATTTCCGCACCGCTCGCACCGTTGCTCCATCGCAGTTCGGAGAAATCGCCCTGCACACGCAACACAGCCGTTTCGCCATCGCACAATGTATCGGTAGTGGCCAGGATCACTGGCGCGTCGGCGTAGCGCAGCACTATCGCGGTGTCGCCTTCGCAGCCCTGGATACTTCGCACGTGCAGCGTGTAGCGTCCCGGACTCGTCACTACAATACTGCGCGTGGTATCGCCCGTGGACCAGCGGTGCAGCGCGAAGCCGGCTCCGGCATCAAGCGTGACGCTCGCCCCGGGACAGAGACGCGGAGTGGACAGCGCGATCACCGGATGGAGTTCGCCGCCCTCCGTTACCTCCACAGTATCCGATTGGTAGACACAGCCATATTCATCCACCGCTTCGACGTGATAGTGGCCGGATGCGTGCACCATCAATGCACGCATATTTCCTGAGTCCCCTGTGCTCCATCGATAGGACGCGAATCCTTCGGTTGCGACAAGTCGTGTCGTGCCGCCGTTGCACAGCACCGTACCTCCATCGGCGAACAATCGCAGCGGACGATCGGGCCGAAGCTGCAATGCCACCGTATCCGATCTTCCAGTGCAGCCAGCGGATGAACGCACATCCACCCAGTAGTGGCCAGCGTCTCGGACGACGAGCTCATTGCCTGAAGTGACGATGCCGTTGCTCCACCGGTACTCCGCAAAGCCCGGCGTGGCAACGAGGGCGACACTGTCGTGCGCACACAGAGGATTGCTCCCCGTCAGGGTCAACCGCGCCACCACCGGAGGCGCGACACGAATCTCCACGGTATCGGACACGCTCACGCAGCCATGCGCGGTGACAGCACGCACCCAGTACCGACCGGCTTCGCCGACCACAATTGCGCGGGATTGACCGACAACGCCCGTGCTCCACTCATAGCGGATGTACCCGTCGGGTGCGAGAATCTCCACCGTCTCGCCAGGACACAGTGCCGCCGAACCATTGAGCCGCAGGGTGATGGGTTCTTCATCCACCACATGCAGGACCACGGTATCCGAATACGCGACACAGCCCAACACGGTGCGTCCCACGACATGATAGACGCCACCGGCAGCGACACGCAATTCCCGATCCGTGGCACCATTGCTCCACAGATACTCCGCGAAGCCATCCGATGCGCGCAACGTCACCGAATCACCCACACAGAGCAGCGTATCGCCATCCACGGCGATGCGTAGCAACGGGCGCGGCAACACGCCGATGATCACGGTATCCGATGCTGTGATGCATCCATTGCTGTCCACGCCCTCAACGTACCACAAGCCGCCACCGCGTACGAAACGTCCCGGCGCGGATGTCGCCAATCCATCGCTCCAGCGATACTCGCGGAACCCGGCGGTGGCACCCAACCACAGGGAATCGTCATCGCAGAGCACGGTATTCGCTGGAAGAATCAAGCGCAGGATCCGTGGCGCGTGCGTGCCTATGCGCACCGGATTCGATCGTGCCACACAGCCGTTGACGTCCATCGCCTCCACCCAGTACTCTCCCGGAAGCGTCACCGTCAAGCGATTGCTCACCCCGCGGACGCCATTGCTCCAGCGGTATTCGCTGAAACCCGGCGTTGCGGCGATCTCCAGACTACCGCCGGGACAGAGCATCGTGTCACCCACAGCGCGCAATTCCACCTGCGGTTCCGGCCGCACAACAATGGTCACCGAATCCGCCGCGCCTTCGCAATCCCAGACATCGCGCACCGAAACGCGGTACACGCCGGGCGTGCGCACGGTGATGCTGTTATCCGGACCCACGTATCCCGTACTCCACGTATAGAGTGCGAAGCCCGGTGTCGCGCGCAAGGTCACACTGCTTCCCGCGCAGATGGTACTTCCTCCGACGGCCTCGACCGTGACTCGAGGCGCGGGTGGCGTTTCGATCACGATTTCCGTGGAGGCGCCTGCGCAGCCGTTGTCATTTTCGACGATGACACGATACGTGCCCGGAGCGATGACCCGCAGCATCCGCGTTGTGTCCGCCGCGGTACCGGGAAGCCAGCGATAACGTCGGTACCCCGCCGTAGCGGTGAGCAGCACCTCCTTGCCCGGACAAAGCACCGGTGCGCTGAGCGCCACCTGCGGCAGCGGCGCGGGGAACACTGCGAGTTGCACGGTATCCGACGAGAGCGTGCAGCCCGCCGGCGTACGTACGCTGTACCAGTAGGTGCCACCGTGCCACACCACGATGGTGGGTGTGCGTTCGCCTGTACTCCAGAGCACATCCTGACCATCACCGGGACCTTGCAGCAGCAACGAGTCTCCTTCGCACAGCTCACGCGCAGGCGCGATCAGCCGCGGAGGTCGAACGCCTTCCACAGCGATATCCAAAAGAATGGGATTGTTCTGCATGGAGCTGCCGCGATGGAACTCCACGAAAAGCTCGATGAAACGTCCCCGCAGCGATCCATCGCACAGGGGCATGCCGTTGTGCACCTCGATAAAGGACGTTTCCCGCAGCGCTGTTTCTTCATCCGCCGCCCGGGCGCGCACCACGATGCGCGCATCGCCACCCAGACGCTCGTTCCAGTACACGCGCTCCCACACGGCCTGCGGCACGGTGCCGTCATGTACCACCGTCCATGAACCATACGCGGGTACATTGACGCCGAAGGCGGCGCCGGTCATGTCGCTGTAGTTGTACGGCATGGCGCCGGGACCCAGCGCCACCACCATGTCGATCTCTCCTCCCCCGCCGCGTCGCGGATCGATGCGGAACACATTGTCGCTCATGGAATTGGTGACCCAGACCTTGCCATTGATATCCACCGCGACGCCGGTGGGCACCAATCCCGGAGCGGGGGCCGCGCCGAGATCAAAACGTTTGATCAGACTTCCATCGGACGCGCGGCGCTCGAGGGAATTGTCGCCCGAGCACACCACCCACACGTGATTGTCGGCCCGGGTCACCGCCACACCGCGTGGTGTTTTCCCGAGGAGGTTCACTGGAAAACCCGGCATCACCGCGCCACCCGCGTCGAGTTTGTACAGGCGTGCGTTCTTGTGGTCCGATGCCCAGATGAAACCCAGCGTATCCTCCGCCACCCCGTAGCCCTGCACATCCGTGATGCAATGAGCGCCGCCGCCGGGCGACAAGGCAAGTAACGGACCCTCTCCTCCGTTGAGTGAGGCCGAGTATATGGTGCCCGACGAACTCACCAATCCGCCGTAACCACCGCAGGACAGATCCTCCAGAAGCATGAGCAACTCGCCGGTGGTGCCCTGAAGCTTCATCATGGTCGATGCATTGCGGTTGTTGCGCGAGAAGCCGCCCACCCACACGTCATTGGCCGCATCCACCGACACGTGCCGGCAATTATGCGCGGGAAGACGCTTGTAAATAAGAATGCACTCGTCATCGGCGGTGAGTACGCTGTTCCCAGCGCCCCAATCAAGGATGTCGCCAAGACCCATGGACGTGCGGATCAGTCCGTCGCCATCGCGATCCACCGCGGTACTGTAGAGAAAGGGCGGCTTGAGATAGCGACCGCTGGGCGAGGGTTTGCCATTCTTGTCGCAGCGGGTTCCACCGAGCACGATGCCGATTTTCACAACGGAGCCCTCAAAGCCCACACCGGACTGGGGTTCGTCGCGATTCGCCACCCACACATTGCCGTGACGATCCACGGTGGTGCGCGAGGGGTTGCGCTCGTTTCCCTGAGGAGCGGTGCGGTACTCGCCGATGATTGCGCCGGTGTTCGCATCAATGCGTATCACCGTACCGCGCGCGGAGGCCGCCACATTCACAAAAGGCAGGAGTTGCATGCGCCGATCGAGTTGTAGTTGATCGTGCACCTCGTCGTGATTCACCGCGCGCATGGCGCCGCGATCGAAGTCGGCATCCGTTGTCCACACCTGTCGCAACTGCGCGGACAGCAGGACGGGATACAGCAGGAGCAGGAGCATTGCCGTGAGGGTACGGCGCTGCACAACGGTCACAACAGACATGGCGACCTCAGCGAGTAGCGGTATGTGATACGATGGATGGCGTCGAAGCGGCGAACTTCCCGACGCCCATGTATCAATAACAACGCAGTCGCCGTTTTGTTACTCGCGCTCCGCCTCAGAGACGAGAATTTTTCACCTGCACGTTGGGTTAGCGTCTACCGGAGCAGGAAAAGAAACGGGAACACGAAAAGGCCGCACAATCCCATTACCAGGAGTTTTTTCCCTTTTTTCCCATTTCCTCCCTTTCCGTAGGGAGGATGGTCCGATTCAGAACGTAAAAAATTGGAAGCCGCGACATGCTCTGATTCCCACAGATTCACGGGAACTTCCACGATTCATCTGTGCTAATCTGCGTGATATCTGTGCAATCTGTGGTTTTTCCCTGTATCAGCTCATCTCCAACAATGCTCTCGTTACCGCAACACTTGCAGCACCCGCTGCACACTCCTTCCCGCGCATTCGAGCCGGACGATATACAGACCCGTGGAAAGCGTATGAGCAGCGATGTGCATACTGTGCGCGCCGGCCGCGAGCATTCCGTCGAAGCACAGTAGCACCTCCCTGCCCGCGAGATCGAGCATGGTCAAGCGTACCGGACCCGCAACGGGGATGTCGAACGTGAGCCGCGTCTCGCCGTTGAAGGGATTCGGATGATTGGGGTGCAGCGCGAGACGTCCGCTTCCATCGAACAATCGTTGCCCACCCTCCTCGCAAAGATCGAGCAGCGCGAAGGCGCCGGGCTGTTCACGTACCGTGACATCGGCGCCAATGGCGGCGGAATTCACCAACTCCAATGTCGTGCGCTCACTGCCACCAAGCGTTGCGACAAACTGATACTCCGCGATTACACCACCTGGTCCCGGCAAGGTGGGCAGGTTCTCCATTGCGATGATGCGCATACCATCGCGGACGCTTCCCTTGGGTGTCGCTCCCACGGGTACGAGCAGCGACGCGTCGAAGCGCAATTCCGTGCGCAACGCCCGCGCGCCACTCAAGAGCAGTTGCCGCTCCTCAAGCAGTCGTATGGGCACCAGCACGATTTCGCCGACACGCGCGGACAGCGTGTCGGTGGCAAGCAGCACATCGGCCTGCACACCGATGCCCTCGCCGAACAACAGCGCCACCGGTCTGTCGGCCACGCCATCCACCGCGAAGGTGACGCTGCCGCTCGTGCGTCCCGCACGTCGCGGAGCGAAGCGCAAGCGCATGGCATGCGTCGCGAAGGGCGCGATCGTGAGCGCCTGCGCGCCATCCAGTATCGCGAATTGCGCGGTGTCGGGGCCCGTCTGCGTCACCGAGGACAATCGCAGCGGACCCGCCGAGAGATTGCGCAACATCACCTCGACAGTGCTGTCGCGTTGCGAACCCACGGGGTGCGCACCAAAGTCCACCATCCCCGCCACCACCGCCACGGACGGACGCACGCCCATTCCACGTATCGTATAACGGAGTGTGTCGTCCTGTGTAATCACCACGATGGCGGCCTGACGCATGCCCTCCGCTGTCGGGGTAAAGGAAAATCCCGCCGCCTCCTCCGCCGCGGTGGCGAGTCGCAGCGGTGGTCGTCCCGCGATAAGCGCGAAATCGCCCGCCGCGACGCCCTCGAAGTACAGCGAATCGATACGTATCGGCACCACGCCGATGTTGCGGAAGAAGGGATGAACGAGCGTATCGCGCGCGTTGCCGAGCAGCACCGTGCCCATGTCCACGTCGCGCGCCGCGGCTTCGGGAATCACGATGGAGAAAAACGCATCCGACGTATCCGCAATCTGCGCCCGCGCGCTGCCAGCGACCAGAAACACCATCACCGCAAGGAACAATGCCATGGGGGCGAGACGATATGTGGACAGGACGCGCATCAGTACGTCCTCACCACGCGAAAGCCCGAGTACACCTGGCGACTCAGCGCATCGATACGCCGACGCTGCGAGGAGCGGCAGGCAGTGGCTGTTTCCATCCAATGACCGCCGCGCTGCACGGAGGCGGAGAGCAACAGACGAGGATTTTCTCCCACCGGATCCGTCACCAGGCTCGCGGGATAGGCGGCGTAGAGATCCCAGGTGAACTCCGCGACATTGCCATGCATGTCATGAAGGCCGTGCGCGTTCGCGGCCTTTCCGCCCACGGATCGAGGGGCCACGCTGTTGCCGCAATACCACGCCACGGCATCCAGCATCGGATCCAGCGGATCGCAATACGGCTGTGTCATGGCACCGTTGTGAAAATCCATGCTACCGCCCGCCTTGCAGGCGTATTCCCATTCGGCCTCGCTGGGCAGGCGATAACCATTGCGGGAAAAATCACACCACACCTGATTGCCCGAAATGCTGTAGCACGTGTCGAGTCCTTCCGCGCGGGACCGTGCGTTGCAGTAGCGCACCGCCTCCAACCAGGTCACATTGTGTACCGGAAGCGCATCACCGAAATACTGCGGTACGGGATTCTCGGGCATCAGTGCATTCCACTCCCGCTGCGTGATTTCCGTCACGGAAATGAGAAAGGGTGTGGTGATGCGTACGGTGTGCGCGGGACGTTCGTTCGGCGCGCCCAAACCGGTTTGATCTCCGCGCGTGAATTGTCCCGCCGGAATGATCACCATGCCCTGCGGCACTTCGCGCGGCAGGGCAGCCGTGACACGGGCGAGACAGCGGTCGCTGGGCGTGCGGGGGACGCGCCACTGATAGCGCAGGCCGGTGACATTGTCGGCGATGGGTATCCAACTCGCTCCCCCGTTGGTGCTGTACTCCAATCGCACGGGGTCGGTCGGCGCGACGCCTTCCCAGGTAATCACGGTGTCGCTGCCCGCCACGAACACCTCGCCCCCGTTCGGTTGCAGCAAATGTATCGTGCGTCGATCGCGTCCGCGGCCCGGCATACCCGCCGTGGCGAAAAACCCCGCGTCGCAGGCATCGGTGTCCATGATGAAGCGGCAAATGAGATAGGAGCTATCCTCGGCGGTGTAGGAAACACGCAGCGTTCTCGACATGCCGGGCTGCAGCGTGAACGGCGGTGCGGTCCCGCCCCAATCGGTTATGGAAAACAACGGCAGGTCCGGCTGCAATGAGGTGATGCGCACCGGGGCATTGCGCGCGGTCAGAGTAACCGTCCGCGTTTCGGTACTCCCCGGAGCCACGGCGCCGAAGGCCAGCACGCGCTCCGGGGCGATGTCCAGTCCGGGGAGGTCGTCCACAGTCACCGCGTATCCCGCATGCCCTTCCACAGCGAACGCCGGTGCCACGGCCCGCACAGCGCGGTATAAATCGCAGCCACCGCTTTCCCATTCGATGACACAGGGAGCGAGATCCTGGGCCATGTCGAGTATACCGCGAAAAATGGCCGCCGCCTTCTCGCCGGTGTCCACATTCGCATACCACTGCCCACCCGTCTGCTCCGCCACGTTGCGCAGCACGTCGGGCATGCGCGAGTCCAGTGTGATGCAGTACACGCGGGCGTTCACCGCGCGCGCCTCCGCGATGATCGCCTGCTCGTTGCCTGTGGCGTAGCCATCGGTCAGCAGCACCACCACACGGCGATGTTTGCCAGTCGCAACGACGCGCAGCGCTCCGGCAAAGGGATTCAGCAGCGCGGCATCGAAACTCGTTCCTCCACCCGCCCACAGCGCGTTGACCGCCGATCGCAGCAGCGATTTATCGTTGGTAAAATCCTGATTGAGCGCATTGGAAAAAGTGAAACTCGTCACGGCGCATTCGGATACGCCGCTCGGAAACGCGTCGATCCACGCCATCGCCGCCGTGCGCGCCAACGCCAATCCCTCGCCCTCCATGCTGCCCGACACATCGAGGGTAAGCACCGCCGAAATCGGCACGGGTGTGGCATCGGGCGGACAATCGATGCGTGTCACCACGCGGGGCATGCCGTTTTCATCCACCTGTATCTCGCCGAGTTGCGGACGCAGTCGGTTGCCCTGCGCGTCACGGAGAAAGAACTTCGCGCGCATCAGCGGATACGCACGCGCATCGGCATCGTACAGCAACAGCGACTGCGCCCGCGCATGCTCCGCAAGCAACAGTCCCAGCAACACGATACCAACGACAGCGCAACGCGTCACGACGTCCTCGAACGGTGAAAGGGTGCTCCCTGATTCTACAAAATTCTCCGGATTATTGTAGCATGCACTCGCACGAACCCGGGGCTCGCGTCTTAGCGAGTAGCTACAGGCGTCCGAACCTCCACGGCCACAGTCCTGCAGTAGAAACGTCCTTCCGGCAACGTGTTGTCGTACAACTCCGGCGCTTCGCCGATGCCACGGGATTGCAGGCTTCGAAAAGACGGGTGCTGAGACAGCAACAGCGCCTTCACGTTTTCGGCGCGAGCCGTGGAGAGGGTGAGATTGTGCTCGGCCTCGCCCAAGCGGTCGGTCGAGCCGGTGATTACGACATCCGATGTCGCCTTGATGGCCTCGGCAACAAAACGGCGAATCATGCGCTGATTGTGCGGCAGAATGTCGGAGCGATCAAAATCGAACACAATCAGACTCAAACGCCCGACCTCATAACTGTTCTGGCGTTTGCGAATTGGTATGGCGTGTGTGGAGCGGCCCACCATACCGTACTTGTCCGTCACATCCAGAAGGGCGAGGAGGGAATCTTCACTACCCACGAACTGCGCGACCGAATCGCTCAGTGTCCACTCCAAACTTGGTGGAGGGGCACCGAATCCCCCGTACGTCGCAAGGGTCCGCCCCGCGTGTCGCAACTCGAGTCGCCACAACTCAAGGTCCGCCGTACCGGTCGCGCCCAGAACAAGCTGCATCGTGGGCGGGGTGATCGAGAATTCGCTCAGCCGCTCGTGAACAACGGGACGAAACACCTCATCGTATTCGGAATGAATATCCACACGTCTGTTTTCCTCATCCCCTTCCGCAAGTTGCTGCGTCGACGGAATTTCCGGCAGTCCACGTGTTTCGATTCTCATGCGGCCTGTATCGATACTCCAGACACGTTCGAGATAATCCCGCACCACCCGCGCACGACGCCGGCCAAGAGCGGCATCATCCCGCTCGGAATCCTTGCCATCCGTTGCTCCCACCAGCAGTATGGTGATGGCCGGATTGACGCGCATTCGATATCCGACAATGTCGAGCAATCGATAATAGATACCCAACGTGTTCCGAGGAAGGGAGGATTCCGAAAACGCGTCTGCCTCCCCTCCGGCCATCGTGCGGTATTTCTCGGGGAGTTGATCGGAATCCCGGTCGAAGAACACATACGGCAGCAAGGGGAAGGTCTCGGTGACGAAGGTTTCGACAATATCGATGGAGGCATCCGCACCGCTTCCAATGGTTGCCACGGGCTCCCTTCGCACCTCCACGGGTGGCGGCGGTGGTGGTGGTGGTGGAAGCACTTCGGGCGCGCGGGGTTCGATTGTCCACGTGATGGCGATTCCAGCGCTGGCGTAGTCGATGCTCCACGGTGCGCTCGCGATCACATCGGTGAGGGGCCAGGAATAACGCAACCTGGGTGTAAACTCCATGCCCGAACGAACGGGAAGCGTGGCACCGATCGTGCCCACGATCGCGGTGCGGAGTTGTGTATTGTGAAAATCCCCCGAACCGTTGCTCCGGCTTGCCGTGAAATCGGGAAATAGCGCTCCAGCGGGCGACACGATGCGCTCGTCCTGCGACCATGTAGCATTGAACACAGGTCGCCCAATGCTGATGCCTCCTCCGATGTGAACGGGCAATGACGTGGGCTGCAAACGCAGGCCGAGTTCAAACAAGCCGTAATCCAGCGCCACGTCCTTTTGATATTCCCGCAACAATGGAACGAATTCATTTCCGTTCCCACTTGGTACGATGATACCATTGTCGCAGCTGGTCCGAAGCACCCCGCCCAATCTCGCGTAACTGATTGCTCCCACACCACGCAGCCATGAAGTAAGCTCCACTTCGGCCAGAACACCGGCTTCGAAGCTTTCGCCTCGGCCGCTATGAAAACTCCCACACTCCGACCCCCCGGGGAGCACTTCCTGTGTGGTCACATGCCAGGCGCGAAGCAATCCTCCATGCACGCCGAGGTGCCAGCGACCCTGCGCGGTCGAGGCCTCAAGTGGAATGAGCGCGCAAAGCAACAGGAGGAGGACGGAGGAAGCAAAATGCAGGGACCAATTGCGGCAAGTCTTCATCGCAACACCATCATGCTTCGTGTGGCCGTGAATGTCGGAGCGGTCATCACGTAATTATACACGCCCGGCGCAAGCCCGGAGGCATCGAATTGCACAGCGTATGCACCATGCGCATACCTCCCGTCGGCAAGAACGGCCACGACGCGGCCTCCGGTATCGCGAAGTTCGATACGTATCCACGCATCCTCCAACGTCTCGAATTCGACAGTCGTTGATCCACTGACCGGATTGGGATAGTTCTGCCGTAACGCGTAGCGATGTTCGCTGAAAGCGAGTTGGCGGATACCGCAGTGTGGATTGATGCTCACACTGGTAACACAGCCATCACCGAACAACGCGAGAAACAAGATGGAATCCGAAGCGAATCCGATACTGTCGGTGCGCAGCGGGAAGAACATGGAGTCGGATGCGGCGACTCGAAAACTGATCCAGCCAAACGTCCCCGCCTTGACCTGCTCGTTGCCTCGCACAGCGATGGTGACGCCGTCGCGCCGCAAGGTGTCACGTGCCGTCTGCCGTGAGTACACGGGCTCGAAGCCCAGATACTGCAATCCCCGGCGATGAAAACCGATGAACATACTCACGTCGAGGGGATTCTGCGGGATGTCCCGGCTCAGATGCACGGGAAGACGAAGCACGTCTCCGATATTGGCCACGATCACCGTGTCGATGCAGAATCGTGTCAACCATGGCGGCGTGTAGCCCTCGCCACGACAGAGGATGGTTGTATCCGTTTCCACGCAATTCACCCGCGTCACCAGCCGTACACGCGACTGGTACGCGATAGCGGCGCGTGGGCGGAAGGTGAAATCGAGACTCCGGGTCTGCCGAGGAGGTATCGAGAGCGGCAACGTCCCGCTGTAAGAAAACACGGCTTGATCCGGAAGAAAGGTGAGGGAATCGATCGTTAACGTTTCCAGATAGCTCGGATTCTGAAAATCCACACGAATCGGTACCGAGGTATTCAACACCGGAACCGCCGGAAACGCCACCAAGGATCTGCTGGGGATATACTGCTGAATCCGACCCCCGACCAGATTGATAGTGAACACCTGCCGACCAAGTCTCGTGGTCGCCGCAATATGCAATTGGGCCGTCGATTGGACATTGGAAGAGCGGATCGGACGAAAGAGGATGTCGACGCTGTCGGCGCTGCGTGGCGCCACATCGATCGGCGGGCTGCCACCGAACGTACGCCCGTACCACGCATAGGCCGCCGCATCCCTCCCGCTGATCCAGATCGAGTCCACACGAATGGGCACGCTTCCATCGTTGACGAGTCCGATGACCCGTAATACGCTGTCGCAGCGCGTGGCCTCCGTGAACACGATGGTGGACCAGGGAACGAACAAGGGCACGAAGATTCCGCGCCCGAGCACTTGCCCTTCCGTGAAAATCGGACACGGCTCGGTGGATTCCACCCGGATGGATCCACCGTAGGTGGTGTTCGTGATCGGCGCGAACTCCACGGTGACCAGCATGGTGTCGCGGAAGGCCAACGTCGAGCCGAGTGGGGGTTGAGCGGAAACGACAGTGAATCCAGCGGGCATGGCGGGAATGGCATCGACACGCACCGGGGTGGGGCTGGTGTTGGTCACACGCAGTATCCGTGTCTGCGAAGTCCCCACCTCCACATCCCCGTAATTCGTCACGGGATCAACTATCAACCGTGGTTCCACCGAACTCCCGCTGAGCACCATCCGAAGCGTTCCATCGGGACCATCGGTTTCAAAACTCAACAACGCCGATGCGGTGATATAATCCGGCGCACCTGCGGGACAGTACTGCACAATGTACGTGCGGCGCTCGCCGGGGGCCAGTCGATCATTCGCCGGAGGGGCTGGAGGCAGGAGGGTGAACAGCGCCGATCCGGTCAGCGTCACACTGCGCAGTGTGACGCTCGATGCGCTCGCATTGCGCACATGGATGCTGTCGGTACGACAACGACAGTTGATCACACCACGGGCCTGCAACCACGATGGTTCGAAGACCAACACCCCGAACTCGCCGTTCCCCTCAAGCACAACGCGAACGATACTCTGACAACCAACATCCTGAAGGTTGAGCGTATCTCGGAACACACCGGCGTTCAAAGGACGAAACGTGATCGACAACGCTTCCGAGGCACCGGACGGAATCGAGAACCGCGTCGCTCCATTGATAGAAAAGGCACGGCCCGAGGACAGGTAGGCGAACACATCCCGCGTGTCGATCCCGCTGTTCGTCAGCGTCACCGGCAGCGTACGTGTGTGTCCAACCAAAACCGCTCCGAATTGCAGAATGGAATCACTCGCTGCGAGCCGCACGTCCACGACGGTTCCGGAGACGGGGATGCTATGATAAATAGTACACCCTCGGAAATTGACGCGTATTCGCGCGGTATCGCTATACGTGCCCTCGACAGTGCTGCGGAAACGGATGTACATACGATAGGCGTTGTTCGGCCGCGCGACGAACGGCATCACAGTGGGCGAGGAGAATACCGCATTGCTGAATTCAATGCCCTCGACGGTGAAATTCTCGCTTCCCATGTTCCGCAGGAAAAACTCCTGGGCGAGATTCACAGAACGCCGGCACGGCCGGGGCGGATTGTCGAAATCGACGGCGTTAATCGTCGTCCTCACCAAATCCGTTCGCCGTGCCAGCAGAGGCACCCGGCCGCTGCCCGGGCAGATGTCATCGGATACAATGTGCAGGGTGTCGATCACATCACCTGTATCAACGGGTGCGAAGCGGAGAAGCAGATCGCGACATTCCCCGGGCTGCAGTTGCAACGGAGGCGTCCAGCCAGAAGGAAGTGCGAGGAACGCGGGATTGCCTGTCGTCACTGCGGTCACTGTCAACACCGTTGCGGAATTGTTGCAAATCCGGAGCGTGCTGT
>JAMIQH010000064.1:0-6175 GCA_035914695.1 Bacteroidota bacterium | reverse complement strand
CCGGAGCGCGCCGTGCGCGAATTGCGCTTCGCCACGGAATCCATCGACGCGCAGCGCATCGAATCCTATGCGCCTATCGACGCGGGCGAATTTTTGCGCACACATGTAAGCATGCGTGTGGAAGAGGATGTCAGCGGTCGCAAGGAGCTTTCGATGCGTGGTGGAAACAGCGACGATGTTGTGATATTGCACGACGGCGTGCTGCTCAGTGATGGCTACACCCGCGGCGTTGACCTGGGCGGCATCGAGTTGGAAGGTGTCGAGCGGCTGGATATCATTCGCAGCGCGAACTCGGTGCTCCTCGGACAGGAGGCATTTTCCGGCGTGGTGAATATCGTGCCGCGCGACGAGCAGCCCTTCCATGTGCGTGTCTGGCAGCAGATCGGTTCCTACGATGCGGGGCTGTGGGGTGCGCAGCTGCATCACCGCCTGGGTCGGTGGAATGCCTCGTACAGCGTGCGGAATGGTGGCACCGCACGCGTATTCGCCGATGCCCCGGACGCCCTGCTGGGCACGGGCATTGTGCAGCATCAGGCCCGGTTGCGCTTCCGCGTCCCGGCCGCCGATGGCGACGCGGGCACGCTCACCGCGCAATTCCGCTACAGCGATCAGGAGTACGACAATCAGCGCGACGAAGAATTCCTGCGCGACCGGCTGTTGCTGGCCGCGCTGCGCTATACCGGCGATGTGGGGCCGACCACGGGATGGACGGGGCTGGTTGCGGCAACGCGGGCGTTGCGCATGCACACCGTGCCTCGCGAACAACGGCGGACGAAGCGTGAAGTGCGTGAGGACGGCATACAGTCGCGGCTCGATAAATCATGGGACATTGCTCCCTTTTCCCTGCTCGCGTCCTGGCAACTCTCCGCGAATGCGGTGGACATTCCCTCCTACATATCCGAATCGGGCGCCGTGTTCGGCGAGACCGGAAGTCCCGAGCGACTCCGCCAGGCCGTTGTTGTACTCGCAACGCTAAAAGACGAACATGGTGAAGGTCTACTCCGCGTCTTCACCGTGGATGTGGCGGGAAGACACGAGTGGATTCGGGACGAAGCCGATGCCCTGGGCACGCGCGAATGGAGCAGCACTGTGGGGAAGCTCTCCGTGGGTATCAACGGCAGCGAACGCGACATGATATTGGATGTGGGCCTCAGCTTCGGCGTGGGCGCGCGCGTGCCATCGCTGTATCAACTCTGGAACAGTGCGGAGAACGCGGGAAGCGCGTCGGTGCGGCCCTGGTCGCTGGACATGGAGCGAAGCAACAATGTCGAAGTTTCCGCCTCCTTGTTGCGCGAGTTCGAACGCGGCACGCTGCGCGGCTGGGAAATCGGTCTCGATCTGTTCCAACGGAATTACACCGACAAATTGCGGGGCATTGCCGCGCCGCATGTGCCGGTATTGCTGTACGACAACGTGGATGATGCCCGCATTCATGGCATGGAAGCGCGCGCCGTACTGCATGCGCTCGACCGCCGGGTGACCGCCGAATTCGGTGGTTCGCTGTACGACATTCCGGATGCGGCGGCATTTCCCTTCAAGTCCGAAAACAAACTCACGTTCTCACTCACGCTTCGACACGCCGGGCACATGCTGCGACTGTTCGCCTTTCGTGAAAGCTCACAGACCGGCGTGTTACGCAATGTCGACGGCGGCATCGCGGAGGTTCAGCTTCCGTCGTTCCGCAACATCGACATCAGCGCGTCGAGCACGCTGCGCCTCGGAATGGGAACATTGACACTGCACGGGGGACTGCGTAATGTGCTCGGAGATAGCGCGGTGGAATTGTCGGGACTGTCACTACGCGACAGGAGATACCATGTTGCCATCGCCGCCAGCATCTGAACCACTGCGACTTGCGCGTCGCCTCCACGGCCGCAAGGGCCTGGCGGCTTTGCTCGTCTTCGTGACGACGTTGGCGCTCGCCTGTACGGACAATCCGTTCGAGGACAGCAGCACCATCGCGGCTGCGGGTCGGAACATCAGCGGAACGGTGCGATTGCAGGGTCGCGACGATCACGGCGGCGTTCGCATGGTGCTCGAGGGCTTCAACATCAGTGTGCTCACGGATGCGCGGGGAGCGTTTACGCTACGCTTACCCACCGAGGTCATGCAATCGGGCGTCGGCGAGATCAGCGGGGTATTCACGCTGTACGCATTTCTCGGAAATTTCACCATCGATTCAATTCGCGTTGCGGTGCACAAGGGATCGCTCGTACTTCCCTCGGAAAAGCTCGACGAGCAGGGGCGGCTGCGCACGCCGCTGGAGTTGAGGGAACGGTTCAGCATGGAGGTGCAACTCGGCATGGAGTCCATCGAAGCGGATTCGGCGCGCACCATCATGGTGAATACGGTACTCAAAAGCGGCTATGCTTCCGAACAGGTGTTTTTTCCTCGGCGCATGGGAAACGTCGAAGGACCGATGCTGTTGGTCAACGAAAGCAGCGGAGAGATTCGCATCACGCCGAGCACGGTGACGGGCGTTGAATTGTCGGACAACATTCAACTCGGCGGCATGAATTATTCGCGCACACAGATTCTTCTGATCCCGAAACACACGCTCAAGGCGGGACGGTATCTGGTGATTCCGTATATTCTCGCATCACCCGACAGAATGCCCGCGGCGCTGCCACTGAGTCTGGGCGTGGATGTGCGTTCCTTCGGTCCTGGATATCGCTGGTATCCGATGCTGCGCGGCGGAGGCGTCCTCTCCGTTCGCTGAACCGACGACGTCGCGCCTTCACGCGAAGCGTATCAAACCTTTGCCCCCCATGGTCTGTCGGACATTTCATGGTCCTTTCCACGCACTTCCCTGGAGTACGTATGCGCACGCGTCTTGGCCTCTGCACACTGTGGTTGTTATTGACGGTATCCGTCCTACCCCTTGCCGCCCAACTCCCCTATGTGGACACATCGATACCCGTACGGGATGGAAAGGCGCTCGCGACGGATATCTACCACAACGGCGGCATTGTTGCCAAGCCAGTGGTGCTGGTGCAGACGCCCTACAATCGCACGGTGTACCGTCTTTCGCTGGGGAGACCCGTGTCTGTTTTTCCCCTCGACACCACGTCGTATCACTATGTATTCGTGGACTGGCGGGGTTTCTATGGCTCCATCAGTGCGGCGGTACCTGGCTATGATCGCGGACTCGACGGCTACGATATCGTGGAGTGGATCGCCGCGCAGCCGTGGTGCAACGGCAAGGTGGCAACCATCGGCGGGTCGGCGCTGGGTAACATCCAATTTCTCACCGCGCGGCATCATCCACCGCATCTCGTCTGCGCCTCGCCCACCATCATCGATTATCGGAATGAATACTCCGATTATTATTACCACGGCGTGTTGCGTCACGAGCACGTGTCCACACTCGAGAAACTGGGCTTTATCACTGTCGACGCGATCACATCGCGTCCGGTGGAAAATGCGTTGTGGGATGTCGTGCGCAATCAGACCGATTTTCCGGAAGACATCGCCGTTCCCCTGCTGATGTGCACGGGATGGTACGATCACTATCCCAGCGACATTGTGCGCGCGTTTCGCGATTTGCGTGCGCGCAGCGATGCGAAGGTGCGGGAGCAGCACAAGATCATCATCGGGCCATGGTCACACGGCGAGGTGGATCTCCCCGAGCAGGGCGATTTGCGCTTCCCCAATGCCGCGCTGGTGTACCGCGATGCGGTGCTGCAATTCCTCGCCTATCACTTGCTCGGGGCGAAAAACGGTTGGCCGCTGCAGCCCGCGGTGCGTTATTACGAAATGGGCTCCAACATCTGGAAGAGCACGGCATCGTGGGAGAGTATCGCCACCACACCGCTCACGCTGCACATGCACAGCGATGGACGGCTCGCCGAGCCGCGCGGCAGCGATCAGGGCGTGCGAAGTATTGTGTACGATCCCCGCGATCCCTCGCCATCGCACGGCGGGGCGCGCTTCAATCCCTTCGATCCCGACGCGTTGCCTGGACCACTGGATATCGCCGGCACGGTGGAGTCTCGTTCCGATGTTCTGATCTTCACCAGCGACGCCCTCGACGAAGCATTGAGCATCGTCGGCATGCCGCGTGTGGATTTCACCCTGCGGTCGGATCGTACGGACACGGACGTGTCGGTGCGCTTGAGCGATGTGTATCCGGACGGACGGAGCATCATTCTCTCCGACGGAATCCGCCGCATGCGTTTTCGCGATGGCACAGACCGGGAGCAGTTGATGCAGCCCGGTACGGCCTACACATCCTTTATCACGTTGCCCGTTGTGGCACACAGCATTCAGCCCGGACATCGTATACGCGTTGTGCTCTCTTCGTCGGATTGGCCGCGCTTCGACCGCAATCTGAATAATGGCGGCGAGATGTACCGTCCCGGCGATACGTTGGTTGCGACGAACAACTTCATTTTTTCCATGACGGCGGCGGCATCGCTCACACTGGACGTTGTACCGGGACCCACGCCGGTGTGGAATACCGCTGAGCTTATGCCGGTGTCACTGGGCGTCCCCTACCCCCACCCCTTCGTCGGCAATGCGCTCGCGTTGTCCATTCCAGTGAGCACCGGAGATGCGCAGGCCACCTGCACCATCACCGATGCTCTGGGTCGTACTCTCGCCACCTGGCATCTCGAGCGAGGAACGGGAACAACGTTGCACTGGAATGGACTCGATGCCAACGGCCAACCCGTGCCGCCAGGAATGTACAGCATTCGTCTCGCGCACGAACATGGCATGCTGTATCGCAACGTGGTTGCGGTGCGTTGATTGAACGTGCCCCGCGTGGGCAGGACGGTACAGTCCGCGACATTCAATGTGATTGTGAGAAGTGAAGAGTAAATAGTAAAGCCGGGATGCGAACCGTGCGCACTTGCACGCTCAGCAGTCCGGGCCGTTCACTTGGCACGCTTCACCTTTCCTCTTTCTCTGCTCGTTATTTGCTCTGCAAATTCACCAGCTGCATGCGTTAATCAACCTTGTGCCCAAGTGCTCGAATCCTCGCAAACTTCCACGAATAATCTGTGATAATCTGTGTGAAATCTGTGCAATCTGTGGTTTTGAGCCTGGGTTGAAGCGTGAAGTGTACAGCAGGGACGCGAGTCGTGCACTTCGAGCAGAATCGCCCCCCTACCTCCCACGCTTCGCCCGAAAGTGATATATTTCATTTTTCCACCAACCCGAAGCTCCATGGCAGCAGAACAGATTCATCTCGACAAGAACGTATCGGAATTCTCCGGTCCCATTTCACCGGACGAGGGACCTGTCACCGGGGTGATACGACGAACTGTCAAGCATGGGAAGGAGCGGGAGTTCGAAGAGTGGCTAAAGGGGGTCGTGGGCGATGCCGCGCGCTTTCCCGGAAATCTCGGGACGAACATCATGCGGCCCGCTTCGAAAGCGCGTCCCGAGTACATCATTATTTTCCGCTTCGACACCTATCAGCATTTGCAGGAATGGGAAAGCTCGGACGTGCGGCATCGCTGGGTGGAGCGCGTGCAGCCGCTGATCAGTGGTGAAACCCAGATTCACCATCTCACCGGCTTGGAGTACTGGTTTACCGTACCCGATCATCAGGAGGGCCACCCGCCTCCGCGCTATAAAATGGCGATGGTCACCTGGCTGGCGTTGGCTCCCGTGGTGATGCTGGTGCAGCCCTTGTTGCTGCCGCGGCTGGATGCTCTGCCCCCCTGGCTGCGCACGGTGATCATGGCCGGTGTCATGGTCCTCGTTATGACCTGGCTGGTGATGCCCGTCATGACACGGGTGTTCAAGTTCTGGCTGTTCAGCGCGAACAAAGCGGGCTGACGGAACTGAGGCGTTGCCGTGCTGTCGCCGGATCTACTCATCGATCTTCTGTTTCATCGCACCGCCACCTGGCTGGCGTTGCTGGCGGGCACGTTCGCACTTGTAGGCATGCTCGGACGATGGCATGCGGTCGTCACGCGCTGGAGTGGTGTGCTGCTGTGGATAGCCGCATTCACTCTTTATGATGTTTTTGGCTACGATTTTCTGGCGATGACCGACTCGACGGGCCAGGACACGATGCAGAGGTTGCCTGAACTGCGTCCCGCCTACGATGCCGCCGTCCACGCCTACCGCATCGTGCAAGTGACGTTTCAGATCGTACTCACGGGATTCGTCGCGCTGGCGGCCGGACGCCGTGCCGCGATTGCCGCATTGCTGATCTGGTGGG
>JAMIQH010000063.1:0-7211 GCA_035914695.1 Bacteroidota bacterium | reverse complement strand
CCCTCTGTCTTCGATCGGAATTCACCGGCAGCCGGCGTCGAATGCGCACCAGTGGAGCAATCATCCGGCGAACGGGATCCGAGCACGAATCCACGGTGGTCGAGTGAGGAACATCGTCTTGCCGATGTGCTATTCGGAGGAATTCGTCCGGCAGCATCGGAATTTATTCGTCGTTGCGAACACTATTTGTCAACCCCGGTCTTTCGTGCTGTGGCGGAAGCATTGCGTGAAAAGGAGAGAAGCTTTGCGTTTGTGCAACGCATTTTTCGCTGCGGCGTGAT
Source organism: Bacteroidota bacterium (assembly GCA_035914695.1). GTDB lineage: Bacteria > Bacteroidota > Ignavibacteria > SZUA-365 > SZUA-365 > JAOSJT01. The sequence goes on along the minus strand of JAMIQH010000063.1, from coordinate 6,930 downwards.
TGATGCGATGGAATTGAATGATCGACTGAGGGAGTATGGCGTGGAGGAATATTCTCCTTGATACCTCCGTGTATCTTCGTCTGGCTCGGCATGTGCACCCATTGCTCGCGCGGGAATTCGGGAATCCTCCCCGCCGTCTATGTCTGATTCCGGATTTCCAGGACGAATTTCTCCGCCAACCTCGACTGCAAGGGAAATTCGCGTGGGTCGCCGATCCGGAGTATGTACAGGACCGGAGTGCTCCCATGCTATTGACGTCCGAGCAACTTCGCATGCGTGACCGTGTCGCCGCGGCGCTCGATGCCGATGCCTTCGATCGGGATATTGCTCTCTCCCGCGTGGATATTTCCGCCATGGCCTCGGCCTTGGTGATGGAGCTTCCACTCGCGAGCGATGACGGAGGACTGCGCGAGCTTGCGGAGATTTGGGACGTCGAGTGTATGGGAACGCTCGCTTTGCTTCGCCATCTACGCGATCAGGGGAGGGTGGATGGTGAGATTGTGGAACGGGTATTACGCGAGATGGAGCAATTGCCCGACATGCCTGCCGGCAACAGTACCGACAAGCGGCGGATGTTTCCGGAATATCCCTCCCGCTTTCCCTCCACTCCGGGAACTCCCACGAACGCGCGCGGGTTGTGAACACATCGAATTATCTAAATGTATCGATGTGAGAACACGATGGTGATTGAAGTACACGAACAGCAGGACTTGGTCGCGGCGGCGGAAATGCTCAAAGCAGTGGCGCATCCCGCGCGCATGGCATTGATCCAGGCCTTGGATGGAGGAGCGCGCAAGAATGTGACCGAGTTGTTCGGAGAGGTGGGACTCGAACAGGCGGCGGCATCGCATCACCTTTCATTGTTGCGGGATCGCGGTGTGTTGCTGCAGGAGCGCGAGGGCAAACACGTGTACTATTCGCTCCGCCATCCGCGTCTGATAGAGATTGTCCGCTGCGTGCGCGAATGCTGCGAGGTGACGGCGTGACGCTGGAAATCCTGGGCTACATTGCGGCGGTGCTCATTGGCATTTCATTGGGCACCATCGGCGGAGGCGGCTCGATACTCACGGTACCTGTCCTCGTGTACCTTTTCGGCGTGGCGCCTTTGCCCGCCACCGCCTACTCACTGTTCATCGTGGGAATTACCGCGCTAGCGGGTTCATTCGCCTATATGCGTGCACGCGAGGTGGACTATCGCGCGGCGTTGCATTTCGGTGTGCCCTCGCTCATGGCGGTATTTCTCACGCGCAGCATGCTCGTGCCGGCCTTGCCGGACACACTGTTCTTCCTCGCCGGATTTGCGGTGACCCGCGATCTTTTCATCATGCTGCTGTTCGCCCTGCTCATGCTCGCCGCGTCGGTGTCCATGATACGACGCGCGGGACCCTCCACCGGACATGAGGGGAGGCGCGCGAAACCCGTGCTTGCGGTACTCGAAGGTGTGGTGGTGGGCGTGCTCACCGGGCTTGTTGGTGCCGGCGGCGGCTTTCTCATCATTCCCGCGCTGGTGTTGTTCGGCGGTTTGCCCATGAAACAGGCCGTGGGCACTTCGTTGCTGATTATTGCCGCCAAATCCCTCATCGGTTTCACCGGCGACGCATTGCGGGTTCCCATGGATTGGGGATTTCTGGCCACGATTTCCGCACTTGCTATTGTTGGTATCGTGATGGGAGCGCTTCTGGCACGACGCCTTCGCTCGGAAACGCTGAAGCCGGCCTTTGGCTGGTTCACCTTGCTTATGGGCACGGCGATACTTTTCAAGGAATTGCTGCATCATACACCGTAACATCATTCAAGGAATACAGGCATGTTCAACGATATACTTTCCCGTTTTCGTGCTTCGCAGAGCGCTGTGGTCAATGTGGCCGGCAACGAGTTCGAGCGGCTTATTCAGGAGAAGGCCGACGCGCAGCTCATCGATGTGCGTACGCCGGGCGAATTTCACCAAGGACATATCCCCGGCGCGCTTAATTACGACATGTACGATCCGGCATTCGCCGGCCATATCGAAGCGCTGGACCGCAGCCGTCCCGTGCTTCTGTACTGCCGCAGCGGTAGCCGCAGCTACCATGCCGGGTCGGTGCTGGTGAAATTGGGCTTCGGTGAAGTCTACAATCTCGCTGATGGGCTGTTCGACTGGAACGGCGCGCTCGAGCGCTGAGAACGTACACGACAGACGAAGTTACAGGAGCGGATACGATGTACTTTCAACATATATACGAACAGGGATTGGCGCAGGCCAGCTATCTCATTGGATGCCAGGCGACGGGCGAGGCCATCGTTATCGATCCCCGGCGCGACATCGATGTGTACCTCGAAGCGGCCGAGCGCAACAAACTGCGCATCACCCATATCACGGAAACGCACATTCATGCGGATTTCCTCAGCGGCGCGCGCGAACTGGCCGCCGCCACCGGCGCAACGCTATTCCTTTCGGATGAGGGCGGGCCGGACTGGCAGTACGCGTTCGACCACGTGGGACTGCGCGACGGTGACAGCATTGCCATAGGCAAACTGCGTCTCGATGTGCTGCACACTCCCGGTCACACACCGGAGCATCTCTCCTTTCTTCTGACCGACACCGCCGCTGGCGAGGCACCCGTGATGATATTCACCGGAGACTTCGTGTTCGTGGGTGATGTCGGCCGCCCCGATCTTCTGGAAAAAGCAGCGGGCATACAAGGCACGCGGATCATTGGTGCGCGGCAGATGTTCCACTCCCTGCGCCGCTTCACCGCGTTGCCCGATCATGTGCAGGTGTGGCCGGGGCATGGAGCCGGATCGGCTTGCGGCAAGGCGCTGGGCGCTGTTCCGAGCAGCACGGTGGGCTATGAAAAGCTGGTGAACTGGGCGCTGCGCATCGATGACGAGGAGAGTTTCGTCGCGGCCCTGCTCGAAGGTCAGCCGGAGCCCCCGCGCTACTTCGCGATGATGAAAACGCTGAACAAGCGCGGCCCCGCAGTGCTTGGCGGTATTCCGCACCCCGCACGACTGACGCTGGCGCAATTCCAGCAATTGCGCGCGGAAGGTGTGACAGTGGTGGACACGCGCGACAAGCTGGCGTTCGCGGGCGGCCATGTGCCGGGCAGTTTCAATATTCAGGACAACAGTGCTTTCAGCACGTGGGCGGGCTGGTTGCTTGATTACAAGCAACCGTTCTTGCTCGTCGCCTCCGAGCACCGGGTTTCCGATTTGACGCGCGCTCTCATCCGTATCGGCCTTGACGACATTGTCGGGTATGTGGCTGATCTTGATCGACTGGGCGATAACGGTGTGGAAATGCGCGTTCTCGATCAGATCACCGTGGATGAATTGCGTGCGCAACGAGAGCGCTTTCATGTGCTGGATGTGCGTGGTGAGAGCGAATTCCTCGCCGGACACATTCCCGGCGCGCGGCATCTGCATGCGGGGTATCTCGCTACAATGGCGCATACTCTGCCACGTGACAAGACCATCGTCGTGCATTGCGTGTCGGGCGATCGGTCGAGCATTGCCTCCAGCGTGCTCCGCGCACAGGGCGTACACAACATCCGCAACTTGACTTGCGGTTTCAATGGTTGGAAGCAACGCGGTTTCGAGGTGGCTATCGGCGAGGAGGATGCTGTGGAGATCGCCGCATAACAGTGCACGCGCGAACGCCGCCAAGAGGCGGTGCCATGGGGCGGCGTTCGCGCCTTGCGCACAATGGAGAAAGCGCGTAATGTAGGAAGATGCAATTCACTGTGTGACATTCCCATGCGCTGTAATCGTTCCTCCCTTTTCCTTCCGTTCCTCCTTCTTCACCTCACCACTGCCAGCGCGTCTGTCGACGATAGCCTCGATTTCAAGATCGGACAAATGCTCATGGTGGGCTTTCGCGGTATTGGCGCGGCTGAAGGCACGTCCATAGCACGCGATCTGCGCGACCTCCACCTCGGGGGAGTGATTCTGTTCGATTTCGATGTGGAGACACGGAAGTACGGCCGCAACATTATATCGCCGAAGCAAGTGGCCATGCTCACCGCGGAATTGCGCAGCCATGCCGCTGCTCCGCTGCTCATCGCCGTGGATCAGGAAGGCGGATTGGTTGCGCGTTTCAAACAGAAGGCGGGCTTCCCCGTCAATGTCTCCGCCAAATATCTCGGTGCGATGGACAATGTGGACAGCAGCACGTACTATGCCGATCTCATGGCGCGTTCGCTTGCCATCGCCGGAGTGAATGTCAATTTCGCACCGGTGCTGGATCTCGACGTCAATCCCGACAATCCCGTCATCGGCAAACTCGGGCGTAGCTTCTCCGCGAATCCCGACATCGTCGTGCGCCATGGCGGCATCGTGCTCGAACAACTGCGCGAGAAGGGTATACTTGGAGCGATCAAGCATTTTCCCGGGCATGGCAGCTCGCGCGACGATTCGCATCTCGGCGTGGTGGACGTCACCGGCACATGGACGCGGCGGGAGTTGCAGCCCTTTCAACGCATCGTGCGCGCCGGTTTGACCGACATGGTGATGACTGCCCACATTTTCAATGCCACGCTCGACAGCAGCTATCCGGCGACAATGTCCGCCCGGGTCATCGACGGTGTGCTGCGCAAGGAACTCGGATTCGACGGTGTGGTGATTTCCGACGACATGAACATGAAAGCAATCGTCGACAACTACGGTTTGGAGACGGCCATGCGCGAAGCGGTGAACGCTGGTGTGGATATTCTGTTGTTCGGAAACAACAGCTTCACCTTCGTGCCCGATCTGCCGCGCAAGGCGCATGCGACGTTGAAAAAACTCGTCCTCTCCGGAGCGGTCAGCCGCGCTCGTATCGACACCTCCTGGAGGCGCATTCACGCCATGAAAGCGAAATTAACGATCCGGTAGGAATGGTTTACAACCGTCCTGGTCCGTCCACGCGAAACGTATTGGACAGCGTGGTGGTGGAAAACCGCACATCCCTGCGCATCGTCACACCTCTCCGTGACCTCCGGCTTGCTCCGTGATCTCCGTGTTCCGAAATTACGCTTGTCTTTGGTTGCGCGACTCTGTATATTTAAAATTCATAATGATTTTGGAGAATACTCGATCATGTTTACGTTCCTCATGCTGCTCATCCTCATTATCTCTGTCGTCATGACCATGGCGATTCTCATGCAGAATCCCAAGGGCGGCGGTCTGTCCAGCGCCTTTGGTGGTGCCGGCGGCGGTTTCGGCAGCATGCTGGGCGTGCGTCACGCCTCCGATATTCTTGCGAAGACTACATGGGGACTCGCCATCGGCATGACCGTGCTGATTTTCATGGTCAACATGTTCTTCCTGCCTTCGGGTGCGACCGAGCAGAGCATCATTCAGCGCAGCGCCGCCGAGCAGCCGATTTCGCCCGTGCAGAAGCAGCAGCAGATGCAAGCTCCCGCGCAGCAGGCCCCCGCGCAGCAGGCCCCTGCCCAGCAGCAACCGGCCACTCCTCCCGCTGGCGGTCAATAAGTATCGATGCTTCGCAATGAAGTGCGTGCGGGCTCCCTTGGGGAGCCCGTTTTTTTCGGCTCAAATGTGGATCAACGCATGCGCCGACGCGAAGGACTCGCGCACAGCCAGACGTCGATGATTACATCAGGGAGCAACTACAAAAAGGAGTATGGAATCCGGGATGCCGGGTGAATGAAGATTCCCGCGCCCACAGTTCGCTTCGAATTGTGCGATGATGCTCGCGCGATCATGGCGCACGCTGGGCGTTGAGCGACCGTACATCGTTGTCCATTCATACTTGGCCGCTCACTGCGCGTAGAGGCGAGTCCCGCGAATCATGCCTGGAAGTGAGGATTGAGTAAATCCTTTGGCATCAATCCATCACGCAGTTGGCCCGTCAGGGCTCGATGCGCTGTTCATCCGCATGATAGCTTGAGCGGACGAGGGGCCCCGATTCCACATGCGCGAAGCCGAGTTCGAGACCGATGCGTTTCCAGTCGGCGAATTCCTCCGGGGTCACATAGCGCTCCACCGGGAGATGGGCTTTCGTCGGTTGCAGGTATTGGCCAAGGGTCAGGATATCCACATCGATGGCACGGAGATCGTTCATCACGGCCTGGATTTCCTCGGCGGTTTCACCCAAGCCGAGCATCATTCCGGTTTTGGTGCGCAGACCTTGACGTTTGCACATGGAGAGCAGATCCAGTGAACGTTGATATTTCGCCTGCGGCCGCACGCGACGATACAGTCGCGGGACGGTTTCGATGTTGTGGTTGAAAATACTGGGCCGGGCGTCGATCACAGTCTGAATCGCTTCGGACTTGCCCTGGAAGTCGGGCGTGAGTACCTCGATGCTGCAAGCGGGAAGGCGATCACGAATGGCGCGTATGGTTGCGGCGAAAATTCCGGCTCCACCATCGGGGAGTTCGTCGCGGTTGACAGAGGTGATAACCGCGTGTCGTAGTCCCATGCGTTCCACAGCTTCGGCCACGCGCCGGGGTTCGTCGGTGTCGAGATCGTAGGGTCGGCCTGTTTTCACCGAGCAAAAACCACAGGAGCGCGTACACACATCGCCCAGAATCATGAATGTGGCCGTGCCGCGATTCCAGCACTCGGCCATATTGGGGCAGCGTGCGTCTTCGCACACGGTATTCAGTCTCTGTGCGTCCACCAGGCGGCGGATTTCGCTGAATGTGGTTCCGAGAGGAACCTTCACCTTGAGCCATTCGGGGCGACGTTCGCGTTGCGTTTTGCTGCTGCCTGGGAGTTCTATGTCTATCGGTTTCATTGTTTCCTTTCCGAGCTGATAGCATGGAAAGGTACAAGCCAAAGAGGAGATGGGCAAGGATGATCCGTGTACACCAGCTCTTCGCGACGTGTCAGCGTGCGGATGCGGATGTGCATTGTGTGATTCGCATCTACACGATATGTTGCACGTTCCATTTCACCTTCATCCATTAGCGGGGAGCTAATGATGCAGCTTGAGATACCGTATCG
>JAMIQH010000062.1:0-6748 GCA_035914695.1 Bacteroidota bacterium | reverse complement strand
AGAGCGGCTCCAACCGCATACTCGAATTGATGAATCGCACCTACACCCGCGAGCACTATCTGGAGTTGGTGCGACGGATTCGCCAGGCCATTCCCGCCGTGGCCCTGTCGACGGATGTGATCGCGGGCTTCCCGAGCGAGACCGAGGAGGATCACGCACTGACCCTCGAGTTGATGCGTGAGGTACGCTTCGACGGCGCGTTCATGTTCAAATATTCTCCGCGGGAAAAAACCCGCGCGTGGAACATGGGCGATGATGTGCCGGATGCGGTCAAGGGCCGGAGGTTGCAGGAAATCATCGATCTCCAGCGCGAAATGTCCCTCAACATCAATCGTGCCGCCATTGGCAGCGTCGAGCGCATTTTGCTCGAGGGGCCGAGCAAGCGCTCGGACGACGAGTGGATGGGTCGCACCGATGCCAATAAATCCGTGGTTGTGGCGCGAGGTGATTTCGCTGTCGGCGACTACGTGGATGTGCGCATCACCGCGTCCACCTCGGCGACGCTGTTTGGTGAATTGCTCACTACGACGGCTTCCGAAGCCGCCTGACATCCCGGCAGAGTTCATGCGAAGCTTTTTCCTCTTCCTCTCTTTTTTGACGCTGGCCGTGAACCTGACGGCACAGGATGCGAACGACATCGCCACGCTGGTGGCACGTGTGCGGGAAGGTGAAGATGCCGCCGTGCGCACGCTGTTGCCGACGCTGGAAAAGAAGCGTCCCGACGATCCCGGTGTGCTGTACCTCAAGGCCTTGCTCGAAGCCGATGCCGAGAAGGCGGTGCCCGTGTATCAGCGCATTGCGGACGAACATCCGAAAAGCGAATGGGCCGATGACGCGCTGTTCCGTCTCTACCAATACAGCTACGCCGTTGGCGCCTACCGCACCGCGCGCACCCATCTCGATCGCATCAGCGGCAATTATCCCAAGTCTCCCTACGCCCGCCCCGACGCCACGAAGGACGGCACATCGAATGCCGCAGCCGGAGGGGATGCGGCGAGCGATGCGAACGAAAGCTGGTCCGTGCAAGTGGGAGCATTCAGCGAACGTGCCGATGCCGAGGCGCAGGTCGCGGATCTGAAATCGAAAGGGTACACGGCAAGCATACAGGCCAAAAAAAGCAAGGATAAAACCGTGCATGCTGTGCTGGTCGGCATTTTTCCGTCATTCGATAAGGCGAGGAATTTTGCCAACAAACTGAAGCAGCAGCAGAATCTCGACGCACTGGTGGTGCGTCGCACGCCCTGAGACTCCGATGCGCATCACCCTGCTCGGTACGGCGTCGGCTATGCCCGCGTCTCATCGGCGGCACGCATGTGTGTTGCTGCGCGAAGGTGCGTCCCACATGCTGATCGATGCCGGCGAAGGTGCGGCGTCGGCGTTGCTCGATGCGGGGGCGCTCGATGCCCTGAGCGATATCTGGATCTCGCATGCGCATGCCGATCACGTGTCGGGCCTGCCCATGCTGCTGCAAGCGTTGCATATCCGCAAGCGTACGGCCCCGCTGACACTGCATCTCCCTGTGGGCATGCGGGAATGGTTTGAAGCCAGCCTCGACGGCATGTTCATGTTCACGGAACGCAGAGGATTCGACTTGCTCTTCGAAAGCATCACGGCGATGCCAAGGCGCCGTGGCGGTGTGACCGTACGGCCCGTTCCGAACAAGCATCTCGACAGAATACGCGATGTGGCCGCCGCGCATGGCCGCGTGGCCGAGGCCTGGTCCTTTGTGCTTGATTGCGACGGAGGAAGCTGTCTCGTGACCGCGGATATCGCCGGTGTGGATGATGTGCGGGATGTGCTCGCGGATGTTGCGGTGGCGGTCGTGGATGCGACGCATGTCTCGCGGGAGGAACTTGTCGAACTGGCCGCTTCCCATCCAGGCGTGCGCGTGATTGCCACGCATATCGGTCCCGAATGCGAAGCGGAGGCACGGGATGGAGCTGGACGGCCGGGGCCGTTCGAGTGGGCGGAGGATGGTATGACGATCACGATCGGAGAAATGGAATGATGGACGCGACAGCGGAACGCTTGCTGGGCGAGGCGCAGGATCGCAAGGAATTCCAGCGGCGGCACGGCATCATCGGCAACTCCATGGAGATTCGCGAAGTGGTGGACACCATCATGCAGGTGGCCCCCACCGATATCACCGTGTTGATCACCGGCGAAAGCGGAACAGGCAAGGAAGTGATTGCGAAGGCCATGCATGCGGCGAGTCGCCGCGCCTCGAAGCGCTTCGTGCCGGTGAATTGCGGCGCGATTCCCGAAGGCATTCTGGAAAGCGAACTCTTCGGCCATGAAAAAGGCGCCTTCACCGGTGCGGTGGAAACGCGCAAGGGCTATTTCGAACTCGCGGACGGTGGCACCATTTTTCTCGATGAGATCGGCGATACGCCGATCTCCACCCAGGTGAAATTGCTGCGTGTGCTCGAGAGCGGCGAGTACATGCGCGTGGGTTCGTCCGAACCTCGGCATGTGGACGTGCGCGTGCTCGCCGCCACCAACAAGCGCCTCGAGGATGAGGTGCGCGCCAAGCGTTTCCGGCAGGATCTGTTCTTCCGCCTTCGCTCGGTGAATCTGCGCCTGCCCGCGTTGCGCCATCGGCGGTCGGATATTCCGCTGCTCGTTCGCCATTTCCTTCGCGAACTCCCCTCGGATCCGCGCGAGTCCATTTTACTCACCGACGACGGCATGGACGCACTTGTACGTCACTCCTGGCCGGGCAATGTGCGCGAGTTGAAAAACGTGGTCGAGAGCATCATGGTGCTCGAACGCGGGAATGTGGTGGACGAGCACATCGTCGCGAAATACATCCGTGCCGACGACACTCAGGAATTGTCGGCGGCGTTGCCCGTGCATCTCGGGAAATCCTCCGATCAGGCCGAACGGGAAATTCTTTTCCGTCTGCTTGTGGAGATGCGTGGCGACATTCTCGGCATGCGTGAAGCCATCGAGGAATTGCGTGCGCGGCAGCAGCGGCAGTTGCCGCCCGTCGAGCCGGAAAGCGTTGCACCCGCGCCGGCGTTGGATGATATGACGCTGCGCGATGCCGAAATTCTCCTTATCACGAATGCGCTGCGGCGTTTCGGCGGCAATCGGCGTCTCGCGGCGGAGGCGTTGGGCATAAGTCAACGAACGCTGTACAGAAAAATCAAGGATTACGGAATATGACGCGTGTCTTGCGTTGCTTCACGGAAATGTGGAAGTTTACAATGCTGTTCGCCGTGGCGACGGCATGCGCCGGTTGCGCGTACTCCTTTACCGGTGCCGCCGTGCCAGAGCATTGGAAGAGCATTGCGATTCCGCTGTTCGACGACGAAAGCGGCTACGGGCAACCGTCGCTGCGAGAAACGCTGACAAACCAACTGATCGAGAAAGTCCAGTCGGACAACACACTGCAGTTGGCGGATCAGAAATCATCAAGTGTCGAAATGCGGGGCGTGATCACCTCCGTTCTCCCTGACCAGCCCATAGCAGTTTCACAGGGCGTTCAGGCCTCACGACTGCAGATAACGCTCAAAGTTCGAGTCACACTGATTGACAACATCAAACGCAAGGAAGTCTGGTCCAGGGATTTCACCGCGAGCGGTGATTACCCCGGGTCCGCCGGCCTTTCCGGTCGCGATGCCGGCCTCCGGCTGGCCATGGACAATCTGACCGACGATCTCTTGCTGGAAACCCTTTCCGCTTGGTAAATTTGTTGACCTTTTCTCTACTCGAGGTACCATCGACGTCATGGATAATGTAATACTGGGTGTGTACGTGTTCTCACTGACCATCCTGAGCTTGTTCGGATCTCACGGATTCGTGATGGTCTACTACTACTTCAAGAACAAGGACAAGCGGCCGGTGGGCAGGGACACCCTGGACGAGCATCCGATGGTCACCATACAGCTCCCCGTCTACAACGAGCTGTACGTGGTCGAGCGGCTGATCGATTCGGTGTGTGCCATGGACTATCCGAAGGACAAGCTCGAGATCCAGGTGCTGGACGATTCCACCGACGAAACCGTGGAAGTGATCGCCGCCGCCGTGGCGGCCAAGAAGGAACTCGGCCACGACATCGTCCATGTTCGCCGCGGCGACCGCGCGGGCTTCAAGGCCGGCGCGCTCAAATATGGCATGACCATCGCCAAGGGCGAGTTCATCGCCATTTTCGATGCGGACTTCGTGCCCAAGGCGGATTTCCTTCAGGAGACGTTGCGGCATTTCACGCACAGCCGCATCGGTATGGTGCAGACGCGCTGGGAGCATCTCAACAACGAGTTTTCGCTGCTGACACGCGCGCAAGGCATTGCGCTCGACGGACATTTCGTCATCGAGCAGCAGGTGCGCAACAAGTCGGGGTTCTTCATCAATTTCAACGGTACGGCCGGCGTGTGGCGTCGCGGCTGCATCGAGGACGCGGGAAACTGGGAAGCCGACACCTTGACCGAGGATCTCGACCTGAGTTACCGCGCGCAGCTCAAGGGCTGGCAGTTCGTGTACCTTAACGAAGTAACCTCGCCCGCCGAGTTGCCGTCGGAAATCAACGCGCTGAAGTCGCAGCAATTCCGCTGGACCAAGGGCGCGATTGAAACCTCGAAGAAAATTCTGCCGAAGGTGTGGAAATCGAAGCTGCCGCTTCGCGTGAAGTTGCAGTCCACCGTGCATCTGACGAACAACATCGTTTTCCCCTTCATCCTGCTGACCGGCATACTCAACGTTCCGCTCGTGTTCATCAAGCAGGCGGGCGAGCACGACACGTTTTTCGCCTTCATGTCGATTTTCGTGCTGGCCTTCGTCAGTTCCTTCCTGTTCTACCTCTACTCGCAGAAGGACGTGTACAGCGACTGGAAAAAGCGTATTTTTCTTTTTCCCCTGTTCATGTCGGGCAGCATGGGTTTTTCCGTGAACAATTCCCGCGCGGTATTTGAGGGCTTGCTCAACAAGAAGAGCGCGTTCATCCGCACGCCGAAGTTCCGCATCGAGAACGAGAAGGATTCGTGGCAGAACAAGAAATACCGCGCCTCGCACAAGGTCACGTTCAGCGTCATCCTGGAGTTGGTGCTGGCCGTGTACTGTTTGATCGGCGTTGGTGCGTCGTTGTACTTCCTCGAAATCGCGGCGTTGCCGTTCCAGTTGCTGTTCAGCATGGGATTCGGCATGGTCGGTTTCATGTCCATTCGCCACGCGCTCGCGCCTCGCGGGGCGTGACCGGCGACCGCAACGTAGCTTACAGCGTTTTCCGGTATTCGCGTTGTTTCGCCACGATGGAGTACCCGTCGTGGCGAATGTATTTCCAGCATTGGCAGCATGCAGCACGTACTACCACGTAACGACAGTGAACTCGCCGAATTGGAACGGTATGTTGCGGCGCACCCCGCCACGCCGCAATTCGTGCGGCTCGCCGCTGCTTGGCTCGAACGCGATAATCCCGCGCAGGCACTGAAGGTGTGTCTGAGCGGACTGAAGCACATGCCAGAGTCCGCCGCCGGACTGGTGCTGGCGGCCAAATCGTATGTATTGCTGCGCCAGTACAGCGATGCGCGGGAAATGTTGCACACGGTACTGCGCACGGTGCCCGGTGCCATTGTCGCGCGCCGCTTGCTGGAACACATTCCGGTGCTTGAGCTGGATTATCCTCCGCACATGGCCATGGTGCATGGTGCGGAGCAGGCCGGGCAGCTTCCGCAGGATGGCAGCAGGCCTCGCGCCACACAGTGGAGCCGCCAGAGCGATGTGCTGCCGTCCTTTCTCCCTCCCACCGTTTCGCGTGTCGTTCCGGAGCCAGAGGCGCGGGACGAGGAGATTCGCGTCCCCGTTCTCGATCTCTCCCGTCTCGCCGAGCAACTCGAAGGTGCGCGTATCCGCATTCCGGTGGAGGAACATCCCCAGGTGGACGACGAGGACAGCGAAGTCGAAACCGTCAACCTTGTGCGTCGTCCACACACCGAAACCCTGGCCGAGATTTACGTCGCGCAGGGCCGCTATCTCGAGGCCATCGAATCCTACCGCCATCTCATCGCACTCCGTCCCGAAAAGCGGGAGGACTTTGCCAACCGCATTCTGGTGCTGGAACGTCTGCATGCCGCGTCCGTGGATGATGGAGCATCCAGCGGCGGCGAGGCCTGAGCGCGGGAAATGCCCTGCACCATTTTCACAGCGGCGGCGCACAAGCAGCGTTCACGCCGCGCAATGCGGTGACAATGCCACAGAAACAGAGGTGTGACATGCTGACTCGTCAAAATTCCATGCTCGTTGTTGTCGATGTCCAGGGCAAGCTGGCGGAAATCGCCTGGAACTCCGAGGCCTTGCTGCGCAACGTGGGCATACTGATTCAGGGGGCGAATATTCTCGGCGTGCCGGTGCTCGCCACCGAGCAGTATCCCAAGGGGCTGGGACATACCGTCGCCTCCGTGGCGGAGTCGCTTGGAAATGCGCCCGTGATCGAAAAAGGGTGTTTCAGTTGCTGCGGTGAAATGCAATTCGAGCAGAAACTGGTGGAGATGCACAAGACCGATATCATTCTCTGCGGCATTGAGACGCATGTGTGCGTGTACCAGACCGCGCGCGATCTGCTCGGCCTGGGCTACAATGTGCATCTGGTAACGGACGCGGTGTCCAGCCGCAGCGAAGCCAATCGTGAACTCGGCATCCGCGTGATGGAGCGTCTCGGGGCGCGGCTCACGAGTACGGAAATGCTGTTGTTCGAACTGCTGGTGAAATCGGGGACGGATGAATTCAAACAGATTTCCCGATTGGTGAAATA
>JAMIQH010000061.1:0-14343 GCA_035914695.1 Bacteroidota bacterium | reverse complement strand
GTTCACGCTCATCACGGTGAACATCAGCACCTTCGTCGATGGCATCCGTGCGCGCGTGGACGTGGAGGTGTTTCTCAACGACGATCTGAACCGACGGCAGCAGGAGGAAATGGCCACGTTGCTCCGCTCGATGCCGGGTGTGGAGGATGTGGAGTTTGTATCGAAGGAAGAGGCGGCGCGGATTTTCAAAGAGGACTTCGGCGAAAGCTTTGACGATATCCTCGATGAAAACCCCCTCCCCCAATCCTATCGTCTCGGTATCACCGACGGCTACAACAATGCGGACAGCATCGCCCTGCTGGCGCAATCCATCGAGAAGCTGCATCTGGTGGAAAGCGTGTACTACCGCAAGCAACTGCTGGAGCTGATCGACAAACGCGCGCGGGCCTTCGGTATCGCGGCATTTTTCATCGGCCTGATGCTGGCGGTGTCGGCGGTGATTCTGGTTGCCAATACCATTCGCCTCACCATTTACGCAAAGCGCCATCTGATACGCACCATGAAGCTCGTGGGCGCCACCCCGCTGTTCATTCGCTCGCCCTTCTTGATCGAAGGGGTGCTGCACGGCTTTGTGGGCGGCGTTATCGCCTCGCTGCTCATCGACATCGTGTTCACCTTTTTCCTGCTTCCGCTGTCGGAGGATTTGCTCCTGAATATCGGCGTGAGCTGGCGATTCTACGTGCTGCTGATTCTCTCGGGCGGAATCCTCGGCTTGATCGGCAGCATGATCAGTATCCGGCGCTTCCTCGTCGAGGCATTGAACAATCCCTGACATTGGGCCAATACGGTTGGCATGTATCCGACCTCGACTTCACTTCCCCACACACGGACCCCGACGTTGAACGATTCGATGAAACTCTCCGATTACTATCCCGCGCATCTCACGCCCGGCGGCCCGGCGCTGCTGCGGGATGTGCTCACCCACTGTCCAGCGGAGTTGCTCGCGCGCGAGGATGCGCGTTTCCTGCTCGTGGGTTGCCGCTACGGCGAGCATGCCCTCGCGCTGGCGCAGCACGTCGCCGGCTCGGTGATAGGAGTGGATGAGGATGCCGAGGCGATTCTCTACGGAAAAATGGCGGCCACGTCGCTCGGTCTCGCGGGCAAGGTGTCGCTGCAATTCATGTCCCCCGTTTCGCTGGCCCTGCGTCCGCCGGGCTTCGACGTGGTGATACTCGAAGGTGTGCTTTCCGCCCATGTGCCCACGCGCGCACTGAAGGAAGCCCTGCGCATGCTTGCGCCCGATGGCTACCTGCTGCTGGCGGATTCCTGCTGGCTGCACGACGAAGTTCCGACCTATGTGCGCGATGTGTGGGAAGCACGCGACCACAAGCTGCTGCACCGCGAGGCGCTGCTGCGCCTGCTCGAGGAGCGCGGACTGCGCGTCGTGCACGTGGACGACCGTTCACGCGCGCTCGATGCCTTCTATCGGCAGTTTCAGGATGCGGCGTATAGTCTGGCGAAGGGAGGGTTTGAAGGAATGAAACACATGAAGCATCTCGTCAAGCATTACAAGCACGAGATCGATGTGTACCGCAAACACGGCGGCGATCGCTTCATGGGCTATCTCGCCGTGCTGGCGAAACGCGGACCCGACGAGACGGCGTGAACCACCGGGCGTTCAGGCCGCCGCCATGCGCGCGCGGATGAAGGCCACAATGCTTTCCACGGCGAGGGGATTGTCGCCACCGCGCGGCACCACGAGATCCGCGTGTACTTTGCTCGGCGCAATGAACTGCTCGTAACTTGGCCGCACCGAGTTGTAGTATTGATCCCGCACCGAAGCGATGCTGCGTCCGCGTTCGCAGATGTCCCGCTCCACCCTTCGGAGAATGCGCACATCGGCATCCGCATCCACAAACACCCGCAAATCCATGGCCTCGCGCAACTGCGCTTCCGCCAGCACCAGTATGCCTTCCACGAGAATCACCGGACGCGCTTCCAATACTCTGCACTCCGCCGTGCGGCGATGCGTGGAGAAATCGTACACCGGTTGCTCGACACTGCCACCACCGCGCAGCACGCGCAGATGCTCGGCGCACAACGAGGTTTGAAGCGAATCGGGATGATCGTAGTTGATGCGCGCCGGATCCGGAATGGGCATGTCCGTCAGATCGTGGTAGTACGCATCATGCTGGAACAGCAGCACCACATCCGGACCAAGTTCCGCGACGATGTTGTGGCACAGCGTGGTCTTTCCCGAGCCGCTGCCTCCGGCGATACCGATGGTGGTGATGCGCATGACTCCTCGAATACTGTGGTCGAATATGCCTTCACAACATACGAAAAACGCCCCGATCAAAGGATCGAGGCGTTTTGTGCCTGGAACAGGAGTCGAACCTGCACGTCCGTCCGGACACTACATCCTGAATGTAGCGCGTCTGCCAATTCCGCCATCCAGGCAGGAACAGTAATATACGACGACCGGGAGTGAAAATCAAGCCGCTCGAAAAACTCCACGCGGGCGCGAATTTCCGGCCTGCGCAATGCTCGCGACGGGAGCGGGAACATTCTCCGGGACACGTGTTGTACGAGACAGGTTGACAATCCCTCCGGTTGACGGTATATTGTGATACCTGTAACGAGGACGTTTTTCCACCCGCAGAACACAGGATTACACGATGGCACTCCAGAAAACCGAACAGGCCGACATTCGCTCCAAGACGAGGCGCTGGTTCGAGATTTCCCTCATTATTTCCCTCCTGATCATCACCGCGGCGTTCAAATTCTTCCCCACGTCGGAGAAGGAAAAGATCGTGATCGAAGCCGCCGATGAAATCGTGAAGGTTCAGGATATCGACAACACCCGCCAGGAGAATCGTCCGCCGCCGCCCCCTCGTCCCCCGATACCCATCGAGGCACCGAACATGGACGCGATCGAGGACATCGACATTTCTTCGGAAATGGATTTGAACCAGCAGATGGAAGCCCCCAAGCCGCCCCCCGCGAAGAAGGAAGAAGTGCATGAGGAAGAAGTGTACTTCGAGGTGGTGGAGGATCCGCCCGAGATTATCGGTGGTCTCGACGCCGTGAAAAAGAACCTCGTGTATCCCGACCTCGCCATTCGCGCCGGCGTCGAAGGCACGGTAATCGTGCTCGCCTACGTGAACAAGGACGGAGTGGTGACCGGTACGGAAGTGCTGCGCGGTATCGGCGGCGGTTGCGACGAAGCCGCTATGGAAGCCGTGAAAAAAGTGCGCTTCAAACCCGGTCTGCAGCGCGGAAAGCCCGTGAACGTCAAGGTTTCCGTTCCCGTGAAATTCCGCCTGAACTGATCGTTCCATATCAACCGTGAGCATCGCATGAACGCACGCTTTCTTTCGACGCTGATCATCGTCCCCTTCGCGCTCGCCGTCCTCAGCGGCTGCACCGCGGATGCGGTGACGGATTCCCTCTCCATCAACTTCGGCGAAGTCACCGTGGCCGTGGAAAAAGCGGGCTCGCAAGCCACGCTCAACGGCAGCATCACGGTGCGCATGGTCAATCTCACCGAGAAGCAAATGAACGTGGGCTTCCTCGAGGGCGAAATCATCGACGCTTCCACCGGCGAAGCCCTCGTGCGTTTCCGCCCCATTATTCCGGAGTCCTACGGCTCGATCTCCACCGCACGCCTGCTGCCCAAGGAAACCCGCGATATTCCGGTCATCCTTCCCCTCGGGCTCGAGGCCTTCGATGCCACGCGGCATCCGCGCGTTGTGGTGGGGCTTTTCCTTCAGACCACCGACGGATACCGCACCGATGTTAAGAGTCTTCCGGTCGTCGTTACCACGAAGTAACGCGCTTGTACTTGTGAGCATGGCGCTCGTCCTCGTGACGGGCGCCTGTTCTGTTTTGGGACCTCCCGATCCGATGGCGGACCTGCGGGTGCGCGAGGTGGAAACGCAGGTGTGGAACAATCTCATGCCCGGTCAGCGCGCGCGTTGCAATGCCACCATGACGGTGATGCTGGGCAACACCGGCGCCGATACACTGCGTCTGGGCAATGCCGAAGCGTTGTTGGTCGACGCCCGGGGCGGCGCTCCGGTGCGGCGCTTCCCTCCTTCCATGCTGCTCGGCACCCAACCCGCGCGCGAGCTGACGCTCCTGCCCGGGGACAGCGTGGAAGTGCTGTTCCGATCGCCTTCGTTCGGACTCGAACCCATCGACGTCAACACCTATCCCCTGCTGCGTATGTCCGTGCGCCTTCTCGACGCCATGAACCGCCCGTTGACCATCACCGGCGCGCCGACCAAGGTGTTCGTCACCATGTAGAGGCAATGCATGCGTCACCGCCTCCTGTCAGCACGCCAGCACTTCAATCTTGCCGCCTACGCCATACACGCGTCGACACTGCTCCTCGCCGTGCTGACCTTCGGCATGCCGCTCAACGCGCAACGCGTGTTGGTGGAGGAGTACCGCATCGGTGACTTCGAACAGGCCCGGCGCATTGCGGTGGATGCCTTCGGCAATGTGCTGGTCACCGACGCGGGCAGCGCCACAGTGCGAAAGTTCGCGATCGATGGCAGCAAGCTCGCCGATGTGGGCGGACCCGGCTGGGATGCGGGCCGCTTCGACCAGCCCATGGGTCTGGATGCCTCGCTGGCGGTGGCAATGTATGTGGCGGACCGGAACAATCGCCGTATTGTCCGGCTGGATCGCGATCTCAACGTGGTGGCGACGCTTGAAAGTGAAACCCCCGGCGGCGAACGGCGCTTCGGCTATCCCGTGGATGTCGTCGCATCGAGTTTCGAGCAACTGTTCGTGCTCGATGCGGAGAACTCCCTGGTGGTGACGCTTTCCGGCTTCGATCGCGTCGACCGTCGCTTCGGCGGTGTCGACGCCGGCGAAGGGCGCCTGCACGATCCGGTGGCCATGGCTCGCGGAGGCAACGACCGCCTGTATGTTCTCGAGCGCGGACGCGTGGTCGTCTTCGATGTATTCGGCAATTTCATAGGGCAATTCGGAAGGGACATCCTTGACGACGCGCGCGGCATCGCCGTGTGTCCGCCCGATGGCGCCTCCGCAGATACGCGCATCCATGTCGTTACGGCAAAGGAGTTACACGTGTTTGCCGCCGACGGAACCCAGCTCGAACGCATCGGCCGGGACCGCATGGTCATCGCGGGCGAGCCACTCGAATTTGTTGATGTCGCATGTACCTCTCTTTTTCTCTTGCTTCTCACGCCTCGATCTTGTATCCTGATTCCCGCCTATTAAATTTTTTAGGGAACATTTCAAGGAGACTTCATCATGGCGTACGGACTGAACAAGGTGCAGCTCATCGGTCGTCTGGGCGGCGATCCCGAGCTGAAGCACACCGACAGCAACATCCCGGTCGTGAATTTCTCATTGGCCACCAACGAATCCTACAAGGATCAGGACGGGAATCTCGTCGAACGCGTCGAGTGGCATCGCTGCGTTGCCTGGCGCAAACTCGCCGAGTTGCTGCATCAGTTTTTGAAAAAGGGGTCGCGCGTGTACCTCGAAGGGAAACTCCAGACCCGCTCTTGGGAAGACAAGGACGGCAACAAGCGCTACACCACCGAGGTGCTGGTGGACGAGTTCGTTTTCCTCGACAGCAATGGCGGGAACAAGACGGACAATGGCGATCCCGGCAGTGCGTCCAACAGCGCACCACCGGACGACCTCCCCTTCTGACGCGGCACAGGCACGGCCCGAGGCGGCACTGCGCTTGCCACGGACCGTCGGTATTCATTGAACATCATGCGGGGACGTGTCACTGGCGCGTCCCCGCCTTCTCACGGCAGCGACACGCCCCCGCTAGGTATTGTGCTGGAAAAACCAGTATCTTGGGAAACATTCAAAGGAGAATCGAGCATGGCATACGGTCTGAATAAGGTGCAATTGATCGGCAATCTCGGCGGCGATCCCGACCTGAAATACACCGAGAGCAATGTGGCGGTTGCCACCTTTTCCATTGCGACCAACGAATCCTACAAGGATCAGAACGGCAATCTCATCGAGCGCACGGAGTGGCATCGCTGCGTGGCCTGGCGCAAGCCCGCCGAGATCATCCATCAGTATCTCAAGAAGGGTTCGAAAGTGTACGTCGAGGGCAAGCTGCAAACGCGCAGTTGGGACGACAAGGACGGCAGCAAGCGCTACACCACCGAGGTCGTGGTGAACGACTGGGTGTTTCTGGATGCGAAGACTGGCGGTGGCGGCGGTTCGGATCGTCCTCCCCTCCCCGAGCCCGGTCCCGAACCCGCGCAAGGCAAGAAAGACGAAGACCTGCCCTTCTAATCACGGCGAGCGCACTCGTTCGAGCCCCACGCCACGCAAACATTGCGACGGCACGGACATCGTGACGGCAGCGACCCTGCAACGGCACAGACATTACAACGGCACGGACAGCACTCCGTGCCGTTGTTTTTCCTCTTTCGGGCTACAGCACACCCAATGGTCTGAATTGCCGCAATGGCAGAAAATTCACCCGGGTATTGCATTTCACGCTCCAATGCCGTAATTTTACCAAGCTATACGGACGGACGCATAGCTCAGCTGGTCCAGAGCGCACGCTTCACACGCGTGAGGTCGTAGGTTCAAATCCTACTGCGTCCACAAAGAGGCCTCCCGATACTCGGGGGCCTTTTTTCGTTTGGAGGATATCCTCGCCTGTTTCGATTTACCCGGAGATGTGATTGCTCCCTGTGTGGAAACATCGAACCATTTCCCGCTGCTGACACACCATCGGGGCGAAGAGAAGCTTCAGGAGGCGCATGGAAGTCGCAGGCATGTACGTACCCGGGGGTTGTTGCCCTGATTGGTCATTCTCCTGACTATCGAGCCGTGTAACGCAAGGGCGCAAGGGTATAAAAGACGCAATGCTTCGGTGTTCAGTGGAATCGATATGATGCATCGGTAGCGTTTGTAGTGTACCCCGAAGCTGCTGAGTCCTGCGGCGCGCCGGGAGTTGCCACTCGATATCACGCGACATCGTCTTTATATCCGTGCGCGGCATTCAGTCAGTGCTGGCAATGGACTTCCTTTCACGTCGCTGTTCCCGACGGGCGTTGGATTTCCTCCCTTGCGGCTATGTGTTCGGATCAATGCGGACTCCCACGATTCATCTGTGCTAATCTGTGTGTAATCTGTGCAATCTGTGGTTTTAAACCTCTGTTGAATCCGCTCCGGAAGCAAATACTCACCGCGGCGTTTTAAAATTCGTGCGGGGGAGCATCGCCCAGATACGCGTCGCTGAGCGCGACAAAGGCGGGCTGCCGGATGATCATCCAATGATAAAAGGGCTCGATCTCCGCAAAGGTCGCGGGTGTGAGTTCCGCGCGATACAGTTCCACCCAACTGTCGAGCTGGGCCGGCCAATACGCCAGTCGGAAGCCGTGCGCGCGATAGGCGCGGTACACCCAGAGAATGGTTTCGGTGAGCACCTTCGGGGAATGGTGACGGAAAATCGACTCCATGAAGCGGGCATGGTTGCGATGGTTATCCTCCATCATCAGTCTGTTGGTTTCGCCGATAAGCTGCGCGAGATCCGGGCGCGTGGAGAAGCGCTCGTTGAACAGTGCGACAAGGCGCTCGCGTTTCTCGGCGAATTCCCGCAGCGCCTGTTCCGATGGCTGCCTGAGGATTGCGGCTTCATTTATAAGATCGTCCACGGTCATGCGACCTCCGAAGGAATGGGAATACTGATGGAGAATACCGTGCCCTGTCCTACAACGCTGTCAACGCGCACGCGGGCGGCATGGCCGTCGATGATGCTCTTGACGATCGCCAATCCCAGGCCTGTCGAACTTTCGCCAGCGGTGGCGCGCACGCTGGTGCGGGAGAAGGGTTTGAAGAGGCGATCCAATTCTTCGGCGGGAATGCCCTGCCCTTGATCGCGAACGGAGAGCAGCACCTCGTCGCCACTGCGCATACAGCGCACCGCCACCGTCGTGCCCCGTTCAGAGAATTTCACCGCATTCGTGATCAGGTTGTTGAGCACCTGCTCGAATTTTCCAGCATCGAGAGCGAGCAGGGGAAGATCGGCATCGATCTCGTCGCGAATGGCAATGCCTTTGTGTTCGGCGAGTATACGATTGCGCTTAAGATTCTTTCGCAACAGCACGGCAATATCGGTGGGGAGCATGTCGAGCGTCAGCTTACCCGCTTCGATGGCGGAGACATCCAGCAGATTGTTGAGCAATTTGAGCATGAACACACTCGATTCGTGCACAGAGTTCATCATCTCGTGCTGTGCGGCAGTGAGTGATTCCACGTCTTCGTGTAGCATGATTTCACTGAAGGAGAGAATCACACTGATGGGATTGCGCAGGTCGTGCGCGGCGATACCGAGGAATTGGTTTTTCAGTTTGTTCATTTCCTCGAGCTGCGCATTGCGCTTCTGCAGTTCGCGCGCCATGTCGTGCAACTCGTTGTTCGCCGTGAGTAATTCCCTCCGCAATGTGCGGATATCCGCGTCGGGGCTCTCTCCGTACAGGAGAAGATGATCTCCGATGGCGCGCACGCGGAAGCGGAAGCTCGCCGGCATGCCATCGGCGCCGGAAATATGGAGAATGTGACCTTCGGCATTGCCATCGGCGAGTGTGGCGACATCGAGCGAGCCGTCGAAATCCACAATGAATTCGTACACCGGCACGCCACGTACGCTTCGCCCCACGAGGCGCTCGAAGGATGTGCTGGCGCGAACGATGCGCCGCTCGACATCGAGCAGCAGCAGCAACGCCGAGGCCTCGTCGCAGAGAAGCCGCGTCAGTTCCTGCTCAATGGTGCGTGGTTCAGGAGTGTTCATCGAGGAAGTACTCAAATGCATCGAGGGAATGATGGTAAAAAACACCGGTGAATCCGTCGAGTATGTCCAATCCCCCGCTGCGGAATGCCTGCCCGCCAACCAGTACGGGCAGATCCGGCGCGATGGCTCGGACAGCGTACAGCAGATGCAGGAGGTTGCCGATATTGGAGTACAGCGTGAGGGAGACGCCGAGAAAATCCGGACGCTTTTCCGTGACCATTTCGCAAAGATCGGCCACGGGCGTGTGCGATCCCACGAAGTGGGAATCCCAGCCGTGCAGTTCGCAAATATCCGACACCATGCGCGCGCCGATATGATGATGTTCGTCGGGTGTGCAGCATACGATGGCGGTTTTCCCCACGCGTTCGACGGCGAATACACGTGGATACACCAGTTGGAACAGCGCGAGCGTGATGGTGGTGGCGAGATGCTCGGTCGCCACCGTAATCTTGTTCATTTCCCACAACTCACCCACCTTGTACAAGGCATCCTGGAAGAGATCGAGGAAAAGTGTCCGCACGGGAACACCCTCGTCCAGCAGCCGCTGCACTATTGAAGCGCAGGTGCGTTTTTCGCCGATCAGGAGCGCGTCGAGATAGCGCTGGCGCAATTCAGAAGAAATGGGATCGGTTTTATCCATGGCAGGTGGACAGCTTGACGGCGCACGTCGTGGGGAAATCGAGGGATGTTGGCGCTACAAAGGAATGCTATGGCTCAATATATCCAGCCTCACCACGGAAATCAAGACAACGTGCCAAAATTGAAAGGATTCGATCCCCAACACGTCGAATGGAACGCTTGCGTGGCGCCGATCGGCACGGTTGCGGCGGCATACGTCACCGCGGGAAGGTGTACAGAGTCAGGATTTCACGAGGGAACGGCGTGATCGCCTCCTCAAAGGGGCAGTTTGAATACCAGCTTGCGTATCGCCGCGCCGACGTGTGGAAGCGAACGTTTCGGGCTATGCGCATCCCCGGGAAAGAACACGGCAAAGGTCCCGGGACGCAGAGCGAGCAGCGACAATTCGCCGTGCAGCAGTTGGTAATCGTTCTCCTCGACGTACTCCCCCGCCTGCAGGCAGAGGCAAGCGGGAGCGACGCCCACGCCTTCCACGCCTTGCAGCGCGACATGTACATCCACGAAACGGCGATGAACTTCGATCACGCAATCCTCGTCGGGCACCGTCTCGTACTCCGCCACGATGCAGGTCACCGCACCGCCGAGCTCAATGCTCCCTGGTTCGAGCGCGCCGAGGTCGTTTTCGTGGAGAAACTCCTCCACCCTCGCCAGCTCCGGATGCAGTGGCAGGTAGAGATGCAGATTGTCGATGTGGTCGTGGATCATGGGAGGATTCCTTGAATGGTTGCATCACAGTAACATGCGTGTTTCTCGTGAGAACATCATGTGAAAGCAATGAGAATCCTGTGGCGCGGCATACTACGCGCCAGGGTGGAATGCATTCTCGAACGTCCGCGTCGCAAGCGAGTGATTGATTCCCAGTAGCCGAAATCGTAGTTTGGCAGAAGACATTTCCGATACCACTGTCCGCTATGGAGTGCGCCATGCGAATTCCCACCTGCCGCTCGTTCACGCTCGCTTCCGTTGTGTGTCTGCTCGCCTTTGCATTTGCCGCCTGCGACGAGGGGGCGCCGACGTCGCTGCGGGATGTGCTCGATCCCGGGGCAACGCTCGAATCGATGAGCATGGATATCGGGCCGGAGGGCGGGAGCATAGCGCTCAAGGACGGCGCAACGCTGAGCATTCCCGCAGGTGCGCTCACTACCACTACAACGGTCACCTGGGCGGCGCTGAAGGAAGATGACTTTTTCACGGGAAGAAGTTTGAAGGTGTATGAACTGCTCGCCGATGTCGTGCCCGCCACGGCCACGCTGCGCTTCGCCGTCGCGGCGGGCAGGAGCTTCGACGATTTCTCGCTGTTCAACTACAATCCCGTGTTCGACGAGGAACCGCAGGGCAAGGAGCTTCCCTTCACCTACGACTCCAGCGCGGGTGCGATCGTCACCACCTTCGCGGTGGATCAGCTCGCGGGTGGAGGGACGCGTAAAAGCGCGGGGATCAAACGCACGCGCGTGCTGGTGGCGGACGAGCCGCTGGTGGAACCGACGCTGACGCAGAAAATCATCGCCATGCCCTTCTATCAGCAGGATGCCAAAACCTGCTATGCCACCTGCGTGAAAATGCTCGCCAAAGGGTACGCGCCGTCCAATCTCAATCAGGTGCATGATATTCTGAAATGGATCGATTACCCCGAGACCACGGGACCAAATGCCTACATGTATCGCTGGCACATGCCCACGCTTATTCGCCGCGCTTCGGGTAAAAGTGCTTCCGGTGGCCAGTACTGGTGGGCGCGCTCGGCATTCAACAACCTCATCGCCCGGCTCGACGAAGGGAGTCCCGTGGTCATCTCACGCATGGGCCATTCCATCATGGTCATCGGCTACAAGAAATCCCAACCGCTGAAGGGTCCGGCGGCGTACGAATATCTCGTGCACGATCCTTCCGGCGATTACGCGCCCAACACTTGGAAAAACTGGGACTGGCTGTTCCAGCGCAGTTTCGATTTCCAGACCTTCGTGGAAGTATGGATTCCCGAGGCCCTACCAGCGGGCACTCCATTGCAGACGGTGGGCTTGCCACTGACCGCGGCCACGGGGCGCATCGAATTTCTTGAAACGAATGTGGATACGGGCGAGGACGTGCCGCTGGCATCATTGGAATTCAACAAAGCCACCAAAAGCGGCTACGGCTGGAAACAACGCGCGAAATGGGTGACGCAAATCCCTGCCGAAGCCAGCAAACTGCGCGTGCAACTCCCGCTGCGCAACGCGGATAGCGAAAAGGACGCCAACGTCATGGTCTACCTCAAGGTGGCGCAACGCGGCACGGGCGGAGGGTTTTTCCAGACCAACCAATCCTTTACTCTCCCCAAGAGTGGCGCGCGCGTACCGTGGCAGCACACCATGGCATTGACCGAATTTTTCAAACCCGAAGGCGACACCACCTGCACACTCACGGTGGAACTGACCAACAGTGCAGGCGCGACGATCGACAAATTCATCGTGGATTTCGTGCTGTCACCCGCGCAAGCGGAATTCCGCATCATCCGCGAGACGGGCAACGCGACTCCGGCCAACATCGATCTCATTCTTCCATCGGAAGTGGAGTTCGGGAAAAGCTACAACATTCGCGGCACCTGGGAGGATGTGGCGAGCTATCCCGATGCGCAGTACTCCATACTCGGGGGCTTTGTGAGCGACGAGACCGATCTGGAAAAAGAACTCTGGGTGCAGGCGGTGTTTCGTGACAAATTTGTGGATCTCAAAGGATTCCACCACTATTTCGACAGCAATATCGACATCCCCGATACGGATAAAACCCGCAAGTATTTCAAGCTTCAGCTCACCTTGCGGGCCTACAATGCCAACGACGCGAACGCGCCCTACTGGTTGCAGACGCGCATTTACAAAATTCCCATCAAGCGCTGACGAGGACGCGCCCGAAGCCGGAGCCACCTTCTCCACACTCGAGAAGGCAGTTCCGCCATGCGTGTCCACACGGCTGTACCGTCAACGGGATGGCGGCGCGGTGTCCGTGGCTTCGTACACCAGCACGAGCATGCCGACCGCCGAGGCGCCAGAGCGGAGATTGGCAACCAGGCGATACGTACCTGCGGACACGGTGTCCACGATGATGGCGTCGCTGTGACTCATCAGCATGCTAAAGGTGCGATTGAGCGGCGTACCTTCCTGCCGCTGATCGCTGCTGGCGCGAATGGTGCCCGCGGCATCGGCGATGGCGCAGAGGCGCACACCGTCCTGATTGCGCAGCTGGGATACAACACTGCGCAACGCGGGGACATCATTGCGCGCGAGCGCGTCGGCTGCCGGCGTAGCCACCGCGGCGGCGGTCAAACGCAGCAAACTCCGGCTGCGGCGATCCAGCTGTGTGCTGGACTTGAGGTTCAGCTCCTCCAATGCGTCTGCGTGCCGGCTGGCGGTGAGCCAACCATCGATCACGATCCACAGCAACAACACAGCGCAAAGCACGGCAAGCCCGATCAGCGCGATGCGCTGCAAGCGTTGTTTCAGTGGAACGTGCGGCGGCGGCGTATGTGTGGCAGATTGCTCATCCATTTCGCCTCTCCTGCGATGATTCAACGTCAGCGTAATGCTTCCTCGACAATATACTCCAACACCGGCGCGGATACACCGCTACGCACGCCCATCCGTTGGACATCGTTGTAGCTGAACACCAGCGGGGTGCGAATCGAGGCGGTGCTCCCCGGTGCGAGCGTAATGCACAATGCACGTGGCACACCGCGCTCCATCGCGAAATACCAGAAGCCGGGCTCGACGGTATACTCTTCGCCATTGGCCAGGAGCAACTCCATTTCCACAGGCAGCCACGCGCGCACGACACGCAAGGTGGACAGGGAAAGCTCGCGACGCTGGCGTCCGGGAAGCACCACCGCCTCACCGCGCACATCGGTCTCCATGCCGTGATGGTACAGGTCGACGCGTTCGAATACGTACACACTATTCTCCGTGTCCAGACGCAGACCCGGCGATGCACACAGCGGATGCGTGAAGGCCCAGAGATCGTGCATCGCCTCCTCTTCAAGCACCACATACTCGCGCATGCAGGCCGGGAGCAGAAGCGCCAAGACGACAGCGATGCCAGGCAGAAGCGCCGCGGATGTGCGTGCGCGTCGACGTTGTTTCGCGTCCATCAACGTTTTTTCACCACCATGATCGATTGCGCCGCACCTCGTGCGGCAAGGCGCACGATATAATTGCCGGCGGGCAATCCCTCAAGCGAGAGCGATTGGCGCACGGCATCGGGCGGAGCTTGCCAGGAACGCAACTCGCGGCCCAGTACGTCGCACAGGGCGATGCGGCAGCCCCTGCCCTGTTCGGTGATGTCCAGCGTGCATACGTCGATGCCGGGATTCGGATACAGGTGTGCGAGACGCACCGCGCTCTCGGCCGGCAGCGGCTGCACAGGATTGGCCGCGGGGATGTAGCGGAAATACGAATTCGCATGCGAGCAGGCCCACAGCGTGCCATCGGAGGAGCGCTGCAAGGCGATGATGTTGGTGGAATGCATCCCTTCGTCGATCTGCTGCCAGGCATCGGCATTCGCTGCGAGGATGTGCACGCCATGCGATCCGCTCGCGGCCAGTATCGCACCGTCGTCGGTGAAGGCGAGGTCGTTAACCGTGGTCGGATAATTATAGCTGATGTTCATCCAGGTCGCGCCGTCGTCGATGGAGTGGAACATGCCGCGGTTGGTGTTCACCACGAGGCCGTATTGTTGATGAAAGGCGAAATTGTACGGCGTGAGGTTGTCGATGGTCGTGAGGAGATTCGTCCAACTCTGTCCTTGATCCACGGACTTGTACAGGCCCGGCCCCAGCGCAGAGGCGTACAGGTTGCCACCTCCGCTTTGAACGCGGCGCAACGCGGCGGTGACGGGCAGCGGATTGAGCGAGGTCCAGGTCGCACCGTTGTCGGCGGTCACGGCAATCGCGCCCGAACTGCGCCCGAGGTACACCTTTCCATCCGCTCCGA
>JAMIQH010000060.1:0-19101 GCA_035914695.1 Bacteroidota bacterium | reverse complement strand
ACGGCAGGTCTCGCGCGTAATTTTCGGCGCGGGACTCGCGGCGGAGTCGTCCTGTGGCAGGGCCACGGCTTCGCCCCGCTCAATCAGGCGCACCGTGCGCAGCACGACGTCGGCACCGAGCACGGACAGGGCGTCGTGCAGTTCGCCAGCGGTCATATCCTCTGTAAGCGGGAGGCGTTCCTGGAGAAGGATGTTGCCGGTATCCACCACCTTGCGCAGAAAGAACGTGGTCACGCCACTCTCCTGATCGCCATTGATCAGCGCCCACTGTATCGGGGCGGCACCGCGGTACCTGGGCAACAGCGATGCATGCAAATTGAAACTCCCGAGCGACGGCAGCGAGAAAATGCGTTCCGGGAGGATGCGGAATGCCACCACAACAGCAAGATCGGGTGCGAACGAGGCGAGCGCGTCGTGAAAGGAATCGTCTTTCAGAGACTCGGGTTGCAGCAAGGGGATGCCCCTGCGCAGCGCTTCCGCTTTGACCGCCGTGGGACTCATGCGCTGTCCGCGTCCACGTGGTTTGTCGGGCGCCGTCACCACCACCACAGGCGTGTACCCCGCCTCGCAAAGTGCGACAAGCGAAGGCACGGCAAACTCCGGCGTGCCCATGAAGGCGATCCTTGGAGAGGAATCAGTCCACGATGTCGACATGACGCGCCATGCGGTAATCGGCCTTTTCCTCGCCACTGCGAATGCGCTTGAGCACCGGCATCACCAGGCGCTTGCGCAATCCGCGCAGATAATCGGTGAAAAACACGCCTTGCAGGTGATCGTACTCGTGCTGAATCACGCGCGCGAGAAAATCCCCGGCGAGCAATTCCTTTTCCTCGAAGTTGGCGTCGCGATAGAGAATGCGCAGGCGTTCGGGACGCAGCACCTCTTCGCGCACATTGGGAATGCTCAGGCATCCCTCCTCAATAGGAATGTCGTCGCCGTCGAAATCGGTGATCACGGGATTGATCATCACGATGGGAGATTGATCGGCGAAATCCTCCATCACCGAAAGATCGACCACGAACAACGACTGCCCCACGCCCACCTGATTGGCTGCGAGGCCGACGCCGCTGGCCGTATGCATGGTTTCGAACATGTCGAGAATCAACTGTGTCAACGCAGGCGAAGGGCCCGTTACATCACGGGTTTCCTCGCGCAGCACGCGCGCATCGTACGGGTAAATCGGGAGAATGGCCATGGGTGCATCCAGCAAGAAATCAACATTGGCGCGGGGCGGGAAAACCCGTACTTTGCCGTGACTAATAAGATAACCACGAATAAGCAGAGGATAAAGACCATGGATATGGAATTGCACAGCAAGCGCGCCTTTGTGGCCGGATCAAGCGACGGCATCGGCCGGGCGGTAGCCGAAGCCCTTATCGCCGAGGGCTGCGATGTGCTGCTCTGCGCGCGCAACGAGCAGAAGCTCGCCGCATTGGCTGCATCACTGCGTTCACCCGAAGGTGCGCGTATCGAATGCGTTGCCGCCGACCTCGACAGCGCCGCGGACATCACGCGCGCCACCGATGCCGCCATGAACATGCTCGGCGGTGTGGATATACTCGTGACCAACAATGGCGGTCCCAATCCCGGCGACTTCCTTTCCATGAGCGAGGAGCAATGGCTCGCAGGATACAATCGCACCTTGATGAGCGCCGTGCGGCTCATACGCGCCTTTCTTCCCGGCATGGTCGAACGCGGGTTCGGTCGCGTGCTGAACATCACCAGCATTTCGGTCAAGCAGCCCATACAGCGCCTGCTTCTTTCCAACACCTTCCGCGCCGGAGTGACCGGCATGGCGAAAACGCTGTCGGACGAAGTGTCGCGCTTCGGCGTCACCGTCAACAACATCGCGCCGGGGTACATCCGCACCGGTCGGCAGACGCAGTTGTTCACCGATCGCGCGCAGAAAGCCGGAGTGAGCGTGGAGGATATCCGCGATCAGGTCACCGCGGGAATTCCGATGGGCCGTATCGGCAATCCGGAGGAAGTGGCGAATCTCGCGGTGTTCCTCGCAAGTCCACGCGCTTCGTACATCACCGGCAGCACCATCACCGTGGACGGTGGACTGCATCGCGGTTTACTCTGATCCGCCTCCTTACCCCTGGGCGCATTGCCTCGCGACGCTTTACGCAGTAAGTTGCGCATCATCAACAGGCGGTTCGCATGGTGTTCGCGCGCGGCATAGCGCTACAATTCCCCGTACACTCCGTTCTCCATCACATGCTGCGTGGCATGCTTCGCTGTATGCTGCTGTTCGCTGTCTGCGGCGTTGTGGCGCACGGACAGGACGCCCGCACCGAATGCCTGCCCGCTCCCGGTGCGCATTTCGTCGCGCCGGCGGACTCCATCACCGCGCTGGTGGAATTCGCACGACTCGACAGTCTGGTGGCCGAACTCGCGAAAGACATGTCGGATGATCGAATCCGGAATTATGCGGCGGCATGCGAACGCCAGTTGCTGCGCATTGCGGCTGCCGTCCGGGACAGCGCGCATCCGCTGTACATCGAAGCGCTGAGCTGCCATTCTGAGGCGCTGTGGCTCATCGACCGGGATGCATCCACGCTGGAGCTCGAGAAGGCTGTTCGTTTGCTCGCGCGGCTCCCCGATTGCCGGTCCGCATGGTCGGCACGCGTAACAGGCAATCTCGCCTATCAACTGTACGAACTTGATCGCATTGATGAATCCATCCACGGCTTCGAGCGTTGCATCGCGACGTTGACCGCCCTGGCCGAACCACCTCCCTCCTTCACGGCATCGCAGTATCTCTTTCTCGGGCTCGCCTGGCGGAAATCCCTGCGCCACGCCGATGCGGAACGCGCCTTCGCCGCTGCCGCCGAATGGCAGTTACGCGCGGGCGACAGTATACGAGCCGCGGAGGCGCTGTCGTGGCTGGGTGACGCATTGTACCGTCAACACCGCTTCGAGCAGGCCGAAGCGCAGTACCAGCGTGGGATTACCCTGCTGCGCCGGGCCAGCGGAGCGCAGTCCGAGCAAACGCTCGCTGCGCTGCACGAATTGGCAACCTTCCACATGTTCCTGGCGCGCTACAACGACGCGTACCGCGTGCTGGCCGAAGTGTTGGACGCCGTCAATCGCCCCGGCGCTTCGTACGATCCCATCCTCGTCTTCTTCGCCTACAGCAGCACCGCGCAGGTGTGCGCCGATCTCGGCCGCGATGCCGAGGCCGAGCAGTATTTCGCAGAAGCGCGGCGTCGGGCCGACGCCATTGCTGAGGCCGACCGCCCGATGTACCAGGCCATGGTCACCAACAACACTGCCTCCTTTTTCGCCAATCGCGAGCGCTACGACGAGGCCTCGGCGCTGGTCGAGGATGCGGTACGTCTGATGGATGCATCGGGATGGAAGGATGTCGGCCGGTTCAAAGCGCGCGCGGCAAGCAATCTCGCTTCGATCTACTCCGAGTTGCATCGCCTGGCCGAAGCCGAGACGCTGCTCGTGAGCGCCATCGCGATGTATGAAAAAACCTTCGGCGCGCAATCGCCTGAACTCGCGGCCCCCGTGAGCAACCTCGGCATGGTGTATCGCGACATGGGGCGACTCGACGAGGCCGAGCGGTACGTGCAGCGTGCATTGCAACTCGCACGCGCCGCGCATGGCGAGGCGCATCCCCTCAGCGCTCGACTGCTGCGCAATCTCGCTTCGGTGGAATTGGCGAGAGGACAGTACTCGCGTGCGTTGGATCTGGGTTGCGAAGCCGTGAAGGAACTGCGGCGCTGGTACGACCCCTGGCATGTGGAAATGCTGGACGGCCTGCAACTCCTCGCGCGTTGTTACGAGGCGGGTGTCACCGGGGGCGATGCCATAGCCCACATGCGGGAGTTGTTGGGTGGCACGGTGCGGCGTTTGCGGGATTCCTTCGATTTCGAAAGCGAGGCGCGGCAGTTGCAACTGCTCGAACGCTTCGCCGAACGCAACCTCGGCCTGATTGCCCGATGGGCGCTGCGTGCCGATGCGCCACCCGAGGCGTCGGAGCTATTGTTCGATGCGGCCATGCAACTTCGTGGCGAAGTACTCGCCGAGCAGGCCCGTATGCAACGTGCCCTGCGCGGCCGCGAAAGCGAAGTCCGTCTCGCCGAGGCGCTGCACGACGCGCGGGAACGCTACGCAGCACTGGGCGGGAAGGCGCCCTCCGAGGAACTCGCGGCCCTGCGCGCGCAGTTGCTGGTGCGTATTGATTCACTCGATGCGCTGTTACGCCGCAGCAGCGCGAATTATGATCGCGGCAGCACCGCACGCGATGCCGGGTGGCGCGACATTCAGCGCCTGTTGCGTCGCGACGAATTGCTCGTGCACTATCTCATCGTGCCCTCGGGATACACCGATAGCACACGTATTGTCCTGGCCGTACTGCTCCGCTCCGACCACGCTCCGCACGTGCTACGACTCTGTGAGGAACGTGAACTCGAACGCGCCATGCTGGCTTCGGTGGGCGGGAGCATGCCGTCGCTGCTGCCACAAGGCGACCGCATGCTTCGCATCGCCGCATCCATCTGGGATCCCGTACAGCGGATGGAGTCGTCCTTTGCCCGCGCGATCATCATCCCCGATGGCGTGTTGCATCGCGTGGCCTTCGCCGCGTTGCAACCCACGTTCGAGAATCCCGCTGGTGTGGTACTCGACGAGCTGGTGGAATTGCGGCAACTGGTCGGCGCCAAGGATATGTTGCAACGCAGCCCGGGTTTCCGTCTGCGTACAGCGGAGAGCGCCACTCGCTGTGTGCTCGTGGGAAATCCGGATTTCGGCGCGGCACGCGGAAACCGCGCACGCGTGTGGGCCGCGCTTCCCGGCACCGCCGAGGAAGTTCGGCGCATCGCAGCGCTGTGTGGCGAATACGACATTCCCGCACGCACACTCGCAGCCACGGAAGCCGGCGAGCGCGAGGTCAAGCACCTGTCCGGCGAGCGCACGCGCATTCTGCATATCGCGACACATGGCTTCTTCTTTCCGGCGCCACGCGAGCGCGCGATGGCGCTCACCCCGGGGTTGGAAGCGACGCGGGGTCGCGATGCATTCCGGGCCGAGAGGCATCCCCTGCTTCGCTCCGGCCTGATACTGGCAGGCGCGAATGCCGCGTGGACAGGCGCACCCGTGCCCCCGGCGGACGAAGATGGCATTCTCACCGCGCTGGAAATCAGCCGCATGGATTGCGCGTCCTGCGATCTGGTCACCCTCAGCGCCTGTGAAACAGCGCTCGGCGATATCAGCACTGGCGACGGTGTATTCGGACTACAGCGCTCCTTTTTCATCGCCGGGGCGCGGGCGCTGCTCATGAGTCTGTGGAATGTTTCCGATGCCGCGACGGTGGAGCTTATGGAGGCATTCTATCGCGCATGGTTCGGCGGTGCGGATAAAGTCGAAGCCCTGCGTGCCGCTCGCCGTCAACTACGTTCCCGTCACCCTGATCCCACGGTGTGGGCTCCCTTCATTCTGATCGGCGAGTAGGCACACATCAGCACATCGCCGGCTGTTGGCATGAATTGCACATACTTTTATTCGCAGGCACCAGAGCTTCGACCGTTCAACAGCATCCAGCAACTACCCACACCCATTCACCATTCTCCCTTTTCACCCTTTTCCCCCTTCACTCAACGCTGGCGCTGCGCAACGACAATCCGTCGTACCGCGAGCATCGTGGCAGGCCTTAAAAATCGTCATCCCCCATTTCGCCACCACGCCGCGAGCCGCGATCGCGATCACTGCGCGCCTGATTGATAAACCAGCGCAGACTGAGCATCACCACCGGCGCATCCTCGAAGGCGTAGGTGGAGGACGAGAAATTCGGACCCGCGAGAGTGGATTCACGCTCCGCGGTGCGCAGCACGTCGCTGACATCCAGTGTGAGCGCGAGTTGCCTGTTGAACAGTTCCTGCCGCACGGCAATGTCGGTGATGAAATACCCTTCCGTGCGTCCCTGCGCCGATACCGAGGCGCTGTTGTAGCTGGCATTGATTTGCAGCATAGTACCGGGTGCAAGCGTGAACGTGTTGTTCAACCGCGCATTCCAGGTAAAGCTGCTTTCGGAGAAGTCCTGGCCACGCATGGCGCCTTCGACGCGGTAGTCGAAGAGATTGCCGAGCAGATTGACATTCCACAGAGCGAGCACGTCGGTGTTGAGCATGAGTTCGAGACCGGTGGAATAATCCCGTCCCACATTTTCCGCGCTGCGCAGTGTGATGTTGTCGCGGTAAATGCTGCGCACCAGTTCCACCTTGTTATGCGTACTGCGATGGTAGGCCTCGGCCGAGAACAATGCTTCGCCGACATGCGTTTGATAGCCGAGTTCGTAGCTGTCGATGTACTCGGGTTTGAGATCGGGATTGCCGCGCCGCACGTTGTAGGCATCGATCCAGGTTTCAAAGGGTTCGAGGAACCAGCCGCGTGAATGTTCGATGCGCCGCGTATACCCCGCCATCAGTTGCCGCGTGGGCGAAAAGCCATACGACGCATGCAGTGTGGGGAAAACGTCCCAATGCTCCAGATCCGCACTGCCGCCATTCGCGGCAAGCTGCACACGGCGATCGGTGTGTTCAACACGCAGACCGGCCTGCATGCCAAGGGCGCCGAAGCTGTTGGCGTACAGTGAGTACAAACCCTGCGTGCGACGCTCGTACATCGTGCTCCTGTCGAATTGCGCGAGACGTTCATAGCCGCCCAAGCTGGGATTGAATTCCGAGAGCGAGGTGATATCGTCCGAGGCGCCGTCGCGCAATTCATATCCCGCGACAATGCTTCCGTCCTCGCTGAACGGCAGCGTGTAATCGAGCTTGGCTTCGATCATCCGGCCCGGGCCGTCTTCCGTGGCTCTGCGGCCACTGCTGATGGCGCCGGCGGCATCGAGCAACTCGTCGAGCGAAGCTTCCTCGCCCTCGCGGCGGCGGAAGGAAAACTGCGCGAGCAGCACATGCTTCTCACTGTCGAAGCGATGGCGGAACTCGGCATCCGCGCCGAAGAATTCGCCGCTGCGCGTGGAATGTCCCCTGCTGGTGTAGGGACGCGCCGCCGCATCGCCCACGGTTTCGAAATACCGCAAGGCCGTGCCCCCGCCGTGCGCATGATTGCCGTAGCGGGCCGACAGGGACATGCGGCTGCTTTCACCCAAGGGCAGTTCGAAGCCCGCGCGCAGCGACCAGCGCTCGCGCTCGCGCGTACTCGTGCCATCGGAACGAATGGTGGTGAGTTCGTTCGCGTTGCGGAATTCCCCCACTTCGCGCTGCGTGCCCTCGTTGTAGCGCTTGTTGTAGTCCGCGCCGACAAAGGCCGTGAATCCATCGAAGCGCATGGTGTACAAGCCATCCAGACCG
This sequence comes from Bacteroidota bacterium, assembly GCA_035914695.1. Taxonomy (GTDB): domain Bacteria; phylum Bacteroidota; class Ignavibacteria; order SZUA-365; family SZUA-365; genus JAOSJT01. The sequence continues at coordinate 11,779 of JAMIQH010000060.1, read as the reverse complement.
TACTTGTCGTCCCAGCCCGCGCCGAGATTCACCATGCCACTATTGCCGAGTGCGCCCTCCTTTTTCATCACAACATTGATGATGCCCGACATACCCTCCGGATTGTAGCGTGCGGAAGGATTGGTGATGATTTCAATGTTCTCGATGGCGCTGGAGGGAATCTGCTGCAACGCGTCGGATGCGTCGAGCACCGAAGGACGTCCGTCGATCAATACAGTGAAACTGCCGCTGCCGCGCAGGCGCACCGAACCATCCAAATCCACCGTCACCGACGGCACGTTGCGCAGCACATCCACCGCGGTGCCGGAGGAAGCGGTGAGTTGTCCATCAACACTGATCACCTTCTTGTCGAGTTGATACACCACGGGAGCGCGGCGCGCATCGACTTCCACCTCGGCCATTTCGATGGGTTTGAGTGCGAGCCGGATATCCCCAACATCCGTTGAAGCCATGTCACGCCGCAGGGTGATATTGGGGTAGATGAAATCGCTGTATCCGATGAAATGGATGACCAGATAGTACTCGCCCGGCGCAACGCCTCCGAGCGTAAAGCGGCCCTGGGCATCGGAGATGGTCCCCAACGCCATGCTGCTGTCCGCCTTGTGATGCAGCACCACATTCGCGTAATCGATGGGACGGCCGCTTTGCTCGTCGAGAATACGTCCGCTCACAGCGCCTCCCTTCCCCGCGCGGGCATCCTGCGCCACGGCGGGAGGGGTGGAAATGAAGAGGAGCGAAACGACGACACAGAGCGAGAACAACTGCTGGAGCATGGGTAAAACACCTTTGAAAAACAACGACCAGTCATCACAACACGAAAATGCGGTGGATCGCTCCCCCGCATTGAATCAATATCCGGATTTTTTCCGATATGTTATTGTGGGTTATTTCGGAATAGCCGAGCCGAAATCCAGTGAAGAAGGAGAGTAATGAGGGGGTGAGGGTAAGGAGGAGCTTCGCTGGCACAGAGAACACCGAGGGCTTCGCCAACACGGAGGGCTTCGCCAACACGGAGGGCTCAGAGGAATCGGCGGCTGCGCGTCCCTGCGCCTTTGCGTCGAATCGATTACCGCGGGAGTGCACGCTTCAAGCGGGCTGCGACCTCAACCCATCCTCTGCGCTCTCCGTGCTCTCTGCGCTCTCTTCAAATGTATCACGTACTCAGCCAGCCAGCAGGATCCGAACGAGAAGCGACCTCAACCCTTCCTCCGTGCTCTCCGTGCTCTCCGCGCTCTCCGCGCCCTCTTCACATGTATTCCGCACTCAGCAAAGACCGACATCACAGGGCCTCTTGCATTTCCAACCATCCCGTACTATCTTTGTAAACCCTTCGGGCCCATAGCTCAGTTGGGAGAGCGCTACAATGGCATTGTAGAGGTCGTCGGTTCGATCCCGTCTGGGTCCACAAGAAAAGGTCTGCACGTCAGACCTTTTTTCATATCCAATCGGAGCCGCGCATGACTCTCGACGACGCCACCATCGCCCGCCTCATCGCCGCGGCCAGCGCCGCCCGCGAACACGCCTACGCCCCTTATTCCCGCTACCGCGTGGGAGCCGCCCTGCTCTGCGCGGATGACAGCATTGTCACTGGATGCAATGTGGAAAACAGCAGCTACTCGGTGACCTGCTGCGCCGAGCGCAGTGCGCTGTTCGCCGCCGTTTCGGCCGGACACCGCTCCTTCCGCGCCATCGCCGTGAGTGTGGACGGTGAGGCGGTTGCTCCCTGCGGTGTGTGCCGACAAGCCCTGGCGGAATTCGGTACCGCGCTGCCCATTGTGCTGCACGGCGAAGGGTCCACTCCTCTGCTGTTGACGCTCGAACATCTCCTGCCCCTGCCCTTCACCCCCGACGCGTTGCGCTGATCCGCGCCGTCCCGTGACAGCCGACACCGAGCTTCGCTACGGCGGCAACGTGCTGCCCGGCATCGCTCGCGCACCAATTTCTCCCTCCTCAATTAATCGTCCGGACGTGCTTTTCATCACACGGCATTTTGCCCGCACGGGAAATTCCGCTATTTTCGTCCTGTCTCCCATTGAGTCTTGAACACCGACCGCCGTGAGCGGGGGTGCATCTTTTTTCGCGCATACATTTTCCTTCACCATTACAAGGAGCCCATCGTGCAAAGGTTACGATTCCTGACAGCTCTGCTGTTATTCCTGACGGTGGCGATCTCGACTCTGCCCGCGCGTGCCGCGGACGAGGGACCGGACCGTTATCGCATTACTTCGCTGTGGAACGACGCGGGTGTCGGCAACGTCCTGCGGCCGGGACGCGAAGGCGACTATCATTGGTTCATTGGACTGGATGCGGGCCTGACCTGGTCCAGCTTCAGCAACGGACCTCTCAGCTACTTCTTCATGCCCGGGCCCTACAATCCGCGGCATCCGCTGGTTGGCGCAGTGGACGAGGGCAACGGCATCGGGCTGTACGTCGGCGCCACACTGGATTTTCCCCTCTCCGATATCTTCGGTATCGTGCTCAAGGGGAATTATCACACGCGTGTCGGTTCCTTTGATCTGACATCGGACTTCGATTTCTTCAATGTCAATTCGGGACAACTGGAAACCGCGGTGGTCAACAGCAAGACCGACTGGACGTTCAACTACATCGGCGTGGATCTGCTGTTGCGCGTCAATCTTGGCGAGTTGCCCGTGTACCTGCTCGCGGGTCCGTCCTTCGGATTCCTGCAATCGAATAAGGCGAAGCTGGATCAAACCGTGCTCTCGCCGGACGATCTGTTCTACGTCGAGGACCTCAACGGCACGGATGCGATTATCAACAATCATCGCACAGCATCGATGGAAGCCGAGATCGAGGGCTTCAAGGATTCCCGCATCGACCTGAAGGTGGGTGCCGGCTGGTGGATTGAACTGAACAAGGATCTGTACCTTACTCCCGAGGTCTCAGTCGCCATTCCTATGACGGACCTGGTGGATTCAGTCAGTCTCGATTCCACCGAACCGGGCATGGATTTCAACATGCTCACCGCGTTTTTCACCATCGGCCTGCGCTGGCGCATGTAAGAGGAGGACATCATGAAACACCACATGTTCGTATCGATACTCCTCCTGTCCGTTCTGGCGCTTGGCACCGCGACGCAAGCGCAGGAAGGCCGTCCACCGCGACAGATCATCACACCGCAGCAACATGACGTCACGATTCGCGCACTGCAGGGCGAGATCAATTCCTCCGACGACGACTTCGGCCCGGTGATTCTCGGCAATGGCCGCGTGCTGTATTTCACCTCCGACCGCGATGGCAATCAGGACGTGTACACCGCCATCTCGGGGTATGACAAATGGGAACAGATTCAAAAACTCGGCCCGCCCGTGAACACCGACACCGACGAGGGCGGTGTGGCGGTGACTCCCGACGGACACTGGATGGTGTTCGTGGGCTGCGGACGCGAGGATGCTCTGGGCGACTGCGATCTCTACATCGCCGAATATTCCGGCGGGATGTGGCGTAATGTCAAAAACCTCGGGCCGAATGTGAACTCGCCCGCGTGGGATTCACAACCGACCATTTCCTCCGATGGTCTGACCATCGTCTTCGCCTCGGAGCGCATGGGCGGCCAGGGTGGCACCGATCTGTGGATGACAACGCGTCCCTACGGTGGCGAATGGCGTCCGGCGGTGAATCTCGGCGCCATGGTCAATACCGTGGGCGACGAGCTGGCACCGGCCATGGCGGCGGACAACAAGACGCTGTATTTCAGCAGCGACCAGCACCCCGGCGTGGGTGGACTGGACGTGTACCGCACAGTATATGCCGGCGCGGCGTGGTCGGCTCCGGTGCACATGGGCGCACCGATCAACAGCGAGCAAGACGACTACTTCTGCGGCCTCTTCCTCAACAGCAAGGACATGATCTTCGCTTCCACGCGTGGTGGTGGTCAGGGTGGACTCGACCTGTACCTGGCCGTGCCGAATCCGTTGCCGCCCAGCGCGGTGACCACGGTCACGGGCCGCGTGTCGGATTCCAACACCGACGCCCCTCTGGGCGCCACACTCACGATTCGCGATATCCGCAGCAACGCCATCGTCAGCAGTTTCCACAGCGACGATGTGGATGGCTCGTACATCGTGGTGTTGCAACCGGGGCGCGACTATGTGATGACGGCGGAATCCCAGGGCTATCTCTTCTACTCCGAGCGTTTCAGCATTCCCGACGACGCGGGCAATGACATGATCCGCAAGGATGTGAAGTTGACGCGGGACCTCGTGCGTCTGCTGGTGTTCTTCGACTTCGACAAGGCCACGCTCAAATCCGAGTCCTACGTGGATCTCGACCGTGCGGCGGATTGGTTGCGCGCCAATCCCGACATGCGCGTGGAAGTGGCGGGACACACCGACAACGTGGGCGCGCGCGACTACAACCGCAAGCTTTCGCAGGACCGTGCCGAAGCCGTGGTGCAATACCTCATCGGCAAAGGCATCCCCTCCTCGCGCCTGCGCGCGGCGGGTTATGGCATGGATCAGCCCATCGTGGGCAACGACACCGAGGAAGGCCGCGCGCAGAATCGCCGCGTGGAGTTCCGCGTCGTATCGCGATAGAAGCACTGTGGTCACAGGCCACAGCTCTTGAGTGCACTGGAAAAAAGAAGAGCGGAGGTTGTACTCCGCTCTTCTCTATTTTACCCGGATGGTGAATCGGGATTCGTGAATCGGGATTCGTGAATCGTGAATCGGGAATCGGGAATCGGGATTCGTGAATCGTTAATCGTGGGTGTTGGAGGGTCAAAGGGAAAAACACCGCTGCCCGGATAACGATTCAAGCAGAGGCACCCGACCGTAATCCCCGCTTTACTCTTTACTCTTCACTTTTCGCCACTCCCCTCCGCCACCTGAATCAACTCGATGCGTCCATTCTCCAGCAACGGCGCGATGCGGTCGATTTTATAGGGTTTGGCGTAAAACACCCGACGTATTCCCGTGTTCATCAACGTTTTCAGACAGTGATAGCAGGGACTGGCGGTGATGTAGATATCCGCGCCTTCGATGGCCACGCCGTGTTTGGCGGCTTGGGCGATGGCGTTGATTTCGGCGTGAATGGTGCGGAAACAATTCTGCTCCACTTCGCCATCGGGGTTGCGCGACTCGTACACGAGGCAGCCCACATCGGTGCAATGCGGTTGTCCGGCCGGAGAGCCGTTATAGCCCGTGGCGATGATGTTCTTGTCCTTGACAATCACGGCGCCGATTTTCGCGCGGTTGCAGGTGGCGCGCTGCGCCACGATATGCGCGATATCCATGAAGTAGCTGTCCCAGCTTTTACGTTCATCCATTCCTGCCTCGCTGCCTGATGCGTTGTGCGGAGGGCGTAATATAGGGTACGCCGTGCCGTGCGTCAATCACTTCGTTTGTTGGACCGCGAAACGCCTTCGTTCCTGTGCCATGGCGGAAGCGGCGCAGCCGCGGCGGCGCGACGAATGATCGGCTGGTGCCGGATCCGCTGCTATTTCACCCACGATTCGCCTCTCCCGCCGCGCATTGTGGAACGGGAATTTCCTTGTAACTTTCCTCATCGCCTCATCACAACACACGGGATCGACATGCCGAAAGCCGCCCCGAAAAAAATCTTCGTTATCGATACAAACGTCATCCTCCACGACAGCAGTTGCATACGCAATTTCAAGGAGCACGATGTGGTCATCCCGATCGCGGTGCTGGAGGAACTCGACCAGTTCAAGAAAGGCAACGAGCCGATCAACTTCCACGCCCGCGAATTCGTGCGCAGTCTCGACACCATGAGCGGTGACAAGCTCTTTGACGGTGGCGTGTCCATCGGCAAGGGATTGGGAAGGATCAGCATTCAACTCGACCAGGATTTTTCCCAGGACTTCACTCTCAGTCTCGCAACGCCGACGCCCGATCACCGCATTCTGCACTGCGCCTGGGTCACGAGCAAGCGCTTCCGCGCGCGCAGTGTCATCCTTGTCACCAAGGATGTGAATCTGCGCATGAAGGCCAAGGCCGTGGGATTGCTGGCCGAGGATTACGTGACCGACCAGGTCAAGGACATCGACCAATTGTACACGGGCCGTCGCGTGATTGAGGATGTGGACGGCGGCATCATCGACAGCTTGTACCAACTGCCCTTCGAGATCGACGCGGCGATGCTGGCGGACGCGGCGAAATTCACGCCGAACGAATTCCTCATCCTGCGCTGCGGGAAAAAATCCGCTCTGGCCAAATTCGACGCAGGCAGCGGCTTGCTCAAACGCGTGGACAAGCAGCCCGCCTACGGCATCACGCCGCGGAATTCGGAGCAGACCTTCGCTCTGGACGCGCTGACCAATCCCGACATTCCGCTCGTCTCGCTCTGCGGCAAGGCGGGCACGGGCAAAACGCTGCTCGCGCTGGCCGCGGCGCTGGAGCGGCGCAAGCTGTATCGGCAGATCTACCTTGCGCGTCCCGTGGTGCCTCTCAGCAACAAGGATTTGGGTTTTCTGCCTGGCGACATTCAATCCAAACTCGATCCCTACATGCAGCCGTTGTTCGACAATCTCGGAGTGATTCAGAATCAATTCCCCGAATCCGACGTCAAGCATCGCCGCATTCAGGAAATGCTCAAGGAGGAAAAGCTGGTCATCTCGCCGCTTGCCTACATTCGCGGCCGCAGTTTCGTCAACATTTATTTCATTGTGGACGAGGCGCAAAACCTCACGCCGCACGAAATCAAGACCATCATCACGCGCGCCGGCGAAGGAACGAAATTCGTGTTCACGGGTGACATTTACCAGATCGACCATCCCTATCTCGACAGCCGATCGAATGGGCTGAGCTACCTCATCCACAAGATGCAGGGACAGCGCCTGTATGCCCATGTGACCTTGGAAAAAGGCGAGCGCTCGGAACTCGCCGATATGGCGAGCGATCTACTCTAACGCACCCCGCCGCCGCGCGAGCCGCGAACGAGACCGCGCGCAATGGAAATGTTCACAGGAGAAGCACATGCGTAACATCCGCAAACTGCTCGTGGTGGGCGACCGCGTGCTCGTCACACCCGAGGACCCCGCGGCAATGACGCGCAGCGGCCTGTACTTGCCGCCCAGCGTGCAGGACAGGGAAAAAATCCAGAGCGGCTTCGTGGTGAAAGTCGGTCCGGGCTACGCCATGCCCAATCCGGATTTCGACAACGAACCCTGGTCCGGTGCGAAAGAGCCCATCAAGTACATTCCCCTGCAGGTCGAAGAGGGCGACTACGTGATTTTCATGAAATCCCACGGCATTGAAGTGGAATTCGAGGAATGTCGCTACATCATCGTGCCGCATTCCGCCATTCTGCTCATCGTGCGCAATGAAATCATGACGGAATAGGCGCCGCATTTCTGCTGCAGTTGCCTTTTGGCGGGGCAAATCCTACATTCCACCATGACATCCCGCCGTATTGGCGGCACGACCGCAGAAATAGTGATATATTTCACGATACATCTCGACTTCACGGCATTTTCCCGACTCATCTCGACACCTCATGAGCAAACAAGCGGACAAACAGGGCAACGCGGACAATCGGTACAAGTACCTCGACCGCGCCATCGCCCGACATCAGTTTCGCGGCGATGCGCTGATTGAAATCCTGCACACCACGCAGGAGCTGTTCGGTTTCATTTCCCGCGATCTTCTGCTGTACATCGCGCGCAATCTCAAGCTCCCGCCCAGCAAGGTGTATGGCGTTGCCACCTTTTACCACTTTTTCTCGCTCGAGCCGAAGGGCGAGCATACGGTGACGGTGTGTCTCGGCACGGCTTGCTATGTGCGCGGCGCCGCCGACATCCAGGTGGCGCTGGAAAAAACCTGCGGTTGCGCGATGGGGCAAACCACCGCCGACGGGAAAATTTCCCTGCAAGGCGCGCGCTGTGTGGGTTCCTGCGGCATCGCTCCGGTGGTGATTTACGACAATGACGTAGCAGGCTACGATACGGTGGAACAGGCCACGGCACGCGTCCGCACGTGGATGGAGGAACAGGCATGACACTTGAAGAACTGTACGAACTCGGGCAGAACTTCCGCCAGAAGCTCGAAACCTTCCGCGCCGAAATTCACGTGTGCGGCAGCGGTGGCTGCATTTCCTCGGGCTCCTTTCAATTGAAGGAAACCTTTGAGAAAGTGTGCGAAGCACGGAAGATCGGCGCCGATGTGCGCGTGATCACCACCGGCTGCATGGGTCTCTGTGGCGCCGGACCGCTGGTGCGCGTCCATCCCTCCGACACGCTGTATGTGCGCGTCACCACCGAGGACGTGGAGCGCATCGTGGACAGCCACATCCTCAAGGACAAGCCGGTCAAAAATCTGCTCTACCCCAAGGATGCGTCCTTTTTCGCCCGGCAGATGCAAGTGGCGCTCAAAAACATGGGACGCATCGATCCGGAATCCATCGAGGACTACATCGCGCACGGCGGCTACGAGGCGCTGGCCAAGGCCATCACCTACTACACGCAGGAGGGCGTGATTCTCGAAGTGCGCAACAGCGGGCTGCGCGGTCGTGGGGGCGGCGGCTATCCCACGGGACTGAAATGGGATATCGTGCGGCGCGTGCCATCGGCCGAGAAGTATGTGGTGTGCAATGCCGACGAGGGCGATCCCGGCGCGTTCATGGACCGCGCCATGCTCGAGGGCAATCCCCACGCCATCCTCGAGGGCATGGCCATCGCCGGCTATGCCGTGGGCGCGACGCAGGGGTTCATCTATGTGCGCGGCGAATATCCGCTGGCCATCGAACGTTTAAAAAAGGCCATCAAGCAGAGCGAGCGCACGCAGATTCTGGGGAACAGGATATTTGAATCCGGTTTCAATTTCCGCATCGATTTGCGCATCGGCGCCGGCGCCTTTGTTTGCGGCGAGGAAACCGCGCTGCTGCAATCCATCGAAGGGCAACGGGGCCAACCGCGCCCGCGTCCCCCCTACCCGTCGCAGGTTGGACTCTGGGGCAAACCCACCTTGCTGAACAATGTGGAAACCTTCGCCAACGTGCCGGCCATTGTGCTCAACGGCGGCAAATGGTATTCGGCGATCGGCACCGAAAAGAGCAAAGGCACCAAGGTGTTCGCCCTCGCCGGGCGCATCAACAACACCGGCCTCATCGAGGTGCCCATGGGCATCACGCTGCGGGAAATCATTTTCGACATCGGCGGAGGCATTCCCGACGGCGGCGAATTCAAAGCCGCGCAAACCGGCGGACCTTCCGGCGGCTGCATCCCCGTGCAGCATCTGGATACCCCCGTGGATTACGAATCGCTCACGCATGTCGGTTCGATGATGGGCTCGGGCGGATTGATTGTGATGGATCAGACCTCCTGCATGGTGGACATCGCGAAGTACTTCATGAAATTCTGCATGGAGGAAAGCTGTGGCAAATGCATTCCCTGCCGCGTGGGCACGGTGCAACTGTTCCGTTTGCTCGACCGCATGACCAACGGCACGGCCACGGAGGAGGATCTCGACACGCTGGAGGAATTGTGCGTGATGGTGAAGGACACCAGTCTCTGCGGACTCGGGCAAACCGCGCCCAATCCTGTGATGTCGACGCTGCACTACTTCCGCCGCGAATACGAACAGCACATCCACGAGCACAACTGCGCCGCCGGCGTGTGCTCCGTGGGAGCGGAACAAGCGGATCCCGCGGTCGCTTCCCTCCACCAGAGTGAAGGAGCATAGCCATGCAGGAAATCAGAACCCTGACCATTGATGGCGAGCTGATCAGCGCGGCCGCCACCAGCACCATTCTCGACGCCGCCCGCGAGCACGGCATTTTCATCCCCACGTTGTGCTTTCTCGACGGCCTGAGTGAAATCGGCGCCTGCCGCCTCTGCATGGTCGAAATCGAGGGACAGAACAAGCTGCAACCCGCCTGCGTGGCGCGTGTGGAAGAGAATATGGTGGTGAAAACCAATTCGCCGCGGCTGCGCAAATACCGCCGCATGATCATCGAGTTGCTCTTCGCGGAAGGCAATCATGTGTGCTCGGTGTGTGTGGTGAACGGCCACTGCGAGTTGCAGGAAATCGGCTATCGCGTGGGCATGGATGCCGTGCGCTTCGATTACCTGCATCAGGACAAAAAGGTCGACGCCTCGCACGACCGCTTCGTGCTCGACCACAACCGCTGCGTGCTGTGTGCACGCTGCGTGCGCGTATGCGACGAAATCGAAGGCGCGCATACCTGGGACATTGCCGGTCGCGGCGTGGACGCCTTTGTGATCACCGATCTCGCGGCGCCTTGGGGCGAATCCACCAGTTGCACATCCTGCGGTAAATGCACGCTCGTGTGTCCCACCGGCGCGCTGTTCGAAAAAGGCAAGCCCGTGACGGAGTTGTCGAAGAACCGCGACTTCCTGCAGTACATCGTCAATGCGAGAGAGAAACGCGAATGGATAAAAAAATAAGAATTGCCACCGCCTGGCTGGGCGGCTGCTCGGGTTGCCACATGTCCTTCCTCGATCTGGACGAGCGTCTGCTGGAATTGCACGAGCGCGCAGACCTGGTGTTCAGTCCCGTCATGGACATCAAGGAATTCCCCGCCGATGTGGACGCCACGTTGGTGGAGGGCGCCGTGGCCAACGAGGACAATCGCGAACTGTTGTTGCGCATCCGTGCCAACACGCGCGTGCTGGTCGCCTTCGGCGATTGCGCCGTGACGGGCAATGTGACCGCCATGCGCAACACGCTGGACCGCGACGAGATGCTGCGCGAGATTTACGGATCGATCGGCCCCGAACTGGGCAAGGCCCCGTTCCATCCGCTTCCCGTACTCGAACCCAGCGTCAGCCCCATACACCGTATCGTTCCGGTCGACGCGTACCTGCCCGGATGCCCGCCCCATGCCGATCTGATCTGGCATGTCATCACAGCGCTGCTCGAAGGCCGCAACCCCACTCTTCCCGAGGATATGTTGAGCTATGGATAAACCCACGCGACAGATCGTCATCGATCCCGTGACCCGCATCGAGGGCCACGCGAAAATCACCATTCATTTCAACGACCAGGGGACGGTGGAGGACGCGCGCTTCCACGTGACGGAATTCCGCGGTTTCGAGAAATTCACCGTCGGCCGTCTGGTGTGGGAAATGCCCGGCATCACTTCGCGCATTTGCGGCATCTGTCCGGTGAGTCATTTGCTCACTTCGGCCAAGGCCGGAGACGACATTCTCGCGGTGGAAATTCCACGCACGGCGGAAAACCTCCGCCGCGTGCTGAATCTGGGTCAATGGGTGCAGTCGCATGCGCTGAGCTTCTTCCATCTTTCCCTGCCCGACCTGCTGCTGGGCATGGACGCCGATCCGGCCAAGCGGAATATCTTTGGCGTGGCAGAAGCCAATCCCGAGCTGGCGCGTCGCGGCATCCGCCTGCGCAAATGGGGACAGGAAGTGCTGGAGTTGCTGGGCGGCCGGAAAATTCATCCCCTGCTCGCTTTGCCGGGCGGAGTGCGCGCGGCATTGAGCATTGAGAAACGTGATGCCATCCTCGACGGACTGCCCGAGGCCTACGAGACCACCATGCTGGGCTTGCAATTCATCAAGGCCTTCATCGAAACCAATCACGGCAAGCTCGAGGTATTCGGCAACTTCCCCACGCTGTTCATGGGATTGGTAACCGAGGACGGCGGCCTGGAATATTACGACGGCTACCTGCGTCTGGTGGACAGCGGCGGCAATATCGTGGCCGACAAACTCAATCCGAAGAAGTACCGCGATTACGTGGGCGAGGCCATCGAGGATTGGTCGTATCTGAAATTCCCCTACTACCTGCCGCTGGGCTATCCGCAGGGCAATTACCGGGTG
>JAMIQH010000059.1:0-2220 GCA_035914695.1 Bacteroidota bacterium | reverse complement strand
GTTTACGTGTGAGACCCGGGAAGGTGGTCAACGTCTCGTCCTCCGGCGAAATCGTCACGTACAGCGGCAACGCCACCGTGCCGAAACGCTTCTCCTGAAACGCGCGATTGTTCTCGTACACCTTGCCCTGTCCGTCGGTGTACAGGCGCACCAGCACGAAATCCTCGAACAGCGTCTTCACCTCGTTGCGCGTGAACACATTGCTCTCCATCCAGCGGCAATTCGTGCAGGCGAAGCCGGTGAAATCCACGAAGAGCGGCTTGCCCTGCTCTTTCGCGGCGGCCAGCGCCGTTTCGTAATCCGAGAACCACTTCTCGCCGCCCTCGCTGTGCGCGGGATCGGCGCTGGATACATCGCCCGCGCCCAGACTGGCCGCCTGTATCGTTTCCTGATAATTCATTGGTGGCAGGAAGGCGTCCAATTCACCCAATGGTTTGTCATTGAGTCCGGTGTAGATATATATGGAAATGCCGAGGAAAAACACGCCCCACAGCATGCGTACCACGCCCACCTTCTCCAGCTTCGTATCGTGCGGCAACTGGAATTTTCCGAACAGGTACACTGTGATGAGAATGCCGATGCCCACCCAGAAGCTCAGGAAGAGATCGCGGCTGAGTATGCCCATGCTCCAGATCAAATCCACATTCGAGAGGAATTTCATCGCCGCCGCGAGTTCGAGGAAGCCCATCACCACCTTCACCGAATTCAGCCAACCGCCGCTCTTCGGCAGGGATTTGAGCCACGAGGGGAAGAGCGCGAGCAGGAAGAACGGCAGCGCGAACACGCTGGAAAACGCCAGCATGCCCACCACCGACCACCAGATTTCGCCCTTCGCCGCGGCCACCATCACCGTGCCCACGAATGGCACCGTGCAGGTGAAGCTGGTGAGCGTGAAGGTGAGTCCCATGAGCAGCAAACTCGTGATGCCCTGTCCGCTGCCCGAGGCCACGGTGAGCTTGGTGAGTATGCCCGACGGCACCACGATTTCGAACAGACCGAAGAGATTCAACGCGAACACGATGAACACCACAGCGATGAGGATGTTCATCCACGGATTCGCGGCGAATTGATTGATGCCCGAGGCCCCGAATATCAAGGCGAGCAGAATCCCCAGCCCGGTGAAGGTGAAAATGATGCCGAAGGAGTAAATCATCGCGTCGCGCACCGACTGCCAACGCGTGGCGGCTTCGCGCTTGGTGAAAAAGGATACCGTAATCGGAATCATCGGGAACACGCAGGGGGTGAGCAGCGCCAGCGCGCCCACACTCATCGCCAGAAGAATATAAGACCACAGTCCTTCTTCCTTCGCCCGCTCCACGTCGCGCTCGTCGCCGTAGCCGCTCGGACCTTCATCATCGCCGCCGTCGGCGGGGGCTTCCGTCACACTGCTTCCCGGCGTTGCGGCACTGTCCGCCGCCGTATCCACCACCGCCTGCTCGGCACCTTCGGCCGCACCTTCCACGGTGATGTCGAGGGGGACTTTCACCGTCTCCGGCGGTAGGCACATGCGGTCATTGCAGGCCATGAACACGATCTGCACTTCCACGCGCTGCTTGCCATTGGCGGCGGTGCTCTTTACCACGGCCGGCATGGTGAAAGTGACGTCTTCCTCGAAATACTCCGTGTTCACGCCAAAATTCTCGTCGAATTTCACCACCGGCTTCGGCTGACGGATTTTTCCCGCACGCTCGAGAATGGATTTCTTCGTGAAGCCGATTTCCGTGGGAACGGGCCCCTCGTCCATGGGCGTGACCGAGTAAATGTGCCAGTTGTCGTTGAGCTTGGCCGTAACGCGCACCTCGATCTTGTCGCCGGGTTTGACCGTCGTGACCGAAGCGCTGGCCGACCAGGTGGCGGCTTCCTGCGCGAACAGCGCGGCTGTGAGAAACAGGAACAGGACGGGAAGTGTGAGCAGGTGGGTGAACGTCTTCATGATGTGCCGCTATGTGACTTCAAAAGAGGGCCAATTAGGAAAACTTACGAAAATGCCGTCCGCGCGACAAGGCCACGCGCTGTGCATAGCGATTTCGGAAGCTCCCGGAAAACGAAGCATACACAAGGAGTTGCGGTTGTGTTTGAGCGCTGGATTTTCGCAAGCAGCCCTTTTCAAGCTCTCGGAGTTGCAGTACTGTCTGGCATGTGGCAAGTATTCGGCTGTAGCGAGAGTTGTCCCCCGCCCATCCGATCGGGGTGGGATGGTTGTGTGCGAGTTTTGGTGGG
>JAMIQH010000058.1:0-38826 GCA_035914695.1 Bacteroidota bacterium | reverse complement strand
CCGGAGCGGGAAAATTCGATGTAGCGTTTGCGAATGCCCACGAAATTGGGTCCGAATTCGGGAGGATCGTCGTACAGGTGCTCGAAGCCCAGCGTGAAGTCGTTCCAGAACAGGCGCACGTTGGCCTGATTCTCGATGTACTCCTTGGGCTGCGCCACACCGCCCACGATCTGTTCGCCGTTGCCGTAGCGCATGTAGTTGTTGATGGAATACTGCACCTGCGCCGTGGCGGTGGACGCCGCGAGGAGGAGCAGAAACACCGGAGCGGAAATGTAGCGATGCGTCATGCCTCTACTCCAGAATTTTACGGATATCTTCCTCGATTTCCTTTTCCTCTCCGGCGATGAAGCCCGTGCGCTTGGCCACGAGTTCGCCCTTCGCATTCACCAGCAACGAGTACGGCATGCCCTGCCCGTTGAGCTTCTTGAAGGCCTCGCTGTTCGGGTCGAGCCACACTTCGTACGGCAGTTTCTGCGCGCTCACATAGGCCTTGACCTTGGCGAGACTGCGGGGATTGTCGAGGTTGATGGCGATGTAGTGAAAATTCTTGCCGCTGTATTTCTCGAAGGTTTCGCGCAGCGCTTTCATTTCCTGTTTGCAGGGTTCGCACCACATGGCCCAGAAGCTCACCAGCACGGCGCCCTTCTCGCCTTTGGCGCGTACTTCTTCCATGTATTTCTGGAAGGAGCGGTCCTTCCCTTCCACATCGCGAAGATGGAAATTCACCGACGTCAAATCCTGGGCGGCAAGCGAGCCCGAGACGAGCAGGAACAGCAGGGCGAACAGGTGTCTCATGATTTACCTCTATTGGTCGGAAATGGATGTGACGGAATCGGGGTGCGTAACGGGCACTTCGTGCACGCGCAACATATCCACCAACGCGGGCACGGAAACGTATTGATACGCATGCATGCCTGTTTCTGTTGCCGCGTCCACATACTCCGCGATGTCGTCGAAATACAGCACCTCATCGGGAGCGACACCGGCGTGATCGACGGCCACGGCGAACATGCGCGCATCGGGTTTCGCCAGTCCGCATTCGTAGGAGAACACCGTGTGGTGAAACAACGAGAACACCTCCGGAAAACGCGCGCGCGCATAGGCGATGTGCAGCGGATTGGTGTTCGAAAGCATGATCAGCGTCACCCGCTCGCGAAGTTGCTCGAAGACCCGCAGCAGCGCGTCGTTCGGCCAAAAAATATCGTTCCACACCGCGGCGAACTCCTCCTCGCTCGGCGTGGGCCGCACACCGAGCGCTTGGGCGGCCAGGGAGATGAATTCGTCTTCGGCGATCGCCCCGGTTTCGAAGCGCTGCACCAACATCCAGAAGCGCGCCATCTCCGTCTCGGTGCTTCGAGCTTCGGGGTACCGTTCGGAGAAGCGCCGCGCGATGATGCGGTGGTCGAAATGCAGCAGCACATTGCCCAGATCGCTGATGATCGCGCGTATCATGCGGCCAACTCCTCGAGAATACGGCGCGCGGGAAGGTACCAGAGCGGAAAGGTTTTCTCCGCGAAGCGTATCCTTCCCTCGCCATCGATCACGAACACCGCGCGCTGTGGCATTCCCAGCAGATTCAGCACACCGTAGGCCCTGCACACCACCTTGTCCACATCGGCCAGAAGCGGAAAAGGAAAATGGCAGGAGATGCGGAAACTATCATGCGAGGCCACCGAATCCGCACTTACAGCAAGTAATTCCGCGCCGAGCGCGGTGATCTTCTCGTACTGCTCCGCGTATTCGCCCAATTGCTTCGAGCATACCGCCGTGTGATCCTTGGGATAAAACACCAGAACCACCGTCTTTCCCCTGTACTCGCGCAGCGACCGCGAATTGCCATCCGCGTCGGGAAGGGTGAAATCTGGAGCCATGGTACCGGGAGCGAGCATGCGGTGTGCCTGAAATTCCGTATCGTTGTAAAATACTGCTGCGGGACGTGAATTGATAGCGTCCCGCGCGATCAGAAAAAATGGGTCAGGAAAAATTGCCCTCGGAACGCGCCCATTCTTGTCCTTGCTTGCGCATTCCGCTTCGAAATCATGCGCGGAGCGCCTTGCTGGGCGTCATGGAAGTGTGGAACGTGGAATTATCGGTGAGGCATCGGCAATCACCAGGGTGTTCGTGCCATCGATCCACCGCCAGAAATCCAGTAGTGAGCGGGCTGAGTGCGCGATACATTTGAAGAGAGCGCCGAGGGCGCCGAGAGCGCGGAGGATGGGTTCAGGTCACTTTCCGCTCAAATCCTGCGCTCCGCGGCATTCGAATCAACGCAAGGGCGCAGAGACGCAAAGCCGCGATTCCTCCGAGCCCTCGGTGTTCGCGAAGCGCTCTGTGTACACTGTGTTCCCGCGAAGCGCTCCGGGTGCTCCGTGTTCCCCAATTCCTCCTTACTCTCCTTTCCTCCTTATCTCATTCTTCACTGGTTTACACGACGATGCTCACCCCACCGCGTTGAACCATACGCCACGCAAGCTTGTTGTATCGGCTTGGCATGTGAAACTATCGGATGTGGTCATGCGCTATTGGCTTTTCAAATCGGAAGCGGATTCCTACAGCATCGACGATCTGGAACGCGACGGCACGACGTGCTGGGATGGCGTGCGGAATTATCAGGCGAGGAACATGCTGCGCGACGATATCGCCGTGGGCGATGTGGTGCTGTTTCACCACAGCAATGGCGATCCGCCCGCCATCGTCGGCAGCGCGGTGGTGACGCGCACAGGGTATCCCGATCATACGCAATTCGATGCCGGTAGTCCGAAATTCGATCCGAAGGCCGCACCCGACAATCCCCGCTGGTTCATGGTGGACATCGCCTTCCGTACGCGTTTCACAGCGCCGCTCACGCTGGACATGCTGCGTGGCGAAGCCGCCCTCGCGAACATGGAACTCCTGCGCCGCGGCAGCCGCCTCTCCATACAACCTGTGCGCGATGAAGAGTACCACGCAATCGAGAAGATGAGCGCTTCGACTCATCGCTGATGCGCTTGTAACACGTTATTGCTTTGCAATTCCTCCGCGGTTTCCCGCGCCGCTCCGCGTTATCGCTCGAGGTCTCTCCTACCGGAGGCGCTACTTCAAAAGACGCAACGGTCGCGCGAGCGTGGCGCCGGGTGTGTGCAACACGCACCAGTACAGGCCCGACGGCAGCGCACCGGCATCGAAGGCCACGCGATAGGCACCGGGCTCGACTTGCGCGTGGACCAAGAGCGCAACACGACGACCGAGCTGATCCAGCACTTCCATGCGCGTGTTGCCTCGCTCGATCACTTCGTATTCGATGATGGTCGTGGCGTTGAAGGGATTCGGATGATTGGGTCCAAGCCGCAGCGTACCACTGCCATCCACCAGACGCTCTCCACCCTCACGGCAAATGGGCATGTCGAAGCGGCCATCGATGCGCGTCACCTGCACTGTGCCGTTGTCCCAGGCGAAGCTCTCGATGCGTAACGGTGTCGAAGCGGCATTGCCCAAGGTGGCGATAAAACGCAGTTCGCTCAACACCTGCATGCCCGAAGCGAAATCCGCGGCTATATCGATCACGCGTTCACCGTTCTCGATGCGTCCGGCGGGTGTGCCGTCCACCGGAACCAACATGGTGTGGTTGAAGCGTATGCGCGTGGTATAATTTCGCACACCGACTTCATCAAGAAATTCGGATGCGAGCAGTCGCAATGGAATGAGCACGCGATCCCCCGGCGCCGCCTCGAGTTCGGGCAGTCCCACGGTGCTGCTCGCCACGCGCCCGACGCGGTACGGATCCGACAACGCCCAGCAACCGAATTCCGTCTCCACACGCACACGATACCACACTCCCGCATCGTAGCGCAATTCCTGGCCGGTGGCGCCGGCAATGGGCTGCAGTGCGCCCGCGTCGTCGATGAACCACTGCCAGGCGAAGGCGTCGCTCGCGCGCAGCATCGGTCCCTGCTCGACAATCACCGGCGTGGGTGGCAAGGGATGCACCACCACGCGCAGCGCGATGGCTTCGGCTTCGCAGCCCTCGGCATTGCGTACGCGCACATGGTACATACCACTCGCGCGCACGACAATGAATGAATCAATCGCTCCATTGCTCCACAACCAGGACGCGTATGTTTCCGTGGTGGTCAGGCGCACGCTGTCGCCCTCACAGAACTCTAGCGGTCCATCCGCCACGATCACCGGACGCGGCACGGGCAGGATACGCAGGTCGAGTGTGTCGCTCCAGCCCGGACAGCCGTCCAGCGAACGCACTTCCGCCCACACGCGCGCGTCGGCCCGCAAGGTCAACAGGCGCGTCGTGTCGCCGGTATTCCAGCGCCGCGAGGCGTAATCGCCCGGCAATTCCACCACGATGCTGTCACCCTCGCACACCTGCGCCGCGGTGAGCAAGCGCAAACGCGGTGTCGGCACGGGGAGCATGCTCACAAGCACTTCGGGCGAGCTGCCGCGGCAGCCCTGCGCGGTGACAACGGTCACGGAATATCGTCCCGCCTCACGCACGACGAGACGGTCTCCCCGCGCGCCGTTGGACCATTCGTAATCGGCGAATCCACCCGGCGCCGCCAGCACCACGCTGTCGCCCGGGCAGAGCGAAAAAGGACCTCCCGGCGAAATCACCGGCGCGGGCAGCGGAAGCACACTCACATTCAGCACCGTGTCGCCACGGCAGAGGGCTGAACCGAGAACGACATCAACCCGCACGGACCAGGACCCCGGATTGTCCCAGCGTACGCGCAAGCTGCGCGTACCCTGTCCGTCGACGATAAAGCCACCGCTTACCGTCCATTGATACAACGCCGCACCGAAGTCTCCCGTGTTGAACACGGTCTCGTCGCCCACACACAGCACCGTGGGTCCGGTGATGACAGGTGCGGGCTTATCCACCACACTGATGGTAACAGTGTCGGAATTGACCGGACATCCATCCCTCGTCACGCCGTCGAGCCAGTACGTGCCCGCCGTGCCCACAGTGATGCTCCTCGTCGTGGCGCCGGTATTCCAGCGGTAGCTGGCCATCTGCACATCCGCTTCCAGTGTGATGCTGTCGCCGGTGCACAAGGTGGTGGGACCTCCGGCCGCCACGCGGATGCGTGGTACGGGATACACGGTCACACGCACCGAATCGTAGGCCGCGCAGCCACTTTGGTCAATCACCGACAGGTGATACCAGGTGGACGTGTCGGGCGACACCTCGGGTGTGAGTATGGTGGCGTCGGACAGACCTGCGGTTGGCGACCAACGAAATACGTACGGCGGCCGGCCGCCACGCACCGAGGCGCCGAGTTGACGGATATCGCCGGGACACATGGTGATGTCCGGGCCCGCGTCGGTGAACAGATCGGACACGCGCACGAACACCGTATCACGATCAAAACAGCCGCGCGCATTGGTGGCGGTGACGACGTACATCATGTCGCGCGGCGGTCGGGCGTTGGGCATGGGACTGCTCGGATTGTCCAATCCCGTCGTCGGCGTCCAGGCGTAGGTCACCGGGCTGTGCGTCCACCGCGCGATACCGCCGATGGTCGCCGCCTCGCCCGGACACACCGTGGCGTCGGGACCGGCATCGAGTTCGACCCAGGATACATTCACCCGCACACTGTCCACCGCCTCGCAACCGTTGCTGTCGGTGACGCGCAGCACGTACGTGGTCGAGGTATCGGGTAACGCCAGAGGAGTGGGTACCGTGGTGCCTGTCAGTCCGGCCGAAGGGGTCCAATCGTAGGTGTACGGTGGGGTGCCTCCACTCGCGGGACGTCCTATGCCGACGGGCACACCGCGGCATACCAGCGTATCGGGACCGGCATCGGCCAGCACCTCGGCGATGCGTATGGTGATGGAGTCGTAACTCACGCAGCCGATGGCGCTTTCCACACGCAACACATACGTGATGTCGCGCAGCGGTTTCGCCACGGGCATCGCCACATCGGTGGCGCTGAGCCAGGTGGCGGGTGACCACGTGTACGTGAACGGCGCGCTGCCGCCGTAGGCGATCGAGCCAATGCGCAGCGAATCCCCGTAACACAGCAAGGTATCGTGGCCCGCATCGATCACGGGCAGGGAATCCACACGCACCGTCACATCCTTCGTCACCAGACAGCCCGTCAGCGAATCATACACGCTGAAGCGGTACACGCCGGCCACCACGGGATCGAGTGTGAGTACGGTGTCGGTGCTGCCAGGGGGTGTCCACTCGAAGGAAAACGGTCCACCGCCGCCTTGCAGGACCGGGCGGAGCGACAGCCGGGAGCCCTCGCACAGCAGCGTGTCGCTGGTCAAACGGATGGCGATTTCCGGAATTTCCCGTATGTACAGCGTATCGCGAATCAATCCCGTGTTGCAGAAATCCGGGATGTACAGGATCACCATTTCGTAATCGTCCGACACGGCATCCTTGAGCGCATCGATGGGCACAACAATGCTCGTTTGACCCGCGAGGAAATTCAGCGTCTTGTTCACGGTGCTGTAATCCGTGCCTTCCGTGGCATCTCCCAGCAATTGCACCGTCACAGCAATGGGTTTGCTGATATCGCCACCGCGCGTGACCTCGAAGAGCCCGGGTTGACAACCGTTTTCGAACGCGTCGCGTATCGCCACAACATCGAATGCGTCGCCCGCGTTGAAACTGCCGGATTTGAGAAACACGCCGCTGTCCAGAATGGGATCCATCACGTCCGATATCGCCAGCTTGAGCCGGTAGGTTTGGCAGGGCGTGACGGGTGAAACGGCGCGCAGCACCTTGGTGAAGCCGTCGTACTCGATGCTCTGCCCCGCGTTCGCCGGTCCCTTCGGCGGCGGGTAGTTGTTGACATACCACGCGGTGTTCGTCAGGTGGTTGACGTTGTTGATCGCCACCGGGGTGCCCGTACCCGGCAGGCGGGCAATATTCTGTTTGCCGGTGATGCCCGGTCCACTGATGAAAAAGGCGAACACATCGTTGAATGCCGACCCCACGTACTCGTCGTATTCCTCGGACGCGAAGACGTATTCGAAGCTCACGGTGTCCTGGTATGGCACGAAATCGAATTCGATGACGCAGGCGTCGAAGGTGAGCGCCGAAATCTGCATGGCTAGATCGGCATCGCCGCCGGTGAAGGCCGCGAAACCCACATCGTCCCAGCGATTCGGACCGGGCGCGTAACCCACCCACCCGGACGTGAGCATGATTCCCTCGTCGATGCCCAAATCGGTGTTGCGTCCGTCGAAATACCCACGCGAACGCGGAAAACCCCGTCCGGTGATATTCGTCACATTCGCTCCCCCACCGATGAAATGCTTGCGCACCAACTCTTCGAGCGGAATGGAGTCGTTGACCACCAGCTGCGCGCGCGCCGAGGTGACGGGCAGCAGCAGCAGCACGACGAACACCCCCGCGCAGGCCACGCGGAGGTGCTGGTACAGGGCACGCGATAAAACGGACGTGTTACCAATCATCATCAACCACCTCACCCGACAAGATACAGGAAATCCCCGCACGATGTAAGTGTTCGCGTGCTGCTGTTTCACGCCGACCTTGGGTCACAAAAAAATGACCTGAAAATTGTTCCCGGAGAATGCAACCCCCGCTGGCGGTCATCGTACACCCCCTTCGTTGTTCACAAAGACATTCCAACGACACCGTAGGCAGGAGTCAATCATGAAACGCATCCTGAATGTTTCGCTCATTGTCATGGGAATGCTGCTGTTCGCCCAGACCATGCACGCCGGCCCCTTCAACCCGCCGCTTTCGGTGGAGCGCCAGAACCTGATCGAAAAGAATATCCTCGCCGGGTTGCAGCATTCCTCGCAGGAGGTGCAATGCGAGTACATTCAGCTCATCATTGATCTCAAACGCGCCTATCCGAAATACGATTTCGATTACGCCATCATTCCTTTGATGGACAAGCTCAAAAACGAGAGCAATCCCTGCGTGCGCATAATCGCCGCGCTCGCGCTGTACGAGTTCCAGGACTCGCGCCTGAGCCGCTTCGCCATTCAGCAGACCGCCATCCACGACTCCTCCGTGCGTGTGGCCCGCCATTGCGGCACGCTGATTCGCAAATGGAACGACCGCACCCCGCAGCCCGTGTATGTGGCCCATGTGGTGTATCCCTGGGACAATCAACACTAACAGCGTTCGACTTCATACGTCACTCCCAGGACGCCGGGGTCCGAATCTCGCAGGAGAAACGGACCCCGGGGTTTTTATATTCGCTATGAAAATGGCGTGATGTAACGCTGTGTGCGGCGCGACAGGCGTTTCAGCGCTGATCCGCATACAGGGAAAGCAGCGACAGGACGTTGCTGATCAACAGCGCGGTCGCTCCCCATATCGTTTCGCCGTCGTAGTGGTAAAACAGCACCTCGCGGTCCACCCCGCGATAGCGCATGATGCGGCGTTCGGTGTTGCTTTCTTCCGCGAAGAAACACAGGGGCACCGAAAACACCCGCGCCACTTCGGCGGGATTGATGCGGAAACGCGCGTCGCGGGAGATGACGCCCAGCACGGGCGTGATGATGAACCCCGACGGCGTCCAGATGTCGTCGTGCAAACCGAGCAGCGTCACCGCCCCCGAATCCAGTCCCACTTCCTCCCAGGCCTCGCGCAAGGCCGCCTCTTCGGGCGACTCCCCCGCATCGATGCTGCCGCCGGGAAAGGCGATTTGCCCCTGATGGTGTGGAAGATCGTTGTTGCGCCGCGTGAGCACGAGTTGCCAGCCCGCATCGCTGTCCATCAGCGAAAACAGTACGGCCGCCCTGCGGTACTCCGTCCGCGCATCCACGCGCCGCTCGTGGGCGCGCAGTGCAGCCCGGATGTCGTCAATATCGAGGCGGCAGGAACGGACGTGCAGCGCTTGGCTCATGCCTGCTGCACGATGTCGAAGGAGATGTCGAGCGCGCGCACCGAATGCGTGAGCGCGCCGATGGAAATCATGTCCACGCCGGTCTCGGCAATGGCGCGCACCGTGCTCTCGTTCACATTGCCCGAGGCCTCGATCTGAATATCCGGCCGGCGGTGACGAATGATGTTCACGGCCGTGTGCATGTCGTCGATGGAGAAATTGTCGAGCATGATCACGTGCAGGCGCTCGCAGGCCATCGCTTCCATCACCTGCGTGAGCGTGTCGGTTTCCACTTCGATGCGCAGTGTGCTGTCGGCCGGAAGACGCGCGGCCACCAGTTCCACAGCCGAACGCAGCCCGCCCGCGGCGGCAATGTGATTGTCCTTGATGAGCACCATGTCGTCGAGACCGAAGCGGTGATTGCTGCCTCGTCCGTGGCGGACCGCCAGTTTATCGAACGCCCGCAGCCCGGGCACGGTTTTCCGCGTATCCATGATGCGCACTTTCGTGCCTTCCACCAGTTTCATGTACGAGGCGGTGGCGGTGGCGATGCCGGACATGCGCTGCAGAAAATTCAGCGCCACGCGTTCGGCCGTCAGCATGGAAGCCACCGATCCATGCACTGTGGCGATGGTCATGCCGCGCAGCAGGGGCATGCCGTCCTCCACCGCCGCTTCGATGCGCAGGCCGTCGTCGACCAGCGCGAGCACGGTGGCGGCCACCTCCAGGCCGGAGAGCACGCCATTGGCCTTGGCGATGAATTTTCCCGTGCCCGGAAGATCACTCGGCACAGTGCATTCGGTGGTGATGTCGCCCATGCCCACGTCCTCGCGCAAGGCGAGTTGCAGGCGGTCGAGCATGGCACTGTCATGGAGAATGGAAAGACTCATAATCTGCCGCTCCGGCGGTATTCGTGATAAGACATGAGATCGAGGCCGCGGTCGAGATCCTTGTGGCGGCGGAACTGCTCGACATAATGCAGATAGTTTTTGGCGGATTGGCGGATATGCGCGCGCTCTTCGGGCGTGAGTTCGCGCACGACTTTGGCGGGCACACCCGCCACAAGCGTGCCGGGAGGCACCACGAAGCCCTCGCGCACCACCGCGCCGGCGGCGATGAGCGATTCGCTGTGCACAAGCGCATTGTCCAGCACCTTGGCGCCCATGCCGATCAGGCAGGCGTCCTCGATGGTGCAGGCATGAAGGATGGCGCCATGCCCGACGGTGACGTCGGCCCCGATAATCAGTGGGTATTTTTTCCAGGTTTCGTGCAGGACACAGTTGTCCTGAATGTTGCTGCGCGCGCCGATGCGCACACTGTTCACATCTCCGCGGATAACGGAGCCGAACCAGACATTCACATCCTCGTCCAGGCGCACGTCGCCAATGATGGTGACGCGCGGAGTGAGAAACACGGAGGGGTGGATGTCGGGGTAGCGTCCTTCGTAGGGGTAAATCATGTCGTCCTCATGATATCAGTTCGCCGCGCGCGGAGGTTTCCAGCCCGCGCGTTTCCATTTGATCAATTCAATGCGCACGCTGCCAATCAGCACGTGCATTTTGGCCACAATCGGCACCGAGGCCTCGTCGTCGCTGAACCAGCCCTCGAAGCCGCCGGTCAAACCGAAAATGCCGGTGAAGCCGGTTTCGCCCTCGAGCTTCATCACACGAATATCGTGCTTGACGGCATCGATGTCCACCTCGTCGCGCTCCACACCGAAACGTATGCTGGTGGTGGCCTTGCTGCGATACATCAACACGGGTACTTGCTTCGCGCAGCGCGCGTGTGAAAACGCCCGGGCGTAGAAAAACAGTGAGAGACCGTCCTGCCAGCGCTTGCCCTCGAGATCCAGCGTGTCGCGCTTTTCCGAGCCATCCACATTTTCGATGTACTCGTTGATGTACACCACATCCTTACGCGGCTTGTAAATGTACTCGATGTATTTGAAGGCGTTTTCCTCGCTGCGGAATTCCTTGTTGCGAAAGGCCGTGGACGACGGCGCTTCGTCCATCACGGTGGAAAACAGCGTGTTGAGCGTGACGAAGGGTACGCCTTTGTAGGTGCGAATGAGGCAGTCGGCGTGCACGCGCACTCCCTCGCGCAGCGTGTCGATGCGCGTCACACGCGTGGAAATGCTGCCCAGGGCCACGCCGAGGTAGCTGACCTCGTAGACCAGTTCCTCCCCTTTCTCGAACACGGAGAGATCGGGTTCGCAGGAGGATTGACGCGCGTCCTGCGCGGGCAGCGCGGAAACGATAAACAGCAACGGCAACGCGCACTGGAGCGCGCGCAGAGCCCACGCGCGGAAATGGGAAGCGTGGTCTTGTGAAAGACCACGCTTTTCAGGATGGAAATACGGATTCACGATCGTGCCGGTCAGCGCAGGCCCGCGATTTTCCTTGCCTCGGGGAACAGCGTGAGGGCTTTCTGGAATTGCGGATCCACTTCAAGAATGGCGCGGAACTGTCCCTCGTTGCCGTAGAGTGTGCGCGACACCTGGGCTTTGACCTGCGCCTTGAGCCAGTCCTTGTCGATCAGATATTCGTCGTTGTTGAAGGTCACGCCCTTGGACGTACCGTAGTCGATGAAGTCCTTCATCATGCCTTCGCTGATGTCGAAGTTTTTGACGAACGTTTCGCCTGTCACGCCGTCGTACTTCTTGCGCAGCGTGGCACCGTTCTTGTCGAGATAGGTGGTCACGAACTCGAACACGTGAATGCGCATCTTCGCGGCGTAGGGTTTGAGGTTGTCGTAGCGGACAATGTAGTCCGGTGTGATACCACCGCCGCCGTACACCGTGCGACCGCCGGCCGTGGTGTATTTCGGACGCGAGGTGTCGGCCTCATGGTTGTGGGTGATGTTCTCGCCACTCTCCTCGTCGCGCTCGTAGGCGCCGCGGTAGTAGTCCTCCTCGGTGCCGTCGTAGGGGCGTTGGATGATGCGGCCGCTGGGCGTGTAGTAGCGCGCGGTGGTGAGCCGGAAGGCCGAGCCGTCCTGCAAATCGAACTGCCGCTGCACGAGACCCTTGCCGAAGCTGGTTTCACCCACGATCAGGCCGCGATCATGATCCTGCACCGCGCCGGCCACGATTTCGCTGGCGGAGGCCGATCCATTGCTCAGCATGATGATAAGCGGAACATCCTGGAATTCACCGCCACCGGTGGCCACGAAATTCTCGTCGAAGTCCGCGCGGCGACCCTTCGTGTACACGATTTTCTGCCCCTTTTTGAGGAATTCATTCGCCATGCGGAAGGACTGCTCGAGATAGCCGCCGGGATTGCCGCGCAAATCGAGCACCAGCTTCTTCATACCCTTGGCTTTCATGTCGCGCAAACCGTTGATGAATTCGTCGTAAGTGTTGGCTGCGAAGCGATTGATGCTCATGTAGCCCGTGCCGTCCTCGAGCAGGAAGTACGAATTGACGCTGTAGAGCGGAATCTTGTCGCGGATGATGGCGAAATCGATGGGTTCGGTCACGCCCGAGCGCAGCACACCCACAACCACCTTGGTACCCTTCTGGCCGCGCAATTTCTTCTGCACGTCGTCGTTCTGCAGCTTCACCGCGGTCTCATTGTCGATCTCGACGATTTTATCGCCGGTGAGCAAACCCACTTTCTCGCTCGGTCCGCCATAAATCACATTCGCCACGGTGATGGTGTCGTTGACGATGCGGAACTCTATGCCAATGCCATCGAAGCTTCCTTTGAAGTCCTCCTGCACCTTTTCGAGCTGCTTCGGACTGATGTACACGCTGTGCGGATCGAGGGATTTGAGCATACCCTCGATGGCCGAAGTGACGAGCGTCGAGACTTTCACCTCGTCCACATAGTACTTCTGTGTATAGTTGAGCACATCCTTGAACTTGTTGAATTGCTCATAGATGTTGTCCTCGGAGATGGCCCGTATCTGCGTTCCCATAAACAACGCGAACACGATAAGCACGAACACGCTGACGAGGGAAAATTTCTTTCTGAGCATGGAAGCGCCTCTATCGAGAGAAAGGGTGAATCGAAACTTCCTTGAATTCTAGTGAAAGTCCGCAAGGAAAACAATGCGCGAATTCATGCCCCGGCGGACATGCTGACAAGAATGTCTGTTCAGGCGAAATCGTTCCCGCGCGCCCGAAATCGGGCGCTGTTCGAGAATCTCCCCGCGGTGTACGGAAAGAACCGCCGGGTCAGGGTTTGCGCACCAGGCGCACACCCACATCAATACCGCGGAAAGCCGGAGCCAACATCGAGCGGAAGGACGAGCGGCAGCCGTATTCGAACACGAACCACGAGCCACCGCGGCATACACGTTCGGTGCCGGTGGCGGGGCCGGTGGGATTTGTGGTGGGCGCGTCCTTGTACCCGTCGCTCTTGAACCAGTCCCAGCACCATTCAAACACGTTGCCATGCATGTCCTGCAAGCCGAATGCGTTTGCCTCCTTCTGCCCGACATCCCTGCTGCTTCCACCCGCATTGCCGGAATACCAGCCCACGCGTTCGAGATCGGCCTTGCCGTTGCCCGACGAGTACGTGGTGGTGCTGCCCGCGCGGCAGGCGTACTCCCACTCGGCTTCCGTGGGCAGGCGATAGCCACTGGCGTTGAAGTTACAGGTCACACTGTTGGGCAGGCCGCTGTAGCACGGCGTGAGGCCGTCGCGCTCCGAGAGTTTGTTGCAGAATTCCACCGCCTCGATCCAGGTGAGGTTTTCCACCGGACGGCTGTCGCCCACATTCTTGCTGGGATTTTTCCCCATCACATCCGCGTACACTTTTTGCGGCACCTCGGTCTTGCTCATCATGAACGCGCTGAGGGTGACGGTGCGCGAGGGACGCTCGTTGGTCTCGAATTGGCCGTTGGCGTCGCCCATGATAAAGGTGCCCGCCGGTACGTTCAGCATTTCGAGAGTAATGGATTTCGCATCATCATCATCACTGCATGCGGCAAGCATGCCGAGAAGGAAGATTGCGGGAAGGAGGATGGAGAAACGCAGGCGATACTTCTGGATCGTGTGCATACATCAACCGCAATTGTTATAAGGACTGCGAGAATAATATACGGCGTATGGATGTGACACGGAACAGTTGCCTCAGCGCACGGCTTCCCACTCCTCGCTGGAGGAGGTATTCCGGAAAATCACCGCGAGCGCATTGCGCGTCCATCCCCACACGATATGCGTGTAGCCGTATTTGCGGAAGCGTCGCGGACTTTCATGCACCACCACATCGGGTAGCATCACGATGCGGCCGAGTTTGCGCACACGGCGGAACAGATCGTAGTCCTCGCCCGCCACCATCCTCGGATTGTATCCACCCACGCGATCGAACACCGCCCGCGTCAACACCTGGCATTCACCACGCCCCATTCCCTCACCGATGAGGTTGAGAAAGCGCACATAGGCGTTGTGCACGAAGTGAAACGCACGGTCGGACAAGCGCTCTTCTTCGGGAAACACCTGCACCTCGGCCGTGGCCGCCACCACACCCTCGCGGGCCAGCACCTTGGGTACGATGGCGAGAAAGCGGTCGACATCGTCCAGGCGCACGTCGGCGTTGAGAAATACGAGAATGCGTCCGCGGGCTATGGCGGCCCCGGCATTGCGCCCTTCGGCAATGGTCTGCCGATGCGCACCCTCGTGTCGCACCACCGTTGCGCCCCAGCGCTCGGCAATGCCGACGGTGTCGTCTTCACTGCCGCCGTCGCTGACAATCACTTCGGCGCCATGCCGCTCGAGCACGGTGCGGTCGAAGCGCGCGAGAAAATCGGGCAGCAGCTTTGCTTCCTGCAGAGTGGGAATGACGATACTGAGTTCGATGGACACGCCGCGTTTTCCGATCAGAAATACAAACCGTACGCCACGTAATTCGGTGAAATCCGAATTGCGGGCGCCGGAAAGTGAATGTAATTGAGCGCCTGTTTCAACGCGTGCAGGAACCAACCGTCGCCGGGCAGTTTCGTCATATCGTAATCCAGCGCGAGGATGACATTGCGCGTGCGGTTGTCCCATTGCTCCATGTCGCGAATGCTCACGCCCACGGCGATACCCAACCAGTCGGGCCAATAGGGTTTGAGCGAGCTTGGCAGCAGTCCCTCCACGTGCAGCCCCAGCCAATACGTTTGCCCCTCGTAATCATCGATGGCGTTCCCCTTGTGCGTGCCGTCGCGCAGCGCCTTGGAAGGCCAGTAGGAAAATTTCGGTTGAATGTGTTCGGCGTAGGGCACATAGGCCTGCGCCACGGGCCACAGCGCGCCCGCCACATCGGCGATGGCATCGCCCGGCGAGAAACCCCAGTCGCGCGCGAAGCCATCCTCGAACTCCACGTACAACTCGAACAGCGCCCCCATGGCGAAACCGCCCCACACGGAAGCGTCGCGGGAGAAACCGGACCATTCGAGCGATTTCTGTCCCAGAAAACTCCCGAACGCACCGCCGAGCACATGCCCGGCCTTGTCGACATTGAGCGCGTACTCGGGGTCGTTCACAAAATGGAAGGACGTGCGCTGATCCTTCCACCAGGCGTTTTGCTGGTAAATGTGTATGCCGGTGACCAACACC
This sequence comes from Bacteroidota bacterium, assembly GCA_035914695.1. Lineage (GTDB taxonomy): Bacteria > Bacteroidota > Ignavibacteria > SZUA-365 > SZUA-365 > JAOSJT01. The sequence goes on along the minus strand of JAMIQH010000058.1, from coordinate 23,475 downwards.
GTCAGCACGCCTCCGACCGCGGCGGCGCGTCCCCACCGCACATCGCTGCAACAGGGATCGTAGCCCTCGAAAGGCACGGGATGTCCGGCGACCTTCGAGCGCAAGGTGAACACGGTGAAGTCCTCGTACAGGTAGGTGGTGTCCACATCGGACCCACTCGGGTACGGCGTCGACACGGGCGCGGTGGTCGATCCGAATTCGGCCACGCTGTCCACCTGCGCGCGCAACGCAGGCACGATAGCAAGCAACACGAAGAGTCCGGCAATGAACGAGGGGATACGGCGCGGTGTGCGTGACATCATGAAGATCTGGGATTGAGAAAAACAGCGCAAAACCCGAATTGTTAAGATAGGAGCAATTGCGGAGGGGAGCAAGGTGTTACGCGAGCCAGCGAGCCGCGAGGTGCGGAATACATATACCAGAACGCGGAGAGCGCAGAGGGCGCAGAGGACTGTTTGAGGGTGCCCTTCCGCTCGAATCGTGCGCGCCGCCGCAATCGAGCCAACGCAAGGACGCAGAGACGCAAAGCCGCGATCCCTCCGGGCCCTCAGTGTTCGCGAAGCGCTCTGTGTACTCTGTGTTCCCGCGAAGCGCTCCGTGTGCTCTGCGTTGGCGATACTTACGCGTTACTTTCCCCGATACGGGTGCGGGAAATCCAGTAGCCCCAGGCGACGAAAAGCCATTGCGCAAGGCCGACGTAGCCGATGGCGTGTGTGTCGGGTGGTGGCGGGGAGGCGAGGTTGGACACGTGAATGAGAGCGAGAAAGACCACCATGCTCCAGAGCGACCAGTGACCCGCCTTGCTCGTGGCCCGCGTGCGGCGCGCGTACCAGATCACACCTGCGGTGAACAGCAGCACTTCGAGAGTGATGGCGAGGACGGGGTGATTCCACAAACCGAAACCCACGAAGAGATCGGTGCCGGGAAGCAAGGGGAGGTCCGGCCGGTGGACCAGCAAATCCAGCAACCAGTGGCTGAACACCAGTCCGCCGATGAGAGCGGCGTCGGGAAGAGATTTCTTTCGTGCGTAGTGCGCACCACCGAGCAGGACGGACCAACCCAGCACCGCCAGCATGCTGTGCGACCAGGGGTAATGTTGGAAATCCAACGGAGTGAGAACGGTATTGCCGGGATCGATGGCCACGCGCTCGAGCCCGAGCAGCAGCAACAGCGGCCAGATGAGATCGATCCACTGCGCCGCCATGATCAAGGTGCCGAGGGAAGGACGTGAAGAACGCGCGGTATCGGCGGAGTACGCCCCCGCAGCGAGGCCGGCACCGAAATGTCCGATAAACAAGGCTATGCCCTTTCGTGGAGTGATGGAAACAACGATGGGCGGGACTCTACGCGCGTGCGTGCGAATTCGCGCAACGCGCCGCGTTCACATTTGCCCGATCATCATGATCCACATGAATACGATGGCGAAGATCAAAAGATACAGCGGCAGCAGGATCACCAGACTCGCCACGAGGTAGTGACCGAACACCGCAAAAGCGCGGGTCATGAAGCTGCCGCTGAGCAATTTTGTTTGCGGCAACGCGGGCATGGCATCCACGCGCCCGTTCAATTCGCGCATGCTGCGTTCGAGCGTGGCGATGCTCTCCGCGTCTGCGGACGAGCGCCGCGGCGGCTGTTCGCGCATTGCACGCAACTCGGACTCCAGCGTGTCACAGCGACGCTGCAGTTCGTCGACGCGTAGTTGCAGTTGGAAATCCTCCATGGCTCACCTCACTGCATTTTCGGAAAAGAGTATGTGGTGACGGACTGGCCACGATGCGCGGCCGGTACAACAGTGATGACACTTCATCCGCGCCGGTCCGGGTACAGCACAGAAAGCGTCCCGCATACACGGGACGCCAATGGTTACCGGGTTGTCAGCACCGAACGCGCCGGTGCGGCGAAGGGAATCAGACGCAATGGGTCAATAGCGTGACCGGTTGTTGGGAGCCGCTTCGCGGGGACGCGCCTGATTCACCTTGAGGTTGCGGCCACCGAGCTGGGCGTTGTCGAGTGCCTTGATGGCCTCTTCCGCCTCGTCATCGTTGGGCATTTCGACAAAGCCGAAGCCCTTGGAGCGGCCTGTCTCCCTGTCCTGAATAACGCGAGCGCTGCTGACCTGACCGTACACTTCGAACGCGGCGCGGAGTTCGTCGTCCGACATTTGGTAGGAAAGGTTTCCGACGTAGATGTTCATACCACTGACCTTGAACTTGTGACATGCCATTGCAGAAAACAGATCGGGAACACCTCAATGGCACACAACTGTGTTCCGATACGCCGCGATGGTGCGACGTTTTCCGCCAACACACGCGTCACATGTCTTCCGTGTACGGGACACGTGCGCGAGGTTCGCAGCACGACCCTCCCAACAGGCAAGGCTCGTGGGCAACGAACAGGCACGCACATCCAAACCTCGGGGAGAAATACGCGTGCAAATTCGCGCTAAGGAATTGGAAATGCAAGTGTTTTTCCTGTGCAAGACGAGAAAATTCCATGCGGGAACGAATCCGGCGTGGTCCACCAATACTCCCGCGCGGACGACGGGAGGGCTCCCAGCCGTGGCGGCAATACCGCACCGCGACTGTATTTGGTAATTTGGAGAAAACACCCTAAATTGGTCAGCAATAAAGACTGCTCTATCTTTATCTCAGGCGGACCCTTCGAGCCCGCGTCGAACATTCGGAATGCAACGCGTTTGTGGATTTGATATCGAACTCTCCATAATCTAGAGAAAGAGGATAAGCTTTGGCGCAAATCTTCCCAAAGTGGACCAATTCCCTGCCGGGGAAAATCGCACTTTCCGGGGGAATTCTCGTGATCCTGCTGGTGGCGGGAATCTGGTACTATTGGTCACCCTGGTTCACGGACGTGGGTTACGCCCCGCAACAACCGGTGCCCTACAGTCACAAACTGCATGTCGGGGAGCTGGGCTTGGACTGCCGCTACTGCCATGTCGGTGTTGAAGTCTCGCCCGTGGCGATGGTACCACCGACACAGACCTGCATGAACTGCCACACCCTGATCAAGCCCGAGAGCGAGAAGCTCGCCCCCGTCCGCGAGAGCTGGGAGAAGGGCACGCCCCTGCACTGGGTGCGCATTCACAAGGTGCCGGACTACGCGTACTTCGACCACAGCGCGCATTTACGCGCGGGCGTGGGTTGCGAAAGCTGCCACGGCGACATTGCCGCCATGGAAGTCGTTTCCCTTGACAAGCCCCTGAGCATGGGCTGGTGCCTCGAATGTCACCGCAACCCGGATCAGCATTTACGCCCGCAGGAGGCCATCACCGTCATGGGCTGGCAGCCACCGGACGATCAGCCCGCACGGGCGGCCGCCATTAAATCCTCGCTCAAGCTCAATCCCCCTGAAACCTGTTCGGGATGCCATCGATGAAGAATCGGTTACCTGTCGCCACATCACACAAGAAAGAATACTGGCTCAGCCGCCGCGACCGGGACAACACCCCGGAGTATCAGGTGCTGGTCCGGAATGAATTCGTCACCGAACCGCCGGACGCGCGCGGTATCGACCGGCGCAGTTTTCTCGGCATCATGGGCGCATCCATGGCCCTCGCGGGCCTGACCAGCTGCCGCCGTCCCGAGGACCATATCGTGCCGTACGTATCGCGTCCCGAGGACATCACGCCGGGCAACAGTCTGCATTACGCCACCAGCATGCCGCTGGGCACGGAAAGCGAGGCGCTGCTCGTGGAGACGCGCGAAGGTCGGCCGTTCAAGATCATGGGCAACGCGCTGGCCTCGCCCATCGGCAACTCGGCCAGCGTGTGGGCGCACGCCTCCATTCTGGGCCTGTACGATCCCGATCGCTCCATGCATGCGCTGCGCACGGGCGAAGCAAGCACGGTGGGCGCCTTCGCGGATTTCTGGAAAATCCGCCGCGAGGAGTTTGTGAAAAATGCCGGCGAGGGCCTGGTGCTCCTCACCGAATCCTTCGCTTCGCCCACACTCTCGCGCCTGCTGGAGCTGTTCACTACCACGTTCCCGAAGGCGATGGTGGTGACGCACGAGGCCGTGTCGGATCGCGCGATACTCGACGGCCACGCCCTGGCCTTCGGCACACCGCTGGTTGCGGACTACGATTTTGGCGCCGTGGATGTGCTCCTCGCCCTCGACGCCGATGTGTTCGGCACCGAACGCGGCGCCTTCGAGCACGCCCGCGCCTTCACGCGTGGACGGGCCGTGGACGAGGACGCCAAGCGCATGAACCGCTTCTACCTTGCGGAGAGCGGCCTGACGCAGAGCGCCGCCATGGCGGATCATCGCCTGCGCGTCGCCGCCTCCCGCATACCGGCGGTGCTCGCCGCGCTCGCGCGGGAACTCGCCGCCAACGGCGTGGCCGTACCCGGCGAGTTGCTCGGCAAACTGCCCGCTCCAAAGGATGTGGACGCCGCCTGGATTTCGGCCGTGGCCAAGGATCTCGCGGCGCATCGCGGGCGGTCGCTGCTCGTGGCGGGTCGCGGTCAGCACGCTTCCGTGCACGCGGTGGTGGCAGCGCTCAATCACGCGCTGGGCAACACCGGCGCCACGGTGCGCTACGTGGCACCGCGGCACACACGCTTTGCCGACGACGCCGCACTGCCCGCCCTGATGACAGCATTGAAGGAATCGAAAGTGCAAATGCTGCTCATGCTCGGCGGAAATCCGGTGTTCACCATGCCCGCCGATCTCGAATTCCGCACCGCGCTGGAAAGCGCCGGCAGCAGCGTGCATTGCTCGCTCGCGGTCGACGAAACCTCCTCGGCCTGCACCTGGCATCTGCCGCGGCGGCACTATCTGGAAAGCTGGGGCGACGTGTCCTTCGCGGACGGCCGCCTCGGTGTGATTCAGCCCCTGATCGCACCGCTGTTCGACGACGGCATCGCCGATGCGCAATTGCTCTCGCTGCTCTGCACCGGCACACTCGACAAGGACGGCGACATCGTGCGCGCCACCTGGAAAGCGCTGTCGGACGACGCGTGGCGCTCGTTGCTGCACGACGGGTCGCGCATGGAGGACATTCCGCCCGTGGCTCCCGCGCCCAACAATGCGGCGGTGGCAGCGGCGGTGGAAACGAAGCATTTCAATCAGAGCGCGCCATCGCGTGGCGACATGGAGGTGGTGTTCCGCCTCTCCCCCACCGTGCATGACGGCCGCTTCGCGAACAACGCCTGGTTGCAGGAATTCCCCGATCCCGTCACCAAACTGACCTGGGACAACGCGGCCCTGATGAGCCGCGCAACTGCTGAGGCACTTGGACTGAAGGATGGCGACCTCGTGCGCATCAAGGTGGGCGGTCGCGAGACGCCCATGCCCGTGTGGATGATGCCGGGGCAGGCCGAGTATTCCATCACCGTGCTTCTCGGCTACGGAAGGCGCAAGGCCGGCCGCGTGGGATCGGGTGTGGGATTCAACGCCTATCGCATACGCGGGACGAAGTACCCGTATGTGGCGCGCGGTGCGCGGGTCAGTCCGCCCTTCGGCACACACGCACTGGCCTGCGTGCAGGACCATCACGGCCTCGACACCGAACGCATGGCGCGCGAGGGCGTGCGCGAACGCGTACCCATGTTGCTGCGCGAAGGCACGATCGAGGAATATCGCAAGGATCCGCATTTCGCCGAGCATATCGTGCACATGCCGCAACTGCGCAGCATGTGGAAAGAGCATGAGTACGGAGACAATCCCCAGTGGGGAATGAGCATCGACCTCAACGCCTGCATCGGTTGCGGGGCCTGCACCATCGCTTGCCAGAGCGAGAACAACATACCCGTCGTGGGCAAGGAGCAGGTACTCAACGGGCGCGAGATGCACTGGATTCGCATCGACCGTTACTACAAGGGCGACGAGGACGAACCGGGCGTGCGCGTCATGCCGGTGGCATGCCATCATTGTGAAATGGCGCCGTGCGAGCAGGTATGTCCCGTGGCCGCCACGACACACGATGAGGAAGGTCTGAACGTGATGACCTACAACCGCTGCATCGGCACGCGTTATTGCTCGAACAACTGCCCGTACAAGGTGCGGCGCTTCAATTTCCTGAATTACACCGGCAAACTGCCCGAGATCATGAAGAGCGCGCAGAATCCCGACGTGTCGGTGCGTTTCCGTGGCGTGATGGAGAAGTGCACGTACTGCACGCAGCGCATCGAGCGCGGCAAGATCGCGGCCAAGCTGGACGGACGCGCGCTGAAGGATGGCGACGTGCAGTCGGCCTGTCAGCAGGCCTGTCCCACGCAGGCAATCAGCTTCGGCGACATTCTCGACCGAGGAAGCGCCGTGGCGAAGGCCAAGGAATCGCCGCGCAACTACGCGCTGCTGGGCGAATTGAACCTGCGTCCGCGCACCACCTTCCTGGCGAAGATTCGCAACCCGAATCCCGCCCTGGAAGACAAGCGCCCCGTCTGAACCGGGTCGCCGTTTGGAACATCGATTTGAAATAATTGCCATACACCACCAACACGCAGAAGCAACGTGAGTGTGAACACAACAACAACGAAATCGGCAGCGGCGTCTGCCGTCCTGGATGATCCGCCGCTGGTGCAAGGCGGGCTGGGCTTCCACGGCATCACGGAAAAAGTCAGCGGCATTGTCGAAACCAAAACCCCGCAGCTCTGGTGGATCCTGTTCTTCCTGGCGCTGTCGGGCGTACTCGTTCTCGTCGGTTCGATCGGCTGGCTTGTGTACGAGGGTACGGGCATCTGGGGATTGAACAATCCCGTGGGTTGGGGTTGGGCCATTGTGAACTTCGTGTTCTGGGTAGGCATTGGCCACGCGGGCACGTTGATCTCGGCCATCCTCTTCCTGTTGCGGCAACGGTGGCGCACCGCCATCAACCGCTTCGCCGAGGCCATGACCATCGTGGCGGTGATTTGCGCGGGCATTTTTCCCGCCATACACGTGGGCCGCATCTGGATTGCCTACTACATGTTTCCGCTGCCGAATCAGATGGAAATGTGGCCGAACTTCCGCAGTCCGCTGCTGTGGGACGTGTTCGCCGTCGGCACGTATTTCACCGTCAGTTTCCTGTTCTGGTTTGTCGGGCTGATTCCCGATCTGGCCACCTTCCGCGACCGCGCGGTGAGCAAGGTGAAGAAGGTGGTGTACGGCGCGCTGGCCCTGGGCTGGCGCGGAGCGAACCGCCAGTGGCGCAATTACGAACTGGCGTATCTGATGCTCGCGGGTCTGGCCACGCCTCTGGTGCTGTCGGTACACTCGGTGGTGAGCACGGATTTCGCCACCAGTCTGATTCCCGGTTGGCACACCACCATTTTCCCGCCGTACTTCGTCGCGGGCGCCATTTTCTCGGGCTTCGCCATGGTGCTGTCGCTGGCCATCATCGCGCGCAAGGTGTTCAAGCTCGAGAATCTGATCACGATCGATCATTTCGAGAAAATGAACAAGATCATTCTCGTCACGGGCAGCATGGTGGGGTACGCCTACATCATGGAGTTCTTCATCGCCTGGTACAGCGGGAATATCTACGAGGTGTTCGCCTTCGTCAACCGCGGCTTCGGCAATTACGCCTGGGCGTACTGGATCATGTTCCTGTGCAATGTGATCACGCCGCAGTTGTTCTGGTTCCGCAAGATTCGCCGCAGCATTCCGATGATGTTCATTCTCTCCATTTTCGTCAACATCGGCATGTGGTTCGAGCGTTTCGTGATCACGGTGACCTCGCTGTCGCGGGATTTCCTCCCGAGTTCCTGGGATTACTACTCGCCCACGACCTGGGACGTCCTGACCTTCGCCGGAAGTTTCGGATTGTTTTTCACCCTGTTCCTGCTTTTCCTGCGTTTCCTGCCGTTGATATCCATGAGCGAGGTCAAGGGTGTGTTGCCCGAGGCCGATCCGCATCACGGCCACACGCATGCGCATGCCGAGGGGCATGAAGGAGGTGCCGCATGACCACGCATGGGATACTGGCGGAGTTTTCCTCTCCCGCCGCATTGATGGAGGCCGCGCGGCGCATACGCGAAGCGGGCTACGCGAAGTTCGATTGCCATTCGCCCTTCCCCATCCACGGCATGGACGAGGCCATGGGACTGGGGCGTTCGAACGTGGGTTTCATCGTGGGCGGCATGGCGCTGCTTGGCGCGGTCGTGGGTTTTTCGTTGCAGACCTGGGTGGCTACCAGCGCGTATCCGCTGGTGATCAGCGGCAAGGAATTCTTCAGTTGGCAGGCCTTCATCATCATCACGTTTGCGCTGTTCGTGTTGTTCGGCGCCTTCGGCGCGGTGTTCGGCATGCTGCGGCTCAACCGACTGCCGCGCCTGCACCATCCGCTGTTCTATTCGGATCGCTTCGCGAAAGTCTCGGACGACGGTTTCATGGTGAGCATCGAGGCCGAGGATCCGGGTTTCGACGAAGCGAAGACGCGCGCCTTTCTCGAGTCCATCGGCGCGAGCAACATCGAAGTGATACGAGGTGACGCATGAGGCGCAGCATTCCCCTTCCCCTCATCGCCGCGACGGCGGCGCTCGCATTGCTGGCGGGATGCCGCGGCATGATCAGCGAGGATCCGCCCATTCATCCGAATCCCAACATGGACACGCAGGAGAAGTACGTGGCCCAGCGCGGCAGCGAGTTTTTCGCCGACGGTGCAGCCATGCGCACGCCTCCCGCGGGCACGGTGGCGCGCGGACAGCTCCGCGAGGACAAGGGCTACAACACTGGACGCCTGGCCGATTCGAGTTTTGTGGCGCGCATACCCTTCGCCGTCGATGGCGCGGTGAAAGCGCGCGGCAGCGAGCGCTTCATGATTTACTGCTCGCCCTGTCACGGCATTGCCGGCGATGGCAAGGGCAACATCATGAAGTACAAGTACCCGATTCCGCCCAACAATCTGATGGAGCAGCGCATTCGCGATTTGAGCGACGGCGCGCTGTTCGAAGTGATTTCCAACGGCATACGCAACATGCCGTCGTACAGGCAGCAGATTCCGGTGCGCGACCGCTGGAGCATCGTGGCGCATGTGCGTCACCTGCAGGCCACCTCGCCCGTGGCGCCGCCGGCAGGCGCGCCCGCGACCACCCCGACCACGGCTCAACAGTAACCAGACGCGAAACATCATGGCAGCAATCGATACGACACGCTACACGTTCACGAATAAAGGACGCTTCGGCAGCATCGCACTGGCGGTGGGAGCCGTTGGACTGGTCCTGAGCATTGTCGGGTATTTCGTCGACAGCCGACAGTTCATCACCTCCTGGCTGATGGCCTTCGCCATGTGGACGACCATCGCCCTCGGCGCGCTGTTCTTCGTCATGTTGCAGCATGCCACGGGCGCCGTATGGAGCGTGGTGACACGCCGCGCGGCGGAGGCGCTGAGCCAGGTGTTTCCGCTGCTCCTGCTCTTTTTCGTGCCGGTGGCTTTGGGAGCACATACGCTGTTCCACTGGTCGCACACCGACGCTGTGGCCACGGACAGCATTTTACAATGGAAATCGCCGTATTTGAATCTCGGCTTTTTCATCGGACGCGCGGTGGTGTTTTTCGCCATCTGGATCGTGCTGGGCTGGTTGCTGCTGCGCGAGTCGGTGGCGCAGGACGCGGACGGTGATCCCGCGCGCACGTTGCGTCTGCGCAAGCTGAGCGCGGCGGGCTTGTTCCTCTTCGCATTCAGCGTTACGTTCGCTGCCTTCGACTGGCTGATGAGTCTCGAGCCGCATTGGTACTCCACCATTTTCGGTGTGTACGTGTTCGTGGGCGGCTTTCTCTCCGCGCTGGCCTTGTTGACATTGCTGTTTCAATGGTTGAAAAAGCAGGGCGTGCTGGTTCGCGAAGTGAGCATCGAACATTACCACGATTTCGGGCGCCTGCTCTTCGCGTTCACCGTGTTCTGGGCGTACATCGGCGGGTCGCAGTACTACCTGATCTGGTACGCCAACATTCCCGAGGAAACGGTGTGGTATCTCGCGCGCTGGGACAACGGCTGGTGGCTGGTGAGCGTACTGCTCATCCTGCTGCATTTCGCCGTGCCCTTCCTCACGCTGCTGTTCTACCGCATGAAGCGCACCGAAGCCGTGCTGCGCGGCATCGCGTTGCTCATTCTCGTGATGCACGCGGTGGACATGTACTGGATCGTGATGCCCACGTTCCAGGCGACTTCCCCGCTTCCGTCGTGGATGGATGTCACGGCGCTGGCTGGAATTGGCGGATTGGTGCTGTGGCTGTTCTGGCTGCGTTACACGGCCAACGCGGCGATTCCCGTTCGCGATCCGAAACTGGAGGATTCCATCGCGCATCGCGTGTAAGCGGGCGCGGGAAAGTTTGCGACGATGATCGAACCACGTCCATTGCGATTTTCCGGGCAGTCGGTCGGCTCCGATGGGAAGCCGACCTGCTTCCATTGCGGAGATCCGTGTCATGACACGGACATCGCGTTGGGCGAAAAGCTGTTTTGCTGCAACGGTTGCAAAACCGTGTACGAGCTGCTGCATGAAAAGGAACTCTGCGATTACTACGCCATCGATCAGGGCGTGCGCGGAAGGAGTCCGAAGGATCAAACCTACGGCCGACGCTACGCCTACCTCGACGATGCGGATGTGGAGCGGCAATTGCTGGATTTCAGCGATGGCGACCGCCGCCAGGCCACATTCTCCATTCCGCAAATGCATTGCAGTTCCTGCGTCTGGTTGCTCGAGCGCCTGCGTTCGCTCGACGAGGGGGTGATTTCCTCACGCGTGAATTTCCCCCGCAAGGAAGTGACCGTCACCTGGCACGGCGAGCGCATGCGTGTGCGCGATGTGGTGATGCTGCTTGCCTCGGTGGGCTACGAGCCGCTGATCAGTTTGCAAAGTCTGGCCGAGAAACGGCGCGACACAGGCAATCGCAAGCTGTACTACAAAATCGGCGTGGCGGGTTTCGCCTTCGGCAATGTGATGCTGATGAGTTTTCCCGAGTATCTCGCCGGAGATGGACGGGTGGACCCCACCTTTGAGATGGTGTTCCGCTATCTGAATCTGGCGCTGTCCCTGCCGGTGTTTTTCTACAGCGCCCTCGAGTATTTCCAATCCGCCTGGGCGGGATTGCGGCAGCGTTTTCTCAACATCGACGTGCCACTGTCGATCGGCATCGGCATGCTGTTTTTGCGCAGCGCCTACGATATTCTGAGCGGCACGGGACCGGGGTATCTGGACTCGTTCACGGGCTTGGTGTTTTTCCTGCTGATTGGCAAGATATTTCAAAAAAAGACCTACGATGCGCTTTCTTTCGACCGGGATTTCCGCTCGTACTTCCCGCTTTCCGTCGCGGTGAAGGAGCAGGGCCACGAAACCACCATCCCCCTCACCCGGCTGCGTGTGGGCGACCGCATCGTGGTGCGCAATCAGGAGTTGATTCCGGCCGATGCCGTGCTGCTGCGCGGCGAGGCCAACATCGACTACAGCTTCGTGACCGGCGAATCGGATTTGCTGCGCAAGCACAGCGGCGACCGCATTCACGCCGGTGGTCGGCAAGTGGGCCAGTTGATTGAACTTGAAGTGGTCAAGGAAGTCGAGCAGAGCTATCTCACGCGGCTGTGGAACAATGACGTGTTCACCAAGCAGCGCCGCGCTCCGCTCAGCGAACTGGTGGACCGCATCAGCGCGCGTTTCACCGCGGTGGTGCTCAGCATCGCCCTGCTGTCCGCGATCATGTGGTGGATCATCGATCCCGCCGAGGCCATCTTCGTACTCACCTCCGTGCTCATCGTGGCCTGTCCCTGCGCTCTGGCGCTGTCCTCCCCGTTCGCCCTCGGCTCGGCGCAGCGCGTGTACGGCAACAACGGGCTGTACGTGAAGAACACCGACACGGTGGAATTGCTTTCGCACATCGACACCATCGTTTTCGACAAAACCGGCACGCTCACACGCGCCAGTGGATCGGCGGTGCATTTTCATGGATCGGCATTGAACGAGGACGAACGCGTGCTCGTCAAATCGCTGCTCCGCCAGAGCACGCACCCGCTCAGCCGCCAGCTTTTTGCCGCCGTCGCGGCCGAGGAAACGCACGACGTGGACGAATACCGGGAAGTGCCGGGTCATGGCATCGAAGGCCAGGTGCGCGGGAAGCGCGTGATGATCGGTTCGTCGGGCTGGGCATGGCGCGATGGCGCGAGCGCTGCCGCGGCCAGCACCACGGCGGTGTACCTGTCCATCGACGGTCATGCGCGCGGGCATTTCACCGTACCGAACGTGTACCGGAACGGACTCGAGGAACTCGTCGTCGCGCTGCGGCCGCGGTATGCGTTGGGCATACTCTCCGGCGACTCCCCGCGCGAGGAAGAGGCGCTGCGCGATGTGTTCGGCGACGATGTGCCCATGCGCTTCCAGCAAACACCAGCCGACAAGCTGCGGCACGTCGAGCAACTGCGCGCCGAGGGGCGGCATGTGCTGATGATGGGCGACGGACTGAATGACGCCGGCGCGCTGAAGGCCGCCGACGTGGGTATTTCGCTTTCGGAAGATATCAACACCTTTTCGCCCGCTTGCGATGGCATACTCGCGGCGGAGTATTTCCCGGCGTTCGACCGTCTGCTGGAATTCGCGCGCGGCAGTGTGCGCATTGTCAAGGCCAGCTTTGTGATGTCGATCGCCTACAACATTGTCGGATTGTCCTTCGCCGTGGCGGGTCTGCTCACACCGCTCGTTTCGGCGATACTCATGCCCGTCAGTTCGGTGAGCGTCGTGGTATTCACCACCGTGCTCACGCGCTGGTCGGCACGCCGGAGAGGGTTGCGCTGACATGCACGTCATGTTCATCCTTATCGGCTTCAGTCTGCTCGTGGCGCTGATTTTTCTGGCCCTGTATCTCTGGGCGGTGCGCAGCGGGCAATACGACGACAAGGTCACGCCATCGATGCGCATGCTGTTCGACGACGGCACGCGCCCCGAGGCAAGCCGCGGGCCGTCGGAGCAAAGCGATCGAGACGAAACAGAACATATGCAGTAAAGGAGACCGTTTGCATGGACGTTGAAAAATTCCGTTACGACAACCAGATCGTGCGATTGTTCCTTTTCGCAACGGTATTCTGGGGAATCGTCGGATTCCTCGTCGGCCTCACAGCGGCGTTACAGCTACCGATTCCGGGATTGAATCTCAGTCCCGCGCTCACCTTCGGACGTCTGCGGCCGATACACACCAATGCCGTGATCTTCGCCTTCGTGGGCAATGGCATTTTCTTCGGGTACTACTACTCGATCCAGCGCCTGTTGAAGACGCGCAATTTCAGCGATCTTCTCTCGAAAATCCACTTCTGGGGCTGGCAGCTCATCATCGTGGCGGCGGCGCTGTCGCTGTTCGCGGGCTTCACCACCTCGAAGGAATACGCTGAACTCGAATGGCCCATCGACATCGCCATCGCCGCCATCTGGGTGGTGTGGGGGTGGAACATGATCGGCACCATTCTCAAGCGCCGCGAAAAGCACATGTACGTGGCGATATGGTTCTACATCTCCACCTTCGTCACCGTGGCCGTGCTGCACATCGTCAATTCGATGGAAGTACCGGTGACGCTCACGAAGAGCTACTCGATTTACGCGGGAGTGCAGGACGCGCTGGTGCAGTGGTGGTATGGGCACAACGCCGTGGCTTTTTTCCTCACCACGCCCTATCTCGGGTTGATGTACTACTTCATCCCCAAGGCGTCCAATCGGCCGGTGTATTCGTACAAGCTGTCCATCATCCATTTCTGGGCGCTGATTTTCATCTACATCTGGGCGGGACCGCATCACCTGCTGTATTCCAGCACGCCGGATTGGGCGCAGTCGCTGGGCACGGTGTTCTCGATCATGCTCATCGCGCCGAGTTGGGGTGGCATGCTCAACGGCTTGCTCACGCTGCGCGGCGCCTGGGACACCGTGCGCAAGGATCCCGTGCTGAAATTCCTCGTCGTGGCCATCACCGCGTATGGCATGGCAACGTTCGAGGGACCGATGCTCTCGATCAAGAGCGTGAACGCGCTGTCGCATTTCACGGATTGGACCATCGCCCACGTCCACGTCGGCGCGTTGGGCTGGAACGGCTTCCTCACCTTCGGCATGATCTACTGGGTGGTGCCCCGGCTATGGAAAACGAAATTGTATTCCGTGAAAATGGCCAACTGGCATTTCTGGCTCGGCACGCTCGGCATTCTCTTCTACGTGATCCCCATGTACTGGAGCGGCATCACGCAGGGCTTGATGTGGAAGCAGTTCACGGCCGACGGCGTGTTGCAGTATCCGAATTTCCTCGAAACCGTGCTGCAGCTCATTCCCATGCATTACATGCGTGCGGTGGGTGGTTCGCTGTACATTGTGGGCGCGGTGATCATGATTTTCAATCTGGTGAAAACCACGAAGAGCGGCGCCTTCCAGGCGGAGGAAGAGGCCGAGGCCCCGCCGCTCAAGTCGGTAATGGCGCATGACGATAAAACGTACTGGGGTCATCGCTGGCTGGAAAGCCGTCCGGTGCAATTCACCATTCTGGCCACCGTGGCCATTCTCATCGGTTCGGCCATCGGCAACATTCCTATGTTCGTGGTGGATTCCAACATCCCCACCATTGCCAGCGTGAAGCCGTACACGCCACTCGAGTTGGAGGGACGCGACATCTACATCCGCGAGGGTTGCGTGGGCTGTCACTCGCAGATGATACGTCCCTTCCGCAGTGAAACCGAGCGTTACGGCGAGTATTCCAAAGCGGGCGAGTACGTGTACGACCATCCCTTCCTCTGGGGCTCGAAGCGCACCGGACCGGATTTGCAGCGCGTGGGGCGGAAGTATCCCGACGCTTGGCATTACAATCACATGTACGATCCCACATCCATGTCGCCCGGCTCCATCATGCCACCCTATCCCTGGCTGATCGAGGACGATCTGGATTACAGCAATCTGCAAGCCAAGATCAACGCATTGCGCTCGATCGGCGTGCCGTACGCGCCGGGCTTCGAGAACAAGGCGGCCGACGATTTGCGCGCGCAGGCCGAAACCATTGCCAAGGATCTCGATGCCGCCGGCATCAAGACGCGGTGGAACAAGGAGATCATCGCATTGATCGCCTACTTGCAGCGCCTTGGCACGGATATCAAAACGGAGTAGAGAATGTTCAAACGATTGGTGGATTTCTCATCCTTTGAAATCCTGGGCATTGTCACCACCGTACTGTTTTTCATCGCGTTCATCGCGATATTGATACGCGTGCTGCTCCTGCGTCGCACGTATACCGAAAGCATGGAGCGGCTGCCGCTGAACGATGGCACTCTCACGCACGCATCCTCAGCCGAAGACAAGGATTAGCAATGGCAAAAAAGAACAAAGATCAGGACGAACTGCTCAATCACGAATACGACGGCATTTTCGAATTCGACAACGAATTGCCGGGATGGTGGAAAAACCTCTTCTACATCACCATCGTCATGGGTGTGGTGTATTTGCTGCATTTCCACGTGTTCGGAACAGGCGATCTGCAAACGATGGAGTATCTCCGCGACGTGGATCCGGAATACGTACCCGCGCGTCCGGAATCGAAGGGCGTGTTGTTCAGCTCGTATCGCACACCGGTCTCCGCCGAGGATCTGGACGTGACGCCGCGCATGCAGGCGGTGCAACGCGCCGAGGCCTACGCCGCATTCCGCAAGGACATGCTCGAGGCCATGCGCAACGCCGACGCCGCGCAGATCGCCAGTTTGCGTGAGGGTTTCCCCGAAATTTTCGAGGCCTACGTGGCCGCCGGAGGCGCCCTGCCCGCCGGCGCCGCGCCCGCGCAGGCGGACGTTCCCACCATCACCGAACCCATCACCGACGCCGCCCTGCTCGCCGATGCGAAGAAATTCTTCGATGCGCAATGCGCGGCCTGCCATGGCAAAGCCGGAGAGGGTGGCATCGGGCCGAATCTCACGGACGATTACTGGATCCACGGCAACAAGATCGCGCAGGTGGTGAAAGTGATCACCAAGGGCGTGCCCGCCAAGGGCATGGTGGCGTGGGAGAAAAGCATGACGCCGGAGCAAATCAATGCGATGGCGAGCTTCGTGCTGGTGAAACTGCACGGCACCTCGCCGCCGAACGGCAAGGCGCCTCAGGGCGAATTGATGAAGTGAGCGAGACCGCCGGCCCCGCGCCGGCGGTTCCATATCCTGGTGTTTCCGGCCTTTATGGAGAAAGGGTTGTCATGAGTTCGCAGCACGATGTCGAGCAATTCTTCGAAGAAATCACCTTCCGCGATCGCATCGCCACGGTGGACGAACACGGCAAGCGTCGGTGGATTTATCCCAAGAAACCGAGCGGCCGCTTCTACCGCTGGCGCAGCTATCTGAGTTGGCTGCTGCTGGCCTTCCTGTTCGGCGCCCCGTTCATCACAGTCAACGGCGAGCAACTTCTGCTGTTCAACATCCTGGAACGGAAGTTCGTCATCTTCGGCATCACCTTCTGGCCGCAGGATTTCCACCTCTTCGTGCTCAGCATGATCGCCGCCATTGTGGCCATCTTTCTGTTCACCGCCGTGTACGGGCGCATTTTCTGCGGATGGATTTGTCCGCAGACGATTTTCATGGAAATGGTGTTCCGCAAAATCGAATATCTCATCGAAGGTGATGCGCATGCGCAACGCG
The DNA here is from genome assembly GCA_035914695.1 of Bacteroidota bacterium. Classification (GTDB taxonomy): domain Bacteria; phylum Bacteroidota; class Ignavibacteria; order SZUA-365; family SZUA-365; genus JAOSJT01. Next base: position 6,909 of record JAMIQH010000058.1, on the reverse strand, counting down.
CCTTGAACGCGCAGCCCTGGACGCCGGACAAGATTTCCAAGAAAGCCCTGAAGCTCGGCATTTTCTACGCGCTGTCCTTTTTCATCGGCAACATTTTCCTGGCCTACATCATCGGTGTGGAGGAACTGGGCCGCATCGTCTCCTCGCCACCCGGCGAGCATCTCGGCGGCTTCATCGCCATGCTGCTGTTCTCCGGAGCGTTCTTCTTCGTGTTCTCCTGGTTCCGCGAGCAGGCCTGCGTGCTGGTGTGCCCCTACGGTCGCCTGCAATCGGTGTTGCTCGATGAGAATTCCGTGGTCATCTCCTACGATTTCAAGCGCGGCGAGACGCGGAAGAAATACCGCAAGGACGACGCGCGCGACGACGCGGGCCATTGCGTGGACTGCCATCAATGCGTGGTGGTATGTCCCACCGGCATCGACATCCGCAACGGCACGCAGCTCGAATGTGTGAACTGCACCGCCTGCATCGATGCCTGTGACAATGTGATGGACAAGGTGGGGTATCCGCGCGGACTCATCCGCTACGCCTCGCATCGCTCGATCGAAAGCGGCGACACGCGCATCGTCACTCCTCGCATCATCGGCTACAGCGTGGTGCTGTTGCTGCTGCTGGGCGTGATCGCCTTCCTCTTCCTGTCGCGCACCGACATCGAAGCCACCATTTTGCGCGCGCCCGGTACCCTGTACATCATGCAGGGAGAGGATACGGTGCGCAACCTCTTCACACTCAAGGTCGTGAATAAAACACGCGAGAACCTCCCGCTGAAACTCGTGCTCATCGATCACAGCGGGACGCTCTCGGTGGTTGGTAATCAAACAATTTTCGCGAAGGCCTCCGGTCTGGCTGAAAATGCCTTTTTCATCGACATGCCGTTGGCGCGACTCGGCGGCATGAAAACGCCCGTCCGCATCGGGCTGTACAGCGGCGACCGTCTGCTGGAAACGGTGGAAACCGGTTTCATGGGCCCCGCGCGCTAAGGAAAGGCGCAACGCATGGCGAAACGGACCTATCATCCCTGGGCAGTGGGCATCACGATCGTGATCATCGTGTTCCTGATCCTGAGTATCGGCCTGACCATCATCATCAGCCAGGAAGACTACCATCTGGTGACCGATGACTATTACGAGAAGGATCTGCGCTTCCAGGAGAAAATGGAAACCCGCAAGCGCACGAAGGAATTGGACATCAAGCCGGTGATCAGCATCGACCGCGAGGCCAAGACCTGCATACTCAGTTTTCCCCCGCGCGAGAGCTACGACGGCATCGGCGGGAGCGTGGAGTTCTTCCGTATCTCCGACGCCACACGCGATGTGACCCGTCCCCTGCAACTCAATTCCGAGGGACGGCAGGTGATTTCCGTCAGTGGTCTGCACAGCGGACAGTGGATTGTGAAGCTCACCTGGACGGAGAGCGGCGTGGAATACTATCTCGAGGAACGGATATACCTTCAGTAAAGGAGAACAGACATGCTTTGGTCGGCTTTCGCCATAGGCGCCGTGGGAAGTTTGCACTGCCTCGGCATGTGCGGCCCCATCGTGCTCGTGCTCCCCGGCGACGCACGGGACCGTGGGCGCTTTCTGCTGGGGCGGCTCCTCTACAATCTCGGCCGCGCGTTGACCTACGCGCTGATGGGCGCCGTGGCGGGTGTGTTGGGACAGGGCATCGCCATGGCTGGCTTCCAGCAATGGTTGGGCATCGTCGCTGGCGCGCTGATGATACTCAGCGTGATCATTCCGGCGAGCGCACTGCGCAAGGTCCTGCCGGCGGGACGCTATGATCGCATGATGGACGCACTCAAGCGCCGTATGGGAGCGCTGTTGGGCAATGCATCGACGCGTTCGTTGTTCACCATCGGCGTGCTCAATGGTTTCCTCCCCTGCGGATTGGTGTACATGGCACTGGCGGGATCGCTGGTCATGGGCAGTGTGGCGGGCGGAGCGTTGTACATGCTGATCTTCGGACTCGGTACGCTGCCGGTGATGCTCATCGCCTCCTACGCCAGCGGCTGGATCACGGGCGAGGCGCGCAAGCGCATCACGCGGCTGATCCCCGTGGGAGTGTTCGTGCTCGGAGTACTTTTCGTGTTGCGTGGACTTTCGCTCGGCATCCCCTTCCTCAGTCCCGACATGGAGATGATGAAGAAAAAGGGACAAGCCGCTCCCATGCACAGCGAAGCTCCGGCGAAAACACCCGGGTGCTGCGGGGAGAAGTAAGAGAACCGCAACCCGGAGAACGCCACTCCCTTCCTTGCACTGCGCTGCTCGCGATGTGGGAAATGCGTATTTTTCCTGACGCTCGGAAGACAAGCGAGCCACGGAGATCGATCACGACAGGAAGACACGCGCATGGCCTCGGTCGTTAATGCATTCCCCCTGAAAATCCTTATCGTCGATGACGAAATCAGCATTCGACGAACGATGACCCTGTGCTTGCAGTCCGATGGCCACGAGGTACACGGAACGTCGAACGCAGTGGATGCGATGCACGAAGTGCAACATCGGCGCTACGACCTCGTGTTTCTTGATCTCAGACTCGAAGATGTATCGGGAATAGATCTGCTCCCCGCCTTGTTCAACGAAGCTCCTTGGTTGAGTATTGTTGTGATGACCGCCTACGCTTCGGTGGAAACCGCTGTCGAATGCATGAAAGCCGGCGCGGTGGACTATCTGCAAAAACCCTTCGACGCCACGTTGCTTCGACTGCACACCCGCCGTATTGCGGCGATGATTGAGTTGCAGCGAAAACTTGAAATGCTCGATCCGCCCACCTCGGAATGGAGCGCTGGCAGCGAAATCCGCACCGCGAGCGCCACGATGCAGCGGGTACTGGACACCGCGCAAACCGTGGCGCAAACCGACGCCACCGTGTTGATCACCGGCGAAAGCGGCACCGGGAAATCCCTCCTCGCCCAGGCCATACACCGATGGAGCGCGCGGGCCGCGCACCCGCTCGTCACCGTGTCCTGCCCGAGTATTCCGAGTGAATTGCTGGAAAGCGAACTCTTCGGCCATCGACGCGGCGCATTCACCGGAGCGGTGGACAATGCGCCCGGTCGATTGGCACTGGCCGAATCCGGGACGCTGTTTCTCGATGAAATCGCCGACCTTCCGCGCAACCTCCAACCCAAACTTCTGCGCTTGCTCCAGGATCACGAATATGAAAGCATCGGGGATCCTCATACGCGGAACGCTAATGTGCGAATCGTTGCGGCAACGAATCATGATCTTCCCACCGCGATCGCTGAGGGGCGTTTTCGCGAGGACCTGTATTTCCGACTCAATGTCGTGGAGATTCGCATGCCCGCGCTGCGCGAGCGACGGGAGGATATTCGCGACATCGCGGAGCGCTGCGTTCACGAGTTCGCTTATAAACACAGAAAGCGCGTGCAGGGAGCCGACGAATCGTTCTTCGACATCCTCGCGCAACACCGCTGGCCGGGCAATGTGCGCGAGCTTCGCAACGCTGTGGAGCGCGCGGTCATTCTCTGCGCGGGTCCTCTGGTCCGTGGCTCGGATCTCGCGCTTCAAGAGGGTGGAATGAGCGTCGATGTGCAACCCGGGGATGCGATTTCGCTCGCTCAGCTTGAAGAACTCCACATTCGACGCATACTCGCATCCACGTCGAGCATTCAGGAAGCCGCCGCCATACTGGGCATCGACCAGGCGACACTCTGGAGAAGAAGAAAGCTTTACGGCATCTGACATCGTCGCCGTTCCGCCCACCCCACTCACACCACCCCCTCTCAGCACGCACGTCCTCCACCTCATTGGAGAACAATGCATTCCGCATGGCATACGAAGGCGGTATTGCATTCTGCACACTGCTCCGTTGTTCTAAGCGCTCTTCCGAGTCGCTGACGTAACGGCATGGTATTTGCAACAGCTCTTATCGGAGGTCAGTATGACGTTGCGCACGAATCTTATTATCGCGAACAGTCTCTTTTTCATTGTCTACCTGGTCACATTCGTCTGGGTGCTTTTGCAAATAACACCACTCGGACATGCGACCAACGCCATACTCTATCAGAACTACCGGAGTATTTGCGCCGCCGATGCCATGACCACGGCGGTGCACCAACAGCTCCGTGCCGTCACGCGTCCCGAAGCGAAGGCGACGACGGACGCATCCGCTGATCCGGAGATTGATTTTGTCCGGCATCTGTCGCGTGCGGAAAACAATATCACCGTGCCCGGCGAGCGGGAAATCATTGCGGAGGTACGGCAACGATTCCGGACGTTCAGAACGCGTATGGCGGAAGCCACCTCGGGCAGCGACAAGGCCCGCAATGACCTTTTCGCCGCCGCGGATTCGCTACTCGCCTCCATCTCATCGCTTCGACACGTGAATGAACGCACAATGTACGATGCGAACAGCTCGGCGCTCACCCGCACCCGCACGGCTCTGTGGACAACCATTCTCGCTGGCGTGCTCGGGCTTGTGGCAATTGCCATGCTGGGCGCGATTTTCACCAAACGCCTCACGACCCCGCTTCACAGCTTGCTGACGGCGGTACGCGACGTCTCTCGCGGACATTACGATGTGCAATTGGCCACGAGTGGCGGAGACGAGATGGCCGCACTCGCGCGCGAGTTCAATGCAATGTCCGCCGAGCTTGCACGATTTCACTCGTTGAACATGGAGGAAACGGACACGGCTCGACGGCAGGCCCAAGCGATTCTGGACAGCATGGACGATGGTATCATCCTCGTCGACAGTACGATGCGCATCGTCAATTTCAACCCCTCCGCCGCCCGAATCGTTGGTATGAGGCTCACCAGAGCGATGGTGCAACGCCCGCTCGCGAGTATTCTCCCCGACGAGGAATTGCTGGGGGCGATCTCCTCGGCGATCGAGGATCCCGTGAGCCACAGCAACGAAGCAAGAAGTTTCGACATCGTCCCATCAAGCAAGGAGCGGTCGTGGGTTGCGACATTCACCCTCATGGAGTCGGATACCAAGCCCACGCTCGGCGCCATCATCGTGTTGCGCGACATGACCAAAGCCCGCGAAATCGAGAAGCTGAAAAGCGACTTCATCATGGCGGCATCGCATGAGTTGCGCACCCCGGTAACCAGCATCGGCATGAGTATCGACCTGCTCGAAGAAAGCAACGCCGAGCGCTTGACGCAGCCGGGACGGGAAATGCTTCGGACGGCCAAATCCGAAGTCCGGCGTCTGCGCGAGTTGGTTGAGGATTTGTTGAATCTCTCCCGCATCGAAGCCGGAAAGATTGAAGTTCGCCGGGAGCGCGTCTCCGTGCACAGACTGTTTCAGCAGGTCCAGGACATATTCGCACCGCAATGCGCCATGAAGCATGTAACACTGATCGTGGACGCCGCCACCGACTGTGAGGATATCGCGGCGGATCAGGGGAAAATCGCGTGGGTGCTCACGAATCTCGTATCCAACGCCCTGCGGTATACACCGGAACACGGGCGCATACAGATGGATGCGCGGAATGCCGGGGCGATGGTGGAAATCACCGTGCGCGATACGGGTCCGGGGATACCCTACGAATACCAGAGCAGAATCTTCGAACGCTTCGTGCAGTTTCAACACGGCGGTTCGGCGGGTGGAGCCGGTCTTGGATTGGCGATTGCAAAGGAAATTGTCAAAGCCCACGGCGGTACGATTTGGGTCGACTCCGTCCCCGGAAACGGCTCGACCTTCACCTTCACCATTGCCTCCATGCCCATGGAAAGGAGTTAGACAGATGCGGCCACAAGGTCCATACCTGATCGTCGACGACGACGCAGCTATTCGATCATCCATCTCGCAACTACTGACCCTGGATGGACAGGAGGTGCGATGTTATTCGTCCGGTGAGGAGTTTGTTCGTTCCGCCGAGGAATTTGAGCATCCGCTGATATTCGTGGATTTGCACCTTCCCGGTATGCAGGGGCTTGAATTGCTGGCCTGGATTCAGGATCATCGCCCGGGCGCCCATGCGGTTATCATGACGGCCCACGGTGATGTACACACGGCGGTGGAAGCCATGCGTCTCGGTGCCGTGGACTTTTTGCTCAAGCCATTCACCGTGCAGGAATTTCGCATCGCACTCCGCTTTGTCCACGACCACATCGAGCACCTCTCCCTGCAACGGTTGGATACCGCGGAGCTGCTCAAGAACGCGACACGGAGCATGCAGGACGGCGATCTCATTGGCGCCGAACAACTGCTTCGCATGGTACTCGCGCGCATTCCGGATTCCGCCATCCCCTTCAATCTGCTCGGAGCGATTCGCGAAATGCAGGCGAGATATTCCGACGCATTCACCTTTTATCGGGCTGCGAGCGTCATCGATCCGACCTACCGACCCGCGAAACGCAACCTGGATCGACTCACAACCTTCCCGCATCGCGGCGGGATTATTCTTTCCGATCATTGAGGTAGACACATGTTGTTCAAGCATCTCACCGATCAATGGAACACGCAGCGGCGAACGGAACGGAGCACGGTGCTCATCGTCGGTTGCGGTCAACTTGGAACGATTCTCGCCGAGCGACTGAGCCGTGATGGCTATGCTGTCGTGGTGATCGACCGTTCGGCGGAAGCATTTCGACAGCTCGGGCCGGGCTACGGCGGCCATACGATTTGTGGCGACGCCTCGAATCTTGACATACTCCGCGACGCGGGCGTGGAATCCGCACAGTTGTTCATCGCGGCCACACGGACGGACACCTTGAACATCATGCTGGGCATAGCCGCGCGTCGCGTGTTCAAGGTGCAAACCGTGATCGTCCGTATCGATGATCCCTCTCTCGAAGCAGCCATCACCGAGGAGGCGATTACGGTGATCGACCCGGTGCGTATAGCGGCGGATTTACTCCTTCAAACCATGTTGGGTGTGCAACACGATGCGGCGGAGGCGCGGTCATGAATATTCTGCTCGCGGGCCAGGGGGCG
>JAMIQH010000057.1:0-14945 GCA_035914695.1 Bacteroidota bacterium | reverse complement strand
ATCGACACGCGTCCGCTGATGGATCAGGTGGAGGAATTCGAGAAAAAGCTGATCATCGAAGCGTTGCGTGCCAACAACGGCAATCAAACCCGCGCCGCGGAGCAACTCGGCGTGGAACGCACGAATTTCGTCAAGAAAATGCGCAAACATAACCTGACGAAGGAAGATTTTTAAGCGATCCCTCTTGCATCGAGGGACATTTTTTCGTAGATTTATATACCTCGTTGATCGAGGTATCTGCGGGAATAGCTCAGTTGGTAGAGCGCAACCTTGCCAAGGTTGATGTCGCGAGTTCGAGTCTCGTTTCCCGCTCCCCACAACACGGGTCGCCATCACGGCGGCCCGTTTTTTCGTTTGTACTGAATGACCACTGCCAGGATGGATGACTCCAGTGTGCAACACAGAGGTCGCGGAGAACACGGAAGCGGTGTTCTGGCGCTTTGCATGGGGATGTGCGTGGTGATCAGACTGGGGACCGGGAGGGCTCACGAACACGGAGGAGATCGAAGCGGCCCGTCCTGTGGTTGGAGTGCTACAGCGACGGGCTCGGGGTAACCCTGCGGCTCTATCCAAAGCTCCAATGAGGCGATTAATAAATCGCTACAGATGGCGCATCTCGGCGCCATTGCGTGCAACAGCAGGACATCTGACCGAATGCGCCTCCATCCCTTCCTCCGTGCCCTCGGCGACCTCTGTGCCCTCAGTGCCGACATCCGCCGCGACCCAATCCCGCCAACACCGTATTCAGGACAGCCGGAAGAACTGCTTCCTCCGCTTATCCCACCACGCATCGAGCAGAGCGGCCACTTGCAGCGTGAGTATCGCGAAAAGCGTTCCCGCGAGCAAATCGATCACGTAATGGTAGCGCAGATAGACGGTGGCCACAATCAACGCCGAACCAATGCCGAGCAGAAACCAACGCGTGTGCGAGCGGTAGCGGAAGGCCAGCACCATTACCAGCAGCGTGATTTGTGTGTGTCCACTTGGAAACACATCGCGCTGCACGTCGGCGGCTGGATCGTTGGAGTCGGGCGGAATTCCTTCGCCCGTATTCGTGTAGGCGCGCAATGCGGGCGTGAGGAGTAGTCCGGGGAGTTCCTTGTCCTTTGCTTCGAAATCATGCAGCGTGAATCGCGGCCCGATGCCCGGCACGGCGATGTACCCGAAATATGACAGATAGAACCCGAGAATCACGGTTAAAAACACGGTCTTGAACGCCCGCATCCGTTTCATGCGGTAGAGATCCACCGCGAGTATCAGCGGTAACAGATAAAAACTTCCATACGCGATCTGCAGGAATTCTGTGAGCGCGGGATGGCGCCAACGCATCATCCAATGCGTTGGATCGCCACCAAACAGCATTCGGTCAATGTGAATCAGCGCCTGGTCGTAATCCACAGGATGAATGGCGGGCACGAGATGGTACATCTCCCGGAAAGCGATGGGAATGCACAGCATCATGTAAAATCCGTGCAGCAAATTCCAGATGTGCCCGCGGCTCGCCGCAAAACGCGCCAACATGGCGATGGCGATGAGCACTGCGGCGTTGAGCGCGAGATACAACGGCCACTGCGGAATCTGCGAAGCAAAAACCAGCATGCCCATGCTGAGCAGCAGGAAGAAAACCGTATTGACAAAATCGATGCCGGTGTAATCGGCGAGAATGCGCTTCATGTGTTGCTGTGCACCGCTGTCCCTGGCGATTTCGCATGCGCGCCATGGAGTGGAAACGACTTCGGAGTGGGTATAACCGCGTTGCGTGGACGCGTGACGGCCAACGCATCACTCAATGTAACATGCCAGCGGGAGAATGCGCAACGATCAGAGGTAAATCAGCGTGAGGAATCCCAGGTAGATCAGCAAACCCAGCGCATCGTTCGACGTGGTGATGAAGGGACCAGTGGCCAGCGCAGGATCCACATTCATGCGGTCGAGCATCAGCGGCACAGTGGCACCCACAATCGTGGCGTTGGTGATCACCACCAGCAACGCCAGCGCCACGGTGAGACCAAAGCGCGCATCGCCGTACCAGAGAAAGACCACGAGGAAAATCAGCAGTCCCAGTGCCGTCCCCAGCAACAGCGCCGCGCCCGTTTCGCGCAACAAGCGGCGAAACGTTTTGCTCAGCGCCAGTTCACCGGTGGCAAGGCCGCGCACAACAATCGACGACGCCTGTATACCCGCATTTCCTCCCATCGCCATGATGATGGGAATGAAAAACGCGGCCGCCAGCACCTTGCCAATCGCTTCCTCGAAATTGCTCAGCACGAACGCTGCGAGAATTTCTCCGGCGAAACCAACCAGAAGCCATGGAAGACGACCGCGGAAGATGTTCCAAATCGACGAACTCGTGTCGGTATCGTCCATGATACCCGACATGCGCGAAATGTCTTCCTGCGCTTCCTCGTGAATAACGTCGGCAATATCGTCGAAGGTGATGATGCCCACAGGACGATTCTCCTCGTCCACCACCGGCAACGTGAGCAAATCGTACTTGCGCATCACATTCGCCACGTCCTCCTGATCCACATCCGTGCGCACGCTGATGATATCGCTGTCCATGATGTCGGATACCAGCGTGTCAGCGCGCACGAGCAGAAGGTTCTTCAAATCGATGATGCCGCGCAGCTTTCCGTCCTCGTCGATGGCGTACACCTCGTACACGTCGGGCGTGTCCTCCGCGGTTCGCCTGACGGCTTCAATGGCGTCCTGCGCGGTACCGCTCACATGCACTTCGGGAAATTCCGTCGCCATCAAACCGCCGGCAGTGTCCTCGCCGTAGGCCAGGAGTTCACGCAACTCGGCCGAATCGTCGGGCTCGAGTGTGTCGAGCACCTGCTCGGCCACATCCTCGTCCAACTCGGACATGATGTCCACCGCGTCGTCCGAGTCCAACTCCTCGACGATGGCGGAGATGCGATGCGGCGTCAGCTCCTCGATGACGGATTCGCGCATCGAATCCTGCAAATCCAGCAGCACCTCCGAGGCCTCCTCGGGAGGGAGCAGTTCGAAGAGATAGCGCGCGTCGTCTTCGGGGAGCTGATTGAGAATGTCCGCGATATCCGCGGAGCGCAAATCGGCGAGAATATTCAGCAGTGCGGCGGTCGCATGCGCGGCCACCAACTCGCGCATGTCCTCGAGCAACTCGGGATCCGCGAGTGTGGTGGAGGATTGCACGCCATCGACGGAGTCGAAGTACGGCTCTTCCTCATCCGGCATGATCGGCTGCTGCGTCATATCCCTCGAGTTCGTTGCTGAGTTCGATGAATTCCCCCACCGGTAGTTGCTCGGGCCGTTTGCCCAGCACGGAGGATCGGGATGGCGGCAAGGAGGCGGTGCTGATACCCGCGAGGCGCAGGGAATGCCCGAGCGTTTTTCGCCGCTTGCCGAATGTGGCCTTGACCAACGTTCTAAAGAACGAATAATTTCTGATTTCTGCCAGCAGCGCGTCTTCCCGTCGCAACGCCACGACGCTCGACCACACGGCGGGCCGTGGCGAAAACACATTGGGCGAGACGTGGAAACAGCGCCGCACCGCGCAATGCAATTGCGTGAATACGCTGAGTATGCCGTACTCCTTGCCGCCCGGAGGCGCCACCAGCCGGTCCGCCACTTCACGCTGCATCATGAACACCGCGTCGCGCACCGCCGCACCGGCATCGAACATCCAGAAAAGTATCTGACTCGTGATATTGTACGGCAGATTGCCGATGATGCGCAGCGCGCCACCGTACTCCGCCGCCAGCGCCGCGGCGTCCATGCCGAGAATGTCGCCGTGGCGAATGTCCAGCACATCCGCGGGCAATGCGGCGAAGCGTGCGCGTAGATGCTCGACCGCGCGCATATCCACATCCAACGCGACCACCCGGGCGCCGCTTTCGACAAGCAGGGCCGTGAGTACGCCGGGACCTGGACCGATTTCCAGCACGACGTCGCCGGGCTGCGGATCGAGTGCGCGCACAATGTTCCGCGCCACGTTCATGTCGTGGAGAAAATGTTGACCAAGCGATTTTTTCGGGGAGTAGCTTGCTTGCCGCATGCTGCAACTTACGAAATGCGCGGCGATACGGCGCGATACGCCACCGCGATTGTTATTCCGCGCGATTCTGTCTATGTTTTTCTTTTACGAATCACGGAAATCATGCACGCAGATCACGCCACCTCCTCGACCACCTACCGCTGCGGTTATGTCGCCCTCGTCGGCGCGCCCAACGCGGGGAAGTCCACGTTGCTCAACGCCATTCTCGGCACACGACTCTCCATCGTCACACCCAAGCCGCAGACTACGCGCCGGCGACTCCTTGGCTTTCACACGACGCAAACCGAGCAAATATTGTTCGTGGATACCCCTGGACTGATCAAGCCACGTTACGTGCTGCAGGAGGCCATGGTGAACGCGGCCTTGACGGCCATTCGCGACAGCGATGTGACACTGCTGCTCATCGACGCCGCGCGTGCCCTGCAGAAGGAACAGTCGCTGCCCGATGGACTGACGGCGCTGTTTCGCGAGGCGCGCCGTCCGGTCATCGCCGTGCTGAATAAGGTGGATCTCGTGTCGTACAAAAAGGCCCTGCTGCCGCTCATGCAACAGTTGTACGACGCCTATCCCTTCGCCACGGTCATTCCGGTCTCGGCGCTCGAACTCGACGGCATCGACACGGTGCTGCGCGAAACGGCGGCGCTGCTCCCCGAAGGTCCCGCCATGTATCCCGACGATCAGTTGAGCGATCAAAGCGAGCGCTTTTTCGTGAGTGAAATCATTCGGGAAAAAATCTTCCTGCAATTCCGCGAGGAGGTGCCCTACGCCACCGAGGTGTACATCGTCGAATTTCGCGAAGGAGAGGACAAGGATTTCATCTCCGCCGAAATCATCGTGGAACGCGAGAGCCAGCGCCGCATACTCATCGGCAAGGGCGGTCAGGCCATCAAGGCCATCGGCAGCGAGGCGCGCATCGATGTGGAGGACTTCCTCGGCCGCCCGGTGTTTCTCGATCTCCACGTGCGCATCCGCGAGGGCTGGCGCGACGACCGCAACTGGGTGCGCCGCATGGGCTACACGGATTGACGTACACCGCCTGTCGGCGCTCCAACGCCAGGGGATGACCTGATGAACGAAGAACAGAACACTCGCCGCTCCTTTTTATCCAAGGCCGCGCTGCTTGGCGCCGCCACCGTGCTTGCGCCGCGCGATGCGGTGTTCGCCCGCACCGTCCGCCGCTTGCCACCATCGAATCTGCCGCTCGCCGTATCCAGCGCCAACGGGCTCGGTGCCACCGCCAAAGCCATCGAAATGCTCCAGGCCGGTGCGGACACACTCGACGCCGCCGTGGCGGGAGTGGGTTTGGTGGAAGACGATCCGAACGACAACACCGTGGGCTACGGTGGCCTTCCGAACGAGGATGGCGTGGTGGAACTCGATTCCTGCGTCATGCACGGTCCCAGCGGACGCGGCGCGGGCGTCGCCGCCCTCCGCAATATCCGTCATCCCTCACAGGTGGCACGCGTGGTGATGACGCGCAGCGATCATGTGCTGATCGTGGGCGAGGGCGCGCAGCGCTTCGCGCGGGCGCATGGCTTCAAGGAAGAGGATTTGCTCACCGAGGCCTCGCGCGAGGAATGGCTGCGCTGGAAGGAATCGCTCAGCACCAGCGACGACTGGCTGCCGCCGCATGATATGGATACGCGCGACATCGGCATGCGCGGCCTGCCGCGCGAGCGTCCCACCGGCACCATTACCTGTCTCGTGCGCAGCGCTGGCGGCGACATTTCGGGCTGCACCACCACCAGCGGCTTGGCGTTCAAGATTCCTGGTCGCGTGGGGGATTCGCCCATACTCGGTGCGGGACTGTATGTGGATAACGAAGTCGGCGCGGCTGGCTCCACCGGGCGAGGCGAAGCCAATCTGCTCTCGCTCGCCAGTGCCATCATCGTCGAGCGCATGCGCGCGGGCGATCATCCCACCGACGCGTGCCTGTACGCCTGCAAGCGCGTGGCCGCGCAGACGAAAATGCGCCGCCTGCTCGACGAGCGGGGGAGGCCCGCGTTCAATGTGAAATACTACGCGCTCAACAAACGTGGCGAACACGGCTCGGCGTCCATCTGGTCCGGCGGCACCTACGCCGTGCATACCGGCGAAGGGGAGAGCCGTCTGATGGACAGCGCCGCGCTGTTCGAGCGTTGACAGGAGTATTGTGTCCATTTTCACAAAACACGCATGACCACTCGTTCATCCGAATATACTTCGCCCGACCGCCACGGCGACGATCCCGACGCCACCTTGCGTCCGGCACGCTTCGAGGATTTTGTCGGGCAACAGCAAATCGTCGACAACCTGCGCATTTTCATTCAAGCGGCGCGGCAACGCGGCGAAGCGCTCGACCATGTGCTGCTCACCGGTCCGCCGGGATTGGGGAAAACCACGCTCGCCCATATCATCGCGAATGAGATGGGCTCGTCGCTCAAAATGACCAGCGGTCCGGTGCTGGACAAACCGGGCGACCTTGCGGGCCTCATCACCAGTCTCGAACAGGGCGACGCCCTGTTCATCGACGAGATTCACCGTCTTTCACCCGTGGTGGAGGAGTATCTGTACTCCGCGATGGAGGATTTCACGCTGGACATCATGATCGACACGGGACCGAACGCCCGGAGCGTGCAGATCGAACTCAAGCCCTTCACCCTCATCGGCGCCACCACGCGCGCGGGTCTGCTCACGTCGCCGTTGCGCGCGCGCTTCGGCATTACCAATCGCCTCGATTACTACGACGTGACGCAGCTCACGCGCATCGTGTTGCGATCGGCGCGCATACTCGACATCGCGATCGACGAACAGGGTGGTGCGGCGGAAATCGCGCGGCGTTCGCGCGGCACGCCCCGCATCGCGAATCGCCTGCTGCGTCGCGCGCGGGATTTCGCGCAAGTCATTGGCGATGGCGTAATCACCCGAGCCATCGCCGATCATGCGCTGAATGCGCTGGAAGTGGACGAGCACGGTCTCGATGATATGGACAAACGCATTCTCACCACCATGCTGGAGAAATACAACGGCGGTCCGGTGGGGTTGAACACGCTGTCCATCGCCGTGGGCGAGGAGCCCGGTACCATCGAGGAAGTGTACGAGCCCTACCTCATTCAGGAGGGGTACGTGCAGCGCACGCCGCGCGGCCGCGAACTCACACCGGCCGGGTACGTCCTGCTGGGAAGCATGCCACGGAACACCACCGCGCAACCGGGATTGTTCTCCGATGCGGGGACGCGGGAATGAACGTGCGAATGTTCCTTGCCGTGCTGTTCGTGGGCCTCACCATCGCGGCCTGCGGTGCGAAAGTGAAGCCGGGCATCGCGGCTCCCGAGCAATTACCGGATCAGGAGAGCTGGAATTCGCGCGTGGTGTTTTCGGATTCCGGCCAGGTGCGCGCCGTGCTGCGCGCGCGGCATATCCGCATGTATCAACAGCGGCAGGAAACCATAATCGACTCGGGTCTGGTGGTGGATTTCTACGACAAACAGCAGCAGCATACCTCACGCCTTACCGCCGACAGCGGACGCGTGGACGACGCCACGCGGAATCTTGAGGCCTTTGGCCGCGTGGTGTTCACCTCCGACAGCGGCACGGTGGTGCGCACGGAGTATCTGTTCTGGGAAAACGCTACGAAAATGGTGCGCGGTAATCGCTTCGTCACCATCACCTCGCCCACGGAGTACTTGCAGGGCAATGGCTTCGAGGCGGATCAGCATTTGAAGAACTACACGATTTTCGGGACGGTGAGTGGAGAGGCCGAGATTAAAAAGCGCTGAGCGAGAACCGCGCGGGATGCGGGAATCGCCAACATCGCGGCGAACACGCTAGCGAAGCTCGCGACGTCGTGACTGTTGCCACCCGACACGCTCCTCCATGCATTCGTTTGAACCATGTCGCAGTCGATGAAAGGAATACGCATGAACGATACACGCATCCGCTGTCCCTGGTGCGGGAGCGATCCACTGTATGTGCGCTATCACGACGAGGAGTGGGGCGTTCCGCAATACGATGAACGCATCCTTTTTGAAATGCTTATCCTCGAAGGTGCGCAGGCGGGCCTGTCGTGGCTCACCGTGTTGCGCAAGCGCGAGAATTACCGCGCGGCTTTCGAGCATTTCGATCCCGTGCGCGTGGTGGCCTTCGACGAGGCGCGCATGGCCGCTTTGCTCGACAATCCGGGCATCATTCGCAATCGCCTCAAAATCGCCGCCACGGTGCGCAACGCCCGCGCCTGGCTCGCGCTGGCCGAGGCCGAGGGGCGTTCGCCCGCCGCATGGCTGTGGGATGTGGCAGGCGGCGGTCCCGTGCGGAATGCGTGGGAAACGCTCGCGCAGCTCCCCGCGCGCACGCCGCAGTCCGACGCGATGAGCAAAGAACTCAAGCGCCGCGGCTTCACCTTCGTCGGCTCCACCATTTGCTACGCCTTCATGCAGGCCGTGGGCATGGTCAACGATCACCTTGTCAGCTGTCATCGCCATGCGGCGGTGTCCTGAGCTCTGGGGATGCTGCCGCATCCCGATTGCCCGAGAACACGAACACGTCACATTCACAGAGGAAGGAATCCTGTCATGACCTCCATCGTTCGCATCATCGCGCTTGTTCTGCCATTGTCGCTCTTCGCATCAGTGGCGGTCGCGCAACCGTTGCTCAAGGACATGGATACCGCACTCCGGCAATATGGCAAGGTGGGTCAATTCAGCGGCGCGGCGCTGGTGGCCAAGGGCGACAAGGTGCTGTATCGCGGCGCCATCGGCAACGCGGTCGAGGAGTGGAATATCCCGAATGACGTCGATACGCGCTTCCGCATCGGCTCCCTCACCAAGCAGTTCACCGCGGCGTTGATTCTTCAGCTCGCCGAGGAGGAGCGCATCGATCTTCAGGCGCCGATCACGACCTATCTGCAGAACTACCCGCGCGAGCAGGGCGATCGTATCACGGTGTACCAATTGCTCACGCAGACGTCGGGGATAGTCAACTACACCTCGCTGCCCGAATTCCAGCGGGACTTCAAGCGCAAGCATTTCGCGGTGGATTCCCTCCCTTCTGTGTTCTCAAGAGAGAAACTGGAGTTCGAACCCGGCAGTGCTTTCGCGTACAGCAATTCCAACTACTATCTCCTGGGTCTGATCATCGAGAAGGTGACAAAGCAACGCTACGATCATGCGTTGCGGGAACGCATCCTGCGCCCGCTCGGGCTCGACAACACGGGCTACGATCACAACGATCGCGTGATCCCGCGACTCGCTCAGGGATATTCCATCAGCGGGGGGGTGCGTTCGCGTGCCGATTTTGTTGATTCCAATGTCCCGTACGCCGCGGGGATGCTCTATTCCACCGTGGGTGATTTGTGGAAATGGACGCGGGCGCTTCATGCCGGCAAGGTCTTCCGCAAGCGCGCGACGCTGGAACTCATGCTCAAACCGGTCAAAGGCACGTATGCCTGCGGTCTGATGGTGACGACACTGATGGCCGGCAAGGACAGCGTGCGCGCCGTGTTGCATTCCGGTGGTATCGACGGTTTCAGCGCGCAGCTTTGGTATCTGCCTGAGGGCGAGTACACCATCGCCGCATTGGACAATACCACGGGCGACGCCGGAGCAATAGCCAAAGCCGCATTCGCGCTGTTGCACGGGATGAAAGCCCCGAAGCCCCGCATACCGATTTCGCAGGCAATCTTCGATATCATCGCCGAGAAGGGGGTCGACGCGGGCATCGCGCGCTATCGCGCGTTGAAACGCGACCATGCCGACGAATACTATTTTTCAGAGTCCGAACTCAACGCAATGGGCTACGGCTTCATCAGCAAAGGACGTTTCGATATTGCCCGCTCCCTGTTCGCGCTGAACATCGAAATGTACCCCGATGCGTGGAACACCTGGGACAGCATGGGCGAAGTGCTGGCGTTGCTTGGTGAAAAGGATGAAGCCATCCGTCATTATCGCAAGGCGCTGGAACTCAATCCCGGCAGCATCAGCGCACGTGAAGCGCTGCGGACACTTGGCGCCGAGGTGAAGGACGAACTGCCGGCTCCCACCGCCGAACTGCTCGAGCAGTATGTGGGCCACTACGAACTCGCGCCCGGCTTCATTCTCGCCGTGACGCGCGAAGGAACACAACTCTTCGTGCAGGCCACCGGACAGGAGCGTTTTGAGGTGTATCCGATGTCCGAATCCAGTTTCTTCCTCAAGGTGGTCGACGCCCGCATCACCTTTCAACGCGACGAGGCCGGTGCGGTGAACGGACTGATCCTGCGTCAAAATGGGCGCGACATGCCCGCCACACGCAAACCCTGACGCCATACGGCAACGTGTAGCGGACGCAACGCAATCAACACGGAGCATTTCATGGTCAAGCACATCGTTCTCTGGCGATTGAAGGAAAGCGCGCATGGTGCCACGCGCGAGGCGAACGCCTTACACATCCGCACGATGCTCGAGGACTTGAACGGACGCATCCCGGGTTTGCTGCGCCTCGAAGTAGGCATGGATTTCTCGCGCGAGGACGCCTCCTCCGATATCGCACTGTATGCTGAGTTCGAGTCCCGTGAGGCGCTCGACCTGTATCAATCGCATCCACTGCATGTGGTGTGCAAGGATTTCGTCCTGGGCGCGCGCGAGGAGCGGCGCGTGGTGGATTACGAACTTCCCTGAGCACGACATGGCAGCTCTGACACCGGAGGTGGATGGCGGCACGTCATCAGCAGGCGAGTCCTGGCGGCCGGGCCGGGCATGCCGTTCGTGGACGGCAAGCTACATCGATCCCTTGCACGTGCGTGCCGGTGATGCCTTGCAACTATTGCGCACAGACGAGGAATGGCCCGGTTGGGTGTGGGTGCGTGCCGGCGAGGCCAACGAGGGCTGGATACCCGCGCGCTTCGTTTCCGAAGCGGAGCCGCATCGCGCGCTGTGCGACTACGACGCGGCTGAATTGACGGTGGCGGAAGGCGATCCACTGCTGCTTGGGAGGGAAGTGGACGGTTGGATACGCTGTTCCACAACGGGGGGCGAGGTCGGATGGTTGCCCGCGTATTGCTGCGAGCCTGTGCACGAGAGCGAACACGGCTGAGGTCACCGTTCCTTGTGCTCACGGAAAAGGGGATTGCATGAGAGCCGTCCGCGCGGCAAGTTGCATCATTGTGTCGAATTCATCCTTCCCCACGTTGCGGAGTTTCCGATGAAGCACGTAGTTGTCTTCCTCGCCATGATCATTCTCTCCACTGACCCGAGTGTTGCGCAGGCGATACGCGGCGATCACATTCCCACGATCACCGTCACGGGCGAGGCCATGGTGAATGTGGTACCCGACCGTATCGTGATTTCCTGCGGTATTCAAACCTACCATTCCAGCATCGATCGAGCGAAACAGGAGAACCGCGACATTCTCCGTAACGCCATGGCGGAGCTGCAGAATGTGGGTGTACCAACTTCCGATATTCAAACCGACCAGATTTCGGTGGACGAAACCTATCGCGACGACGAAAACGGCAAAAGCAAACGTGTGTTTGTGGTCCGGAATTCCTTCACCGTCACCGTCCATGAACCCGCCCGTGTGGAGGTGGTGGTGACAGCGCTGCTGGAGGAGGGTGTCAACGAGATTCTGGGTGTGGATTTCCAGACAACGGAATTGCGTAAGCATCGCGATCGCGCGCGGGAACTCGCCCTTAAAGCCGCACGGGAAAAGGCGCAGGCCATGGCCGCCGCCTTGGACGCGAGCATTGGCAAGCCCATGCGCATTGTCGAGAACAATGTGGGCACGGGGTGGTGGTACGGCGGAGTATGGAGCCGCTGGTACTCGCGTGGTGGCGGCTCGATGGTGCAGAATGTGGTGCAGGATGCCGGAGGTTCGGCGGGCATGACCGAGAGTGGCTTCGCGCCGGGCACAATCGGTGTGCGCGCCTCGGTGTCGGTGGATTTCGAACTGCGTTGACGCAGCTATCTCGCTGAATCGTTACTCTTCGGTGGCTCCTTCGGGAAGCAGTGGCTGCACCATGATCACTTTTTCCCGCTCCATGATCACCGAACCCGGAGCCGCGCCTTTGGGTTTGCGGACGTACTTCTTTTCCGTGTAGGCCACGGGCACGTTGCGCGCATTGCGATGCTTGCTGTAATAGGCGGCAATGGAGGCGGCCATGCGTATCGCCTCCTTCGAGGGCTCGCCGGCGGCGCTGCCCACACGC
Source organism: Bacteroidota bacterium (assembly GCA_035914695.1). GTDB lineage: Bacteria > Bacteroidota > Ignavibacteria > SZUA-365 > SZUA-365 > JAOSJT01. The sequence continues at coordinate 2,748 of JAMIQH010000057.1, read as the reverse complement.
AGCACCACATGCGATCCGCCCACGCCGCGCGCATGAAACCAGATGTCATTCGGCCGTGCGTAGCGCACGGTGAGTTCGTCGTTGTTCGCGCTGTTGCGTCCCGCCCACACCTCAAACCCCCCCACCACGGTGAAGCGGCGGAAAGGGAAGGGCGCATCGTCGCGTTCACCTTTCTGGGTCAATCGTAATCTCCGTAACAATGATGCGTGTTCTCCGAGTACGGTCTGAAGCGTCTTGCTGTCGCGCGCTTGTGTGGCGGCGTCCATCAGCGCGTTCAGGTGCTCGCGAGTGGATTCGAGAAGGGCTTTGCGCTCCACCACGTATGGAATGGATGCGCGTGTCTGCCGCGCTTTATCGAAGTAGCGTTGGGCATTCTCCAACACCGTGGTCATGGGCTTGAGCGGTATGCTCACCACCAGACGGGGATCGGTGAACACATCCGGCACAACCATGCAATTCGGCTGCGTCGGTTGATCGTAGAGGTGGATCATCAGCAAATTGCCGAATTTTTCCTGCTCCGCCGCGGCGCGCCGAAGCTGCGTTTCGCTCGACAGCCGTTCCAGTGATCGCTCCACGCGCTCGGCCTCTTTCCGCGCGGCTTCGAGTATGCGCGAACGAAGCCCTTCGAGGTCACGCGTTACCCAACCTCGGCGTGAGAAATCGAGCAGTCCCTCCGCAATACTCGCGTAATGCGCTTCGGACCCTCCGTTGAGATGCTGCAAGCGTGTGAGCGAAAATGCGCGCGGCCAGGTATCCTCGAAATACACATGGCAACCGCCTTGCGCCAACTCCGCACTGAGTTCATGTACCGTATCGCAGACGCGATCCACATCGGCGGTGGAAAACAATTCCACATTTGCCAGCAGAGGAATGTCCGCGCGATGCAGAATCTCCACGGCCAGCGTGCCACTCAGCCACGGTCGCACTGCGCGCAACGCGTCGAGCGCATTCAGCCCGGTGCCTCCGAGGAACACCGCATGGAACTCTTCGCGCGTCGGGAGGCGCAGGGCATTGTCGTATGCGAGCCGCGTGGGATCGACGGGAAGAGCGTGCCGGCGAAACGTATCCACTTGGACGCCATCGGCACCGTACAAGGCAACGTTCGCGCGTTGGGTGAACAGCACGACATACAGTACCCAGTCGTCCTCGAAGCGCAAACGCAGCACGCGGTCGTCCGCAGCCACGGTCACATCGCGCAGCTGGCGTCCGGCCGCATCCCCGAGGACGTCCAGCGAATTTCTCCGGGCGCGTGCATGTTGCGCGCGCGGAAGCACGCGCGCCTGTCCCGCCTCCACAGAACATTGCAGGGCGATGTCCTCGGCGTCCCTGCGCCATTCGATGGTCAATTCCTGCTTGCGCTGCGTGTACACCGCTTCGACACGGGCACCACGCAACAGCGTGTCCAGTTCCACGGCCAAGCCGCGATAGGTCAGCCAATTCGTTACCACTCGTCACCCCCATTATGACGATTGCACTGTGCGAAATCGATCAAGCACGCGCCACAATCAACGACGGCGCATAGTCCTCTGGTGCGGCATAGCCGAGCAGGAAGAGCAAGGTGGCGGCCACATTCGCCAGTCCCGCATCCGCCACCGGCGCCAGCATGTATCCAGGATGCGGGCGCGCATCCAGAATGCAGAAGGGCACGGGATTCAAGGTGTGGCTGGTTTTCGGAATGCGCTCTCCGTTTTTCTCGGTGAACATTTCGTCGGAGTTCCCGTGGTCGGCGGTGATCACCACCACGCCCTTCAAGGCCAGCACGCGCTCGACCAGACGCCCCACGCAGGAGTCCACGGTCTCCACCGCCTCGATGGCGGGGTCGAGCTTTCCCGAGTGCCCCACCATATCGCCATTGGCGAAATTGATGCGTCCGAAGCGGAAATCCTCGTCCAGCATCGCCAGAGCGGCCTCGGTAATTTCCAGCGCCTTCATTTTCGGTGCCTTGTCGAATTCGATTTTATCCGACGGAATTTCCACGTAACGCTCCAGCGCCTCATCGATGTAGCCCGAATTGTTCCCGTTCCAGAAATACGTCACGTGGCCGAATTTCTGCGTCTCGGAAATGGCGAAGGATCGCACTCCTGCCGCACAGAGATACTGGCTCACCGTGCGCTCGATGCTGGGAGGATTCACCAGGTAGCGCGGCGGAATGTGCATGTCGCCGTCGTACTCCATCATGCCCGCGTACAGCACATCGGGAAGCGGACCGCGCTCGAATTCGTGGAAATCCGCCTCGGTCATCGCACGGGAAAATTCGATTGCGCGGTCGCCGCGGAAATTGAAGAACACCACCGAATCCCCGTCCACGATGCGTCCCACGGGTCCGTTGTCATCCACTACCACGAAGGAATCCATGTACTGGTCGGTCATCTCCGCATTCTCGGCGTAGTACGTGCGCACCGCATCCGATGCCGAAGCGAAGCCGCGACCCTCGCCGCGCACATGCGCTTTGTATCCGCGCTCGACTATGCGCCAGTCGGCGTTGTAGCGGTCCATGGTTACGTTCATGCGTCCGCCACCCGAAGCGATGCGGTAATCGGCGTTGTGCTCACGCGAACGGGTGGCGAGGTGGGCCTCCAGCGGTTCGAGATAGCGTAGAGCGGATTTCTCGTCCACGTCGCGGCCGTCCAGCAGGGCATGCACGCGGATGCTGCGGACACCCTGCGTGGCCGCGCGATCAATCATCGCATACAGATGGTCGATATGCGAATGGACATTGCCGTCGGAGAGCAAACCGACGAAATGCAC
>JAMIQH010000056.1:0-4688 GCA_035914695.1 Bacteroidota bacterium | reverse complement strand
GGAACCCGCGACGAAGGCGCTCCGCCATGACGCGCAGACAGCAGCATGCCCGACCATGGCTCCGCCGCCGCAGTGTGCGTGCGCAGGTCACCTCACCGGGAGAGAGAGGAAACGCGAGGCGCACCGTTGCAATCAAGGCCTCCACCGTCCTATTTTCCCTGTTCACAACGATGCCCCGCACATGAAAAAAATCGAAGCCATTATCCGCCCCTTCAAACTCGACGATGTCCGCGACGGCCTGCAGGAGATCGGCATGCACGGCATGACCATCACCGAGGTGCGCGGTTTCGGACGCCAGAAAGGACACACCGAAACCTACCGCGGCGCCGAGTATCAGATCGATACGCTGCCCAAACTCAAGCTCGAGATCGTGGTGCCCGACCACATGCTCGATCCCGTCATCGATGTGATCGTCAAATTCGCCGCCACCGGCCAGGTGGGCGACGGCAAGATTTTCGTGCTCCCCGTGGACGACGCGATCCGCATCCGCACCGAGGAAAGCGGCGACGATGCGCTGTGACTCCGCCGCACGCGGGGTTCAGCGCCCCATCCGTCGGCGCGCGCGAAAGCTTCGGATGCGAAAAGCAACGAGTGAAGAGTAACGAGGAGAGCTGGAACGTATCCTCGTGGATTTCCACGATTCATCTGTGCGAATCTGTGTGATATCTGTGCAATCTGTGGTTTTGAGACGTTGTTGATCCGCTCCGATACTCCGGAAAATCCTCCCGCCAGGCGCAGCCAATCATACAAGAATTATCCGTCCGCTATTCTTTTTCCCTGTTCCGCGCTTCCCTTTTCACAAAAATAAAAAGAGCCAACAGAAGCTGAGGAGGAGACTTGCAGTTGGCTCTTGGAAACAGTGAATGCACATCAAATATACATAAGCGATTTTCTTAAAGCAAGGGTTTACGAAAAAAATTTAACTCGTTGATATCAAAGGGGTTTCAGGAATTGAGCGCCTTGAGGGCTTGCTTGACAATCTCGCCGGTTGCCAGCGATGCATTGCCACGGAGCACGTCCGCCACGGCTTTTTCGGCCGCGTTGCGGGCGTAGCCCAGGGCGGAAAGGGCCATCAGGGCCTCGTCGCGGTGCGAAACACCCCCTCCGGTCCCCTCCCCCGCCGCCGGATGCATGCGTGCCATGCTGTCGCGCAACTCCACCACGATGCGCTCGGCCGTCTTGCGCCCGATGCCGGGGATGCGCGTCAGCGCGGGTACATCGCCGGCGAGCACACGCGTGCGCAATTCCTCGGGATTGATGCCGGAAAGAATGGTGAGTGCCGTGCGGGCACCGATACCGCTGATGGTTTGCAGTCGCCGGAACAACTCCCGCTCGGCAGCGCTGGCAAAGCCGAAGAGCTGCATCGCGTCCTCGCGCACGTGCAAATGCGTGAGTATGCGCAACTCGGCTCCAGGCGCGGGCAGCGACTCGTAGGTGGCGAGCGAAATGTGCAGCACGTAGCCCACTCCGCCCACGTCCACCACGGCGGATACGGGCTCTTTCGACACGAGACGACCGGCGAGAAACTCAATCATCGCTTGACGCGCTCCGGATGTTCCTTGATGAACGCCTCCCAACCGCTGCCGCCAGCACGGGGCGACTGCATGTGCATGGCATGGCACACGGCCAGGGCAAGGCCGTCGGCCTCGTCCGACCGGCGGAAACCCTCGCTGATATTCAGCAACACCTTGATCATGTACTCCACCTGCTGCTTCGCCGCCGCGCCCGTGCCCGTTACGGCGCGCTTCACCTCGCGGGGCGAATATTCGGTGATGGCGAGCTGTCTGTGCACGGCGGCCAGAATGGCTACGCCGCGCACATGCCCCAGCTTCAACGTGGATTGGATGTTTTTGCCGTAGAATGCCGTCTCGATGCAGAATTCATCGGGATGCCACACGTCGATCACTCCCAGCAAGCTGTCGTACACCGTGCGCAAACGCACAGGCACGGTATCCGACGGCTTCATGGTGATCACTCCCGAGGCGATGCGGTGAAACGAACGCCCCCGCAGTTCTATCACCCCGTAGCCGGTGACCAGCGAACCGGGATCGACGCCGAGTATCAGCATCCGAAGCTTACATCGATTCCATCACGGACGCGTCGATGTCGAAGTCCGCATACACGTTCTGCACGTCGTCATGCTCTTCCAACGCCTCCATAAGACGCAGCACGCCTTCGGCGTCCTTGCCTTCGACCTTGGTGGTATTCTGCGGCACCATTTGCACACCGGCTTCGGTGATTTCAATGGAAGCTGCGGCCAGGCCATTCTTCACCGCTTCGAGTTGGGCGGGATCGCAGGTGATCTCGAAGGCATCCTCCTCGACCGTCATGTCATCCGCGCCCGCTTCGAGCGCGATCATCATCAAATCGTCCTCATTGTAGCTTTTCGGCAGGGCGATGATGCCTTTGCGCGAGAATTTCCAGCCCACGGCACCGTTCTCCGCGAGATTGCCATTGTTTTTGGAAAACAGATGCCGCAGCTCGGCCACGGTACGGTTCTTGTTGTCGGTGATGGTCTCCACGATGAAGGCCACACCTCCGGGTCCGTACCCTTCGTAGGTGATTTCCTCGTAGTTCACACCTTCCAATTCGCCGGTGCCGCGCTGAATGGCGCGCTTGATGTTGTCCTGCGGCATGTTCGCGCCCTTGGCCTTGTCCACAGCCAGGCGCAAGCGCGGGTTGCCGTTCGGATCGCCGCCGCCATCACGCGCGGCAATCGTTATTTCCTTGATAATGCGGCCGAAGAGCTTGCCGCGGGCAGCATCCTTGGCGCCCTTCGCTCGCTTGATGGTGGCCCATTTGGAATGACCAGACATGTGTTCCTCCGGTGGTTCTATGGTTGCGTGTTATGCTGCATACATCTGTTTGGCGGGCTGGATAATCTCGTTCCGTGTGCGTTCCTCGTTGGCCGGACGTATGTCGCGCAGCTTGAGTTGCGGAAACACGTTGCCGTTCCACGAATTCTCTTCAATGGTGAAAAGAATGTCCACGAGACTGCCCGAGTGCTTGACATGCTCGAGCTTCGAGCCGAGTGAAAAGCCGATACAGTCGAAGACGATGGTATCCTGCCGCACCTTGAGCTTCAGGTGGTCGCGGCCCACGATGCGCGGGGTGCCGAACACCTCCACATTGTGGGCAAAGAAAATCGGACGCATGTTGCCGGGTCCGAAAGGCGCGAATTGCTTGAGGATGCGGAAAAAGCGCGGCGTGATGTCCGCCAGCGTGATCATGGCATCGGCCACGATTTCATGCGTGAGCATGTCCGCGTCCAGCATCTCGGCCGCGACGGCGTTGAAGCATTTGCGGAATTCGGGCACGTTCTCGATTTCCAGCGCAAGGCCGGCAGCGTATTTGTGTCCGCCGAATTGCAGCAGCAAATGCTCGCAGCGCCGCAGCGCGTCGTAAATGTTGAAATTGAGAATGCTGCGCGCCGAACCTTTGGCAACGCCATCGATGGTGGTGAGCAGTACGGTGGGCCGGTAGAATTTCTCCACGAGGCGCGAGGCCACGATGCCGATCACACCGGGATGCCAGTCGTTGCTGTGCAGCACGATCGGCCGCTGTTCGTCGCCGTCGAGATACTCCGCGGCAACCTGCGAGGCGTGATTGAAGGTTTCCTCGTCGATCACGCGGCGGTTGCGGTTTTCCTCTTCCAGAATCAACGCACACTCGCGCGCGCGCACGTCCTCGTCGCAGGTCAGCAGTTCCACCGCGCGTGTGGCGTCGCCAAGGCGCCCCACCGCGTTGATGCGCGGCGCCATCACAAACACGATTTGCTGCGCCGTCAAATCCCCGAAGCGCAGGTTCGAGGATTCCATCAGCGCCTTGATGCCGGCGCGCGGATTGTTGTTGATGATCTTCAACCCGTAATGCACGAGAATGCGATTCTCGCCCACCATCGGCACGATATCGGCCGCGGCGGCGATGGCCACGAAATCGAGATATTCGTAGGGCACCTCGCGCATGGCGTAGTACTCGGCGAGTCCCTGAATGAGTTTGAAACCCACACCGGCGCCGGAAAGGTACTTGAACGGGTAGTTGTCGCGCGGCTTGAGCGGATCGAGCACCGCGTGCGCGTTCGGGATTTCATTGCCCGGCTCGTGGTGATCGCAAATGATCACATCGATGTTGCGTGTGCGGGCGTACTCGACTTGCGTGACAGCGGTGATACCGCAGTCGATGGAAATGAGCAGCGACGTGCCAATGCCCGCCGCGTAGTCGATACCGGCTTCGGAAATTCCATACCCCTCGCTCATCCTGTCCGGGATGTACACCTCGACCTGGCAGCCGAGACGTCGGAGAAACAGGAAAAGCAAACTGGCGCTGTTGGTGCCGTCGACGTCGTAATCACCGTACACAAGCACGCGTTCGCCGCTGTTTTTGGCGGCGACAATACGGGAGACCGCCTTCTCCATGTCGTGCATGAGGAAGGGGTTGTGCAGTTGGTCGAGCGTCGGACGGAAGAACGCCTTGGCGGACTCGTAGTCCTCGATCCCGCGGGAAATCAGGATCGAAGCGATGACTTCAGGTACATGAATCTCCTCAACCAGCCGACGGATTTTCGCAGGGTCCCCGGGGGGCCTGATACTCCATCTGGCGTCCATGAATGGTTCCTTTTTTTGAAATGATTTATAAACATATTCTCAACTCACAATTTCAATGTCTTGAGGAAAACAGGGATCTCGTGC
>JAMIQH010000055.1:0-2260 GCA_035914695.1 Bacteroidota bacterium | reverse complement strand
CCCGAGGAGGGTTCAACCTACGTCGTGTGGGACGAGGTGCGAGACAGCGATCCTCTGGGCAGCGATCAATACCGTATCGCCTTCATCCAGAAGCTGGACAAGGACGGTGTGCCCCGCTGGAGCAACAACGGTGTGGCGCTGAGCAACTACAACGATCCTGCGGTCCCGGCCACGTACTCCACGAATGCCACCATTCCCGATGTGTGCATCGATGCTCAGGGCGGTGCCCGCGCGGTGTGGCAACAGACGAACGCCGTCTCGGGCTACGAGGAGTGCTGGGCCTCGCACATTCCGGCGGATGCGGTTCCTGTGTTGTGGCCAGCGAATTGGGGCGCGAACAGGTTGAACCAGACCAACAGTTATACCGAACCAAGAATTGTCGCGGTCAATTCTGCTGGCACCCATGCTGCTATCGGGGTGCTTGTGACTAACAACGGAATCGTAAATACGAGACTTCAGGAGTGGAATACCTTCGGAGGAGGCAACACCAAAACACCAATTAACCCCTCCATCACGGATCATTCCAAGCTGAACATTGCCTGGGATGGTGGTGGCGGACTGTACTGCATGACATACAGTGCATTAACACGACAAGTTGGACTAGGTTTTGGAGATTTGGCTGCCATATTTCCGGACCGCACTAGTGTCACACCGGTTTTCAACGGATTCGGAGGTTTCGATCTGACAGGTACGTCAGTGCCAGGAGTGAGGCGACCGGTCTATTTCACCTGGTCGCAGCAAGCCGCAGCCGGTGCCCCCTACGAGATTCATCTCGGGTATTTCAACCACCTCGGTGCAATAGCGTATCGTGCCATAACCGCGAATGCCGCTGCTCCCACACCACCACCACAGAAACCGGATTCAAAATATCCCACCATCACCTCGGACAGTCTCGCGCCCAGCGGGACGCATGAAGGTGTTCTGCTGGCCTGGGATACGGAGTATTATCGTGTCGGAGGCGGCAGTTCACATAGCGTGGAGAGCAATCGAATCAACGTCCCGTTTATCATGCCACCCGCACTGTTTGTAGTGCCCGAATTTCCAGCCCATCTCACACTGGACGCGGGCTTGGCCACACCGAGTTACCCGGATATCGCCCGCGTGATCAACACCATGCCGGGTGACGGACCCTTTGGCATGGTGGTATGGGAAGGTGGAGGCGAGAGCAGTCCCTGCACGCCTGCGCGTCCTCGGGACATCATGGGGCAATATGTGCTTTACGATGCGAACGCAATGAATCCCGGTCCGCAGTGGAGCACGCCCGAGATGATCGCTCCCGGTGGCGGAAATTATTTCCAGACCGGGCCGCAGGTGCAGCCCTCGCTTCCAGGTGCAGCATCGGTGTACTGGTACGATAACCAAGGCGGCCAATACGGCGTGATGGGCACCAGACTGCCCGAGCTGTCGGGATCGATACAGTGGGCGAAACGAGAACGCCAGGAGGTACTCACTCCCCCCACCGGCCTGCATCTCGACGCCATCTGGCCACAGCCCGCCAATGGCAACGGCGCTTCCGTGCTCGTACGCAGCGAGAACGCAATACCTGTCACCGTGACGCTGTACGATTTGCTGGGTCGCGAACGCGCTGTGCTGTATCGTGGCGATCTCGATGCACAGGGTCGCGTGCTGTCCATCACCCCCGCCACACTCGGCCTTGAGCCCGGCAGCTACATGCTGCGCCTGACCGGCGGTGGCAAGCACGCCACACGGCGTTTCACCGTCGTGCGATGACCACCATCGACGAACGCACTGAAATGAGAGAGTCCTGAAGCGATGAGAGCGTGGAGGATGGGGTGATGGTCGACCCGACCGTGCGGATATACTACGGATCGGGACGGACGGACCCTCATCACATCCTCTCCGCTCTCTTCGCTCTCTCCGCTCTCCTCAAATGTATTCAACTCTGATCCCCGCAACCGAATCCAGTATTTCCCGGAGTCTACCGATGATCGCTCTTGACACCATCCAGTGCTTCTTCGTTTGCCGTGTGCTACGTTTGTTGGGTTTCATACTCCTGCTCGCGGTGCTGCTTGCCGCGGGTGTCGCGCGGGCGGGTGAGCCGGGAAGGATGCCGGGGGCGCGGCTGCCGTTGCGTTTCGCGGTCAACGCGGGGCAATGGGAGGACGGTGTGTTGTTCGGGGCGATTCGGGGCATGGACAAGGTGGCCTTCGCGCGCGAAGGAGTGTTTCTCTTCCGGCCCATGGAGCACCGGGGCACGCCACGCCTGAGCGATGTACCGACGTGGGACGCGGGTGAGCGT
>JAMIQH010000054.1:0-5920 GCA_035914695.1 Bacteroidota bacterium | reverse complement strand
AATTTGATACACAGCGTATTCCACGCTCCCGATCTGGTCGACGATCTCGCGCAGGAGGTGTTTCTCAAGGCCTGGCGCGCATTGCCCACGTTCCGTTTCGATGCTTCGTTCTACACCTGGCTGTACCGCATCACCATCAATCATTGCCGTGATGAGATGCGGAAACGCTCGCTGCGATCGATGTTTTCCCTGCAACGCCTGCTCGACAATGGCGACAAGGAAGTGTTGAAAACGCTGCGCGTGGAGCCCACGGATGGCGAACTGCGTGAAGTGATACAACGCGGTCTGAGAAAGTTACCCGAGCGCTACCGCATTCCTGTGGTGCTCAAGGACATGGAGGGCTGTTCGTACGAGGAGATCGCCGACATCATGCGTTGTGAAATCGGCACAGTGAAAAGCAGACTTTCGCGCGGACGCGCGATGCTGCGCGAACATCTCGCACCCTATATTGAGAACGACTGACATGGGCAACAGACGGCATACCGACATCGAGCTTCGCCTGTCGCTCTACCTGGATGGAGCGCTGGACGAAGTTCAAACCGAGGAACTCGAGAAGCAATTGCGAGCCGACGCGGCATTGCGTCGCCAGCTCGATGGACTGCGCCGCACGCGCGATATGCTCGCCTCAGCCGAGGACCTTCCCCCCTCGCCGTTTTTCGCCGAGCGCACCTTCAATGCCATACGCCAGCACGCCGATGTCGAACAGGCCCATCACGCCGTCCATGGCCGCTCGCTTCCGGCCGCTGCCGGTGTGTTCGTGGCATTGCTCATCGCCGTGTCGGCGCTCACCTGGTGGCAAGGCGGCAGCAGCATTGTCCGGTATTTCAGCAGCACGGGCGAGCAGGTGCAGCAGGTGTACGAGGACGCGATTCTGAAGGGATGGATCATGCCGCTGTTCCGTCGCACCGATCAGGATCAGATGCTGGAATTCGCGATGTTCGGCACCTTGCCGCTGGACGGCGAGGCGGGCACCGTGTTGCGTGTGGATCCCGCGAGTACCGAAGGGTACCGCGTCGAATTGGTGGGCGGACAAACGCCACGGCTACCGCGTCCCACCGTGCGCGATCTCTATGCCCAATTACGCCCAACGGAAACACAGCGCCGCACGCTCGACACGTTGTTCGCCGCCGCGCAAAAGCGCATCGAGGCGGCTGTGCTTCTGGACAAGCGTCAACGCCTCGCCATCGATCCATCGCTGCCACACTTCCAGCACATGCTGCTGAGCGGTATCGCCGCGAATCTCACCGACGAGCAACGGGAACGCCTCGGGGGCTTTCTGTCCGTGAACAATGCCGCCTACACCTTTCGCGCTCAGGCCGCAGAAGCCGCGCTGTCGAGCACGCCCTCGGCTGTGCTCGCGAGTCTGCGCGAATTGCCGCCGCCGGAGGAATACGTGCTCTTCACCTCCGACAGTATCGCGTTCACGCGCATGCGCGTGGACACCGACAGTCTGCGCCGATTGATGTTCCGCGTGGAGCACCGCCTTCAGAACATCGACATCCCGGTGGAGCACGCCATTCGCCGCGCGGCCGAAGCCGTGGTGGTGTCGCGCCGCAGTCCGGACGCACCATCGCGCATTCGCGTCAGCGTACCCGCCGCGCCGGAAGCGCCCGACGCTCCCACGATGATCGCGATCACCATCGACGAAAAGGAACTGAAGCTGGAGCAGCAGTTCATCGAGCAGGAGATGCGGGTAATGATGCGCAGTCTGACTCCCACGCGCCCCGGACGCCCGCAGCGGCACAGTATCGTTGTGGGTACGCCGCCACCTGCACCGTTTCCACCGCAGGTGCGCGTGCGTGTGGATCGTCGCGGGCAGCATTCCGTCACTGTGGACATCGATACCGTGTTGCACGATGTCATGCGCGGTCTGGAGGAACGCGGCATACCCCTGCCGCCGCATATCGAAATTTGGGACGACGAAGCAGCCGATTCCTCCGCACGCTTCGAATTGCAGGAATATTTTCACAGTGCCGATAGCAGCGCCCGGCAATGGGAGTGGCAAAGCAAGGAACTGCAACAACGCTTGCTTGAAATGGAACGGCAGCTCCAACCTCCCCCACCTCCCAAGCGCACGCTGCCGCCACCCGAAAAGATTTAGCCGGTGAACGGGAGACGGTCGCTGTGACACTCTATCGTGCGGCTGAGTCTGTTCACCAGCGCTTAGCCGGTTTGTATCGTGCATGACAGGTCGGTCTCGGCAAACGTCGTCACCCTGAGCGCAGCGCCGTGCACATATGTCCGATATGGTACAATAAATATACGGCGCGAAGTCGAAGGGTCAGGCGCGGACTCGAAGTGCCTGCTCCATTCTTGGTAAGTTACGTACCATGCCATGTGCAGCGACGCACAACGAGATGATGGTTAGGTATGACGCGGACCTTGGTCAGCCCGGAGCGGAACACTCGCCGGGGCGAGTCGAAGTGCCTCCTGATTTCGCCATTGCAGCACCCGAGACACGGGAAGGAAGCACAATTTCCTCCTCGCTGCGGAAGGCTCATTGTATCGCGAAACGTGACAACACTCTCACGTCTTCTTGCGACTCTGCTTCTCTGCGACTTTGCGTTCCATTCTCCTGAGGTCGGAAAGGAATTCAACGCAAAGACGCCACGGTGCAAAGACGCAAATGGTGGCTATTCTCACGACCCCTGTCGTTTCGTGAAATAGACACCTCCGGCCTGCCTTCGCCATTGCAGCACTCAAATCACAAGCGGAATCCCCGTAAGTCATTGAAAACAATGACATACATTTACAATCCCAGATAACATGGCGAAGTCAGGAAGTGCCTGCTCCATTCCCGGTAGGTTGAGTACCATGTCATGTGCAGCGTTCTATTTCCCATGCGCGACGACTCCGTAATCCACTGCATCATCGTCCGGGTTTCCTACGATAAAAACCCTGTTCCCGTCCGACCACCCGGTTATCCACGTCGTACTCTTACTCACATCCGGGATGCGGAAAAACACATTTTCTTTCCATACTCCATCGACGCAGCGCGCGACATTGTTGAACGTGCCGACCGCCCAAATGTCCCTGTCCGACGCACCGAAAACGTGATCTGCGGAAATAAGCGTCCGGTAAATCGGCGTCCACACACCTTGATCGTAGCGATACACATGATCACCGCCAGAGTAGAGCTTGCCTTCAGGACTGCGCCAGAACGACGACATCCCTCCGCCGGTATCCAAATCCCATCCCGATCTGATATCGGTGATCAGCCACTCCGTCCCGTTTTGCAGTTTGAGCTGAACCATGATGGAACCTCCTTGATCGTAGCGAAGAGACACAACCGCGAACACTTCATCACGCAGGGTGGCTATCTCGATCACGGCAATTCGTTCGCTGCTGCGCCCTGCGAGCGCTTCGATCCGTTGCATCGGTAAAGCGATTTTGCGAACATCCGCACCGTTGTAGTGGTAAATCCATGGCCCGTGACTGCCGAACCAGATATCATCATCCGCCACAACATTGAGGCAGGTGATGATAGGTTCGTAATAGAGGTTGATTTCTTTGAATTGCTTTCCGTCGTAAGACGCCAGGAAACCATATGTGAGTTTGACCGGATAGTACAATGAATCCCTCTGCCGGGATCCCGCCAGCCAGACACGATTTCCTCCCGCACCGTCGAGGTTCCCGATCAGCCAAACCTCTCCATCCAGCGGTCCACCATACTTTTTATTCAATTCGATAGGTGTCCAGACACTGTCGGAGTACTTCCAGAGCATTTCACGCCAGCCGCCATTCCCCGTAGAGGAGACATATACAGACCCGTCGCTTGTACCATAGACGTCCGTCATGGAAAACATCGACGCTCCGTGCGTCCTGAGTGTATCCAAACGCCACGTGAAGCTGGCCTTGACCGGGGGCGGCGGCTCCGGTCCCTCCGGTTGTGAACAGGAAAACAGCAAGGTGGCAATGACGAGCCCGAACAACCTGGCATTCATAAGCATCCATCTCCTTTTTGTGATCGCCTGATTACATGTGGCGGACACCTGTCGACAATCAGCGCAAGGCCATGTGCGGCCATGTCCCTCATTTGGCAGGATCGGCAGCAGTTGGTCCGCTTATCCGTAATTTCGCGTTGAGGTGAACGTACGATGAAGGAATGTAACATGCAAGATCTGCGGGTGTCGGGGATCGTGTGGGGGGAATGTGGATGGGCGAATACGAAAATTTTTTTTGCGGTGGTTGTGGCGAATGCGGGGGGCGAATGTGATGGTGCGCTTGAATTGGGGCGAACACGTAGGTTCGCCCCTACTTGTGCGCGGTGTGCGGGTGGGGTACATTTCGGGTATGCGAATTTGTGTGGTGATATTGGTGGTGGTGTTGGGGTTGCCGGGTTGTGCTGATGATCCGGTGGCGGATGTGCCGGGGACGCCGCGTATTGTTGCGCTCACGGCTATTGCGGGGGTGGATTCGGTGGTGACGCTGGAGTATCTGCTTCCGACACGGGATGGCGCATCGGAACCGATGGTGCTGGATATTGATTGGGGCGACGGATTGGGCTTGGAGCGACGCGACACGGAAAGTGGATTTCGTTTTTCGGCGACGCACAGCTATTTCGATGCGGGTGTGTACGAGGTGCGCATTCGCGCGACGGGAGGCAACGGGCGCATTTCGGCTTGGTCCGAAGCGGCCGTCGTGCGCATCGAAGGTGCTTCGCGCGCTTCACGCGGCGATTGGTGGATGTTCATGCGCGACGCCAGGCACAGCGGCGCGAGTTCGCTTGCCGGACCCGAGCGTCCGCAATTGCTGTTCTCCCTTCTGCTGCCGTCGCCCGTGTTTTCCACTCCGGTGTTCAATCTGGATGGAACGGCGCATTTCGGCTGCGACGATCATGCCCTGCGCGCGCTGTATCCGGATGGACGTGTGAAATGGCGCTATGTGCCGGGCACGGGACGGCTCCGCGGGGCGCCGGCACTCGATGAACAAGGTACGATGTATTTCGGCAGCACCTCGGCAAACGTGTACGCCGTGGATCGCAGTGGACGCCGTCTGTGGAACTACTCCACCAGCGCACCCATCACCCATTCCAGTCCGGTGATCACGCCTACGGGCCTGATCGTCATCGGCAGCGACGACGGCATGGTGTATGCCCTCGATGCGGAGGGCCGTCCGCGCTGGAGCGTGAACACCTCCTTCCCCATCCTGGGCTCCCCCGCCTGCGGCAACGACGGCACGGTGTATGTCGTGGATGCGCAAGGCATACTCACCGCCATTGCCGAATCCGGCACGGTGCTATGGACCTTCGCCACCGGCTTCGCCAGCGCGTGCAGTCCGTCGGTACGGACGGACGGTTCCATCGTGCTGGGCAATGACGCCGGTCGGCTGC
This sequence comes from Bacteroidota bacterium, assembly GCA_035914695.1. Classification (GTDB taxonomy): domain Bacteria; phylum Bacteroidota; class Ignavibacteria; order SZUA-365; family SZUA-365; genus JAOSJT01. The sequence goes on along the minus strand of JAMIQH010000054.1, from coordinate 588 downwards.
ACTGCCTCGAGAGCAACGGGCGGCTGCACTGGCGGCGTGAGTTTGAGCAACCCATCCGCGACGGCATAGCCGTGTTGCCCGACGGCCGCATGATATTTCTCGGACATGGAGGTCGCCTGTATTGCGCCGCTTCCGATGGCCGGGAACAATGGCATGTGGACATCGCCAACAGCGCGGAAGGATTGCTGCCCGCGGTGGATGTGTATGGCAATGTCTATGTCGGTACGCCCGAGGGAGCAGTGCTGGCCTTCGATGACGACGGCCGCGAGAAGTGGCGATTCCAGAGCAACGAGCGTGGCGCCATTCGCATCAGTATCGGACAGAATGGGGCGTTGTACTGTGTGAGCGCGAGTGGCGCGGTGTTTGTGTTGGGCGAGCGGTGACGCGTCGCCCCGCCATCAGCGGAGCATGAGCTTGTAGTAGCGCTTCCCCTCTTCCTGCCGCATGAAATCGATGGAGTGTTTGAAACCGACCTCGATATTCAGGAAAAACGCCAGGCGGTGCAGCAACGCGTGCAGGGCCTCGTCCTCGGTGTGCCCCCAGCTTTCGCATTCACGGATGGAAGGAACGTAGGCGTCCACGCCCGTG
>JAMIQH010000053.1:0-13051 GCA_035914695.1 Bacteroidota bacterium | reverse complement strand
CTACGAGCCCGGTAGGTATGAAAAAATAATGAAAAGAGACGTGCATAGGAGTTCGTTTGAGAGGTTGTGAATCGCGGCACAAGGCCGTTGACTCTTTAGAAAGGAGGTGATCCAGCCACACCTTCCGGTACGGCTACCTTGTTACGACTTAGCCCCAGTCACCGGTTTCGCCTTAGGCAGCTGCCCCCCTTGCGGGTTGGCTCACTGACGTCGGGCGCCCCCAGCTTCCATGGCTTGACGGGCGGTGTGTACAAGGCCCGGGAACGTATTCACCGCAGCATGCTGATCTGCGATTACTAGCAATTCCAGCTTCACGAAGTCGAGTTGCAGACTTCGATCCGGACTGAGACGACATTTTTGGGATTTGCTCCACCTCGCGGCATTGCGTCCCTTTGTTGTCGCCATTGTAGCACGTGTGTAGCCCTGGGCGTAAGGGCCATGAGGACTTGACGTCATCCCCACCTTCCTCACTACTTGCGTAGGCAGTCTCCTTAGAGTTCCCAGCATTACCTGATGGCAACTAAGGACAAGGGTTGCGCTCGTTGCGGGACTTAACCCAACACCTCACGGCACGAGCTGACGACAGCCATGCAGCACCTGTCTGGATTGCCGAAGCGCCTCCGACTTTCACCGGAGGATAATCCAGTCTTTCGAGCCCAGGTAAGGTTCTTCGCGTTGCATCGAATTAAACCACATGCTCCACTGCTTGTGCGGGCCCCCGTCAATTCCTTTGAGTTTCAACCTTGCGATCGTACTTCCCAGGTGGGATACTTACTGCGTTAGCTTAGGCACCGAACCATACGGCCCGACACCGAGTATCCATCGTTTACGGCGTGGACTTCCAGGGTATCTAATCCTGTTTGATCCCCACGCTTTCGTCCCTGAGCGTCAATAACGGGCCAGGCAACAGCCTTCGCAACCGGTGTTCTTCCAGATATCTAAGCATTTCACCGCTACACCTGGAATTCCGTCACCCTTTCCCGTATTCAAGACAGGCAGTATCGAAGGCAGTTCTGCAGTTAAGCTGCAGGATTTCACCCCCGACTTACTTGTCCGCCTGCGGACCCTTTACACCCAGTAAATCCGGACAACGCTTGCCTCCTACGTATTACCGCGGCTGCTGGCACGTAGTTAGCCGAGGCTTACTTTCAGGGTACCATCAATCCCGTCGAACGGGATATTTTTTCCCTGCTACAGCGGTTTACGACCTAAAAGGCCTTCATCCCGCACGCGGCGTTGCTGCGTCAGGGTTTCCCCCATTGCGCAATATTCCTCACTGCTGCCTCCCGTAGGAGTCTGGGCCGTGTCTCAGTCCCAGTGTGGCTGATCATCCTCTCAGACCAGCTACCCATCGCGGGCTTGGTGAGCCGTTACCTCACCAACTACCTAATGGGACGCATGCTCATCCTTGGTCGCCGAAGCTTTAACAACTGTCACCATGCGGTGCCGCTGCGTCATCGGGTATTAGCACCTCGTTGGAAGTGTTATCCCCGATCCAAGGGTAGATTGCATACGCGTTACTCACCCGTGCGCCAGTATCCATTCCACCGAAGCGGAACTTCTCCTTGACTTGCATGTGTTAAGCACGCCGCCAGCGTTCGTCCTGAGCCAGGATCAAACTCTCCGTTGTAAACTATTTCTAATTCACAATTATCGAGTTAGGTCGACTCTCAAAGTCACTGACTATGCACGCTCTTTTCAAAGAACTTGCCGCTTTCGCGACACCCGTTTCTTAAACGGTCTTTCAAGTTAACTCTTTTCTAACCCTTTGTCAAGCACTTTCTGAACTTTTTTTTCGCCGCCGTTTCCAACCGCGAATCGTTCGCTCTCGAAAGGGAAATCAATATACTACGTTCCTTCAACCAAAAGCAAGAAAAAAATTGCGCCGCGCAACACCAAGTCGTCCACCAACTCCACACGCCGCGCACCGAAGCTCGCGCGACCCAATAACGGCGCGTCTCCGCCACAAACGTACAAAGGATGTAAATATCCATAATGAGCGTCCACGGCTGCGAAAAACCCCGCCACCGCGTGCCGCGCCATCCCCACCGCGCCGCAACGCAACGCATCTCCCGTGTCCGTGGCCAGTAACGGCAATTCCTCCGCCGCATCCACCAACGGCAATTGCGCTCCGCGCGCATGCATCAACGCCAGTCCGGCTCGTATGCCGGGCGCAATACACCCCCCTTCAAAACGCCCCGTCGCCCCCACCACGTTCACCGTCAACGCCGTGCCGCAATCCACCACAATCACCGCGCCCCGCTCCATTCGCCATGCCGCCAACGCCGCACAGTACCGGTCCGCTCCAAGCTGCGACGGATTTGCGTACGCGGTGGGCATGGGACCCCGCTCGGGACGCACCACCACAGGCGATGGCCACCCCTCGTTCTCGCATAGCGCGCGTACCGCCCCCTCCAGCCCCGGTACCACGCTGCACAACACAACAGCATGTGGAGTCTCAGGACTCAGTGCCCGCAACTCTTCACGCACGGCAACCATCGCGGCACCGCCTTCATGCGGCACGCTGATGGCGCCCAACAACCGCTCTTCGTCGTACACCGCCGCGCGCAGGGTGCTGTTGCCCAGACCCAAAGCCAATCGCCTCATCGCCGACGTCCCCTGCCGCCCGTCTTGCCGCCTCGTGAACCACCGCGCGCTCCACCACGACGCGGGGCGCTGCCACTCTTCGTACTCTCGCCTCCTTTGTCCTTACGGTCATGTGGCGCGTCGACTCCCCGCACGCGTCCCTCTCCGCGCTCCTGCGGATGACCCGTATCCGACAACACGAAGTCGATGCGCAACTCCACGGCGTCCACACGAGCCACCTGCACGCGCACGCGGTCACCCAGCCGCCATACCCGCTTTCGTCGTGTGCCCACGAGACTGTGCCTCCGCTTGTCGTATTCGTAGTAATCGTCTTCCATCGTGCGGATATGCACCAGCCCCTCCACCAGCGTGGGCAGGATTTCCACATACAACCCGTACTGCGTCACCCCACTGATAATGGCGTCGAACTCATCACCTTCGTGCCGCTTCATGTACTCCACCTGCTTGATGCGAATGGAATCGCGCTCGGCTTCCACCGCCGCACGCTCGCGGATGGAACTGTGCCGGGCAATGTCACCGAGCGATCGTGCGCTGGGTGCCGAGCCCTCCACGTCCCCTCCGTAGCTCTCCGGAACGTAATGCGACAACAGGCGATGCACGATCAAATCGGGATAACGTCGAATGGGAGAAGTGAAATGGGTGTAGTGACGGAACCCCAATCCGAAATGGCCAATGTTGCGCTCGCTGTATACGGCCTTGGCCATGGATCGTATGGTGACGTCCTGCACCACGCCTTCCTCGGGACGCCCGCGCAGCTGCTCAATCATGTGCTGGAAGGATAACGAGGACGAAGCATCGAGCTGAACACGCAGGCCCAGATGGTTGAGGAACTCGATCAGCTCGCGAATTTTCTCTGGATCGGGAAGGTCGTGGACACGGTACACGAAAGGCCGCTCGGGACGCATTTCGGCAACGCGCTGCGCTATCGCGCGATTGGCCAGCAACATGAATTCCTCGATGATACGCATACTCATCAGGCGCTTCTTGGGGACGATGTCCAGCGGATGGCCCGCGGCATCGAGGACGAAGCCGACTTCGGGTACGGCGAAATCCACCGAACCCTCGCGGAAGCGCTTTTTCATCAACATCGTCGCCACCTGCTCCATCAGACGCAATGTGTCGAGGTGCTCCCCTTCACCCCGGTCGAGGATGTCCTGCACCTCCTCGTAGGTGAAGCGCTTGCGCGATCGGATTACAGAGCGGCGTATCCGCACATCACGCAACTTGCCGTATTTGTTGATATTGAGGAACACGGAGTAGGTCAGGCGGTCCTTTCCTTCTTTCAAGCTGCAAATGTGGTTCGAGATACGCTCGGGAAGCATGGGAAACACGCCATCCACCATGTACACGCTGGTGCCACGACGAAACGCCTCGCGATCCATCGCCGAAGCGGGCCGCACATAATGCGCGACGTCGGCGATATGCACACCCAACCACCAACCACCCTCGGTTTCTTCGAGCGACACCGCATCGTCGAAATCCTTCGCATCCACCGGATCGATGGTGAAGCACTCGTTGCCACGAAAATCCAGGCGACGTGCGATCTCCTCCGCGGGAATGCGCGAGGGCACGGCCTCCGCTTCGTCCATAACATCGGGGGGAAACTCCAGCGACAGACCATGGCGGCGTGCAAGCGCCAGCATCTCCACATCGGCCCGACCGCGGCGACCCAGCACCTCGATCACTTCGCCTTCCTGGCTCTGCCCGCGACGCGTCACGGGCAAAAGCCGCAACACCACTTTGTCGCCGTCGTTTGCGCCCGCCAGCTTGTCGCGTCGTACCGCAACGTCTTCGCGCCGCTCGCGTCCGTCGGGCTCCACGTACCAAATCCGCCGGAACTCCTTGATGGTGCCCACCACCAGCTCTTCCTCCATCGGGGGCTCCCCACCCTGCGGCGACGCTTCCTCGGGCCGCACCGCAGCCCAGCGGCTGCCGGATAGGCGCTGCACCAGGCCCTCTTCCTGCAAGTGCCGCAGTGCCACTTTGAGGCACTGATACTCGTAGCCCTGCTTGGGGAGATCGAGCGCACGGGCGAGTTCTTTGGTTTTAAAGGCCCGCGGGTCGCCGAGCAGAAATGCCAGCACAGATTCGCGCATGGGATCCTCAGAATGAGAAGCGTTGGAGAATTCTCAGCTCGTAAATCGAGTACTCCTGTGCCTGCGTCCCGCTTTGCAAGGTCTGGTCGATGGTCTTGCGGGAAATCTGAATCACCAGGTTGACCCAGGGGATGCCGAGCATGCGGCTGAGGGGGAAGTCAATACTCACATTCGAGCTTTCGAGATTGTTGATTTTTCCGTCGTAGGAAATGATGGATTGCCCGATTTCACTGGTTAATTTCACGCGGCGATCCTGTGTGCTGAGATCGGAAAAATCCACGCGTTTGATGATGTCGCGCAATCCGGCCTTCTCCACAAACTGCGTCGCGGCCGAGGATGCCAGCGGCGAAAGCAACGCGTTGGCGAGCTGCGGCGTGCGATCACCGAGCACGTTGCGGCCACCCTCGGTGGAACTCAAATCCTTCGCGAACACTCCCAAGGCGACGAAGGAGAAGGCGTCGGATTCAATATCGCCTCCTGAAGACACCGGCGGGCCGTCCGCATCGTCCCAGCGCATGTCGTAGCGCAACTCGGGCTTGTTCTTCGTGCCTGTCACATAAATGGTGACGAAGATCTTTCTCCGCACATCGGTGCGGGGATCGGTGTAATAGTCCGAATAGATGGCCTTGAGGTCCAGATCGGGATTCTGTGGATCGCGCGTGAATCGCAGCAGACCGCTCGCAGTGAGACGCTTACCGAAGAACACAAGCCACGATTCGTCCTCGAGTTTCACCTCGCCCACGAATTTATTCTGTCCGCCCCAGTTGTTCACCTTCAGCGCATCGAACGACAGTGTCGCGTTCAATTCCTCCTGCAACACCGAGAAAGGAATTTCCACGCGCAAGCGGCCCGACGTGGAAATGGTCATGTCGAAGGTCAGGCCATCCAACACCGAGCGCTCGGGAAGAGCCGCCTCGGTGGCGGGGAGCATGCCCGGACGTAGACCGCGGCCGCCGGACAGCGAACTCGTGAGTTGCGTGGTGGTGTCGTCCACCACCACGTAGGTGATGTCGCGGTAATCGCTCACCACATTGCTTTCGGTTTCGAGTGGAAAAACGAGCGCCCCATTTTCCACCACCACCGCGCCCACCAGCAGCGAGCGATCGAGACGCCCGCGGTAGGTGAGATCCTCGCTGCCGGTGGAAATAAAAAGGTCGCCATACAGCGAACGCGTGGCGGCACGCGATGCGCCGCGCAGCACTTTCAGCCGTCCACGCATGGCGAGATCGAAATTGGCGATGGCGAATTCCTTCGTATTGATGGTGCCTGTCGCGGTGATTCTGCCGTCCTTCCAATCAGCGGGATCATTGGCGATCCACGCATCGGCGATGCGGATGTCCTGTTTCTCGGCTTCCACCTTGATGCCGAAGAGGTAGTCCATGTTGTTGAAAAGGAAGCGTCCTCGCGCGTCGCTCACGTGCACATAGCCGTCGAAGGATGGCGTGGCCGCCGTGCCGGTGATGGACACATCGGCGTTGATCGTGCCCTGGAGCGGCGAGAACAGGCCGATGAATTCCTCGAGCAGGGCGAGCGGGAAATCGCGCATCTGCGCCCGCAGATTTGCGGTGGCGCCGGCGGCGATCCGGGATGTATCCGCGCCGAAGGCCACGGGGATGGTTCCGGAAAGAAAGAACACTTTCTCCGCTGTCCCGTCGCCATCCTGATACTCCAGCTCCGAATACAACTCCAGCCGCTGTGCTTCGTAGCGCGCTTCCATATTCAGCTCGCCGAACGCGGAGCCCTTGTAGCCAAGATTGTCCACATACACCGCCGCGGCGATGCGCGGATCGTCGTCCGTGCCTCGCACATTCGCTTCGATGAACGATGTGCCGGTGAAGCTTTCGCCGCGCAACGCGACGGGATCGCCCGTGGCGGCGAATTCGAGCGTCCCCACGGCGATGCTGTCGACGTACATGGAAAAGTCGTTCACGCCCGCGTGGCTTCGCCGTCCCTCCATCGACAAGCGTGCGCGATCGTGTGCGAGCGCCATGCTCTCGATGTTGTAGCCGCTCGAATCGATGCGCACACGCACATCGCCGATGTTTCTGAAACGCTCGCCGCGCCAGGTCACGTCGAGTTGTGGCATGCGCATGGCGAGGGCGCCATCCTCCAGCGTGCCCTCGGCATCGAGTGCGACTTCCGCCAGCGTGTCGAGTCCTCCGCGCAATCGCAGACGCGGCTGCTTGTCCGCCCACTGCAGTGTGGCCTCGATGCGACGCAGGCGCAGACCGTTCACGCTCACATCGGAGGCCGAAGCCACCGCGCGCAGCGAAACGTGATCCAGAGGTGCATCCAAGCGCAAATCGTGGATGTCGTAATTGAAGCGCATGCCGGCGGCGAGCCACGAGCGCACACTGTCGATGTAGTAGAAATCGCTCACGCGCAGTTGGCCTGTAATGTCGAAGCCGTTCCGCCCGCCCGCGATGCTGCCACTGTACGTGCCGCGAATGATGAAGGTGCTCGCGTCGAAATACCGCGCGATGCGCTCGGGATGCTTGAGCGTGATGGCATACGTGGCATTCATGAACGCGGTGGTGTCCAGCGAGATCGGGGGCTGTGACGCGCGGAGTCGCTGCGACCTTCCGTTGCCCCGTTGCGCGGTAGGCGCGTCGACAGCGGCCACACGCAGTGTGTCGCTGCGCAATCCGTAGCGGGCGAGATTCGCCATGAGCGAGTCGCTCTGCTCGCCCGCCCAGCCGAGAAAGCGCGGGAGGTCGAAGCGCCCTTCGATGCGCGCATCCGCGTACTGCGATTCCAGCAACAGCAATTCCTTGCTCGCATCCTGCTGCTGCAACACCACACGAAAGGTATCGCGCTCCAATGCGATGTCGGCAAAACGCGAGGGTTCGACGGCAACGGCGATGTCCAGCGACGCGCGCGAAAGATCCACGCCGTCGCCCTGCGCGCGCAGGTGGAAGGAGAGATCGCTGCGCATTTCCTCATCGGCAAGCAGCGGCGCGAGATTCAGTGCCTTCGCGCGGGACTCCACGCGAAAGCCCGTGATACTGTCGGGCAGGAAGCTCATGCCTCCGTCCACCGTCAGTTCGCCCGCGCTGCTTTCAAGCCGCACATCCACATCCATGCTGTCCGGACGCACGGTCACATCGCCCGAGAGTCGGCTGATGCGCACCCCCTGATAGCGCGAGCTGTCCACGCGCAACGACATCACCGCAGCCATGCTCCCGAGCGTGGTACCCTGTCCCTTGATGCTGCCTTGCGCCGTGATGGAAGAAGCCAGCGCGGGCTTGAGCAACACGCGGGAGAGATCGACACCGCGGGAAGTGAAAGCGCCGTCGTACAAGAATTCCTTGCCCGAAAAATCGAATTGCACCGTACCCGCCACGCTGCCCGCATCCGTGCGCACATCCATCTCGGCTTCGAACACCAGCGGCTTGCCGGTGTAGCGCAAGGTGCCGAAGTCCGCCGTCCCAAGCCCCCGTACGTCCATCATGGGAATGCCGGGCAACAGCCGCATGGCATCCGCACCGACGATGCGCGCCTCGGTGGCACGCACATCCATCCACATGTCGGTGCCTTCGAGGATGTTGCGCAGCTCGCCGCTGAAGGCGATGCGGCTGTCGTACGCTTCGATGCCCACGGTGCGCACCTGCAATTGCCGCAGTGTTCCCTTCGCGGAGAGGTCCACTCGCGCAACGCCATCCATGAAATCGAGCGAAGAAAGGAAGTAGCGCAAATCGCGCGCATCCACCATGGGCGCGCGCGCGCGCACGGCCATGGGCCAATCCGCCATTGTCTCCATGTCGAAGCCGCCGAGAACGTCCACACTGTCCACGGCCGCGGTGAGAATGATGGCGGAGCGTTCGGTTTGCAAAGACAGCCCCTGCACGGCCACACCGTCCGGTCGGATGTCAATGTCGCCGCTGAGATTGACCAGACTCACATCGCCGAAGGCGTTGCTTGCGCGGAGTTGGTTGAAGGAAACGCGTTTGTCGTTGGGTCGAATATCAGCGCGCAACGCGAGGTTTATCTCGCGCATGTCCATGCGCTGCGCATCCAGTCGCGTGCGTGGCACTTTTCCGGCGAGGGAAGAATCGTAGCGGACGAAGCGTCCATCCACGATGCGGAGGTTTTCCACCACGACACGCCAGTCGAAGGTCGAGGCGCTGGTGTCGGTGTCCTCGCTGGGCCGCAGCATGCGGTTGATATTCCAATCCCTTCCCGCGGCACGCGTGATGAAAATTTCCGGCTTGCTGAGTGTCAGTTCCTTCACGGTGATGCGTTTCCACATCAGGCCCAGCAATTCGTAGCGCAGCAGCACCGCGTCGATGGAGGCGATGGTGCCGTGTTCGTCGCGCAGGCGCACACCACGCAGCGCCCAGCCGGAGAAGAGATTGCCGTCGATACGGTCGATGGAGAGCTTGGCGTAGAGCGCGGAGTCGGCCGCGTCGACGATGGTGTCGCGGAGTATGCCTTTGAACCAGGAGGTTTCGCTGAAGCCGACCAGCGCGATGACAAAAACGACAACGCCGAGGAAGAAGTACACGGCGGCGCGCAGCAGACGCGAGGGAAACGACTTCCTCCGCGGTGGCGACGCTGGCTCAGGTGTCGTGTTGGCAGTATCGTTCAATGATCGTCGCTATGATGTTGGTGGACGACCGGCCCGGTGTCAGCGGTATGGTAAGCACCTGTCCTCCGGCGGCTTCGACTTCCTCGCGACCCACGATGTCGGCCACGGCGTAATCGCCGCCTTTGACGAGAATATCCGGAAGCACGGCGGCGATGAGTTCGCGCGGCGTGTCTTCATCGAAGTATACCACGAAGTCCACACAGCCGAGGGCGGCGAGCACGGCCGCACGGTCGTCCTGTGGGACAATGGGCTTGCGCGGACCCTTCAGCCGCGTCACGCTGGCGTCGCTGTTCAACCCCACGATCAGCGCATCACCGAGTGCGCGCGCATCGGCGAGGTATTCGCAATGACCGCGATGGAGAATGTCGAAGACGCCGTTGGTAAACACCAGGCGTTTTCCGTCGCGGCGCAATTCTTCACGCGCCGCAAGCATGGCATCGAGCGGGAGTACACGACCCATCAGTCCAGTACTCCCAGTTTGCCGCAGGCGGCATCGTACAGGGCATCGCGATCCACGGGCACAATGCCGACTTCCTCGCACACCAGTCCGCCCGCGAAGTTGGCGATCTGCGCCGCTTCGGTCAGCGTGGCGCCGCTGGCCATGGCGGAGGCCATGGTGGCGATCACGGTGTCGCCCGCGCCCGACACGTCGGCAACCTTGCGCGCCTTGGTCGGGATGCGCGTGATGCTGTCGTCGCTTTGCAGCAGCAGCATGCCCTGCTCGCCCAGTGTCAGCAGCACGTGCTCGCAGTGCAAACGGTCGCGCAGCGTGCGGGCGGCATCGGCAAAGCTGTCTTCACCCGACAGGCGCAGCTTCAGCGCATCTTCGGTTTCCTTGCGATTGGGCTTGAACACGGTCACGCCCTGGTATTCGAAGAAGTTGCTGTATTTCGGATCGACCAGTACGGGAATATTGCGCGTGCGCGCCAGGGCAATGACATCGTGAATGAGATCCGGACCGATCACGCCTTTGTTGTAATCCTGGAGAATGATGCTGGTGATGGAACCGAGATGCCCTTCGAGCTTGTCGAGCAAACGCCGCGAGGTGTCGGCGTGTATTTGCTGCCTGTCCTCGTAGTCGATGCGCACCACATGCTGGCTGCCCGCGATGACGCGGGTCTTGACCGTGGTCGGGCGACGGGTGTCCTCCACGAGGAAATCCGTGAGAATATTCGTGCCCTGGAAAATGCGGCGCAGCTCGGCCGCATTGGGATCCTGTCCCACCACACCGAAGAGTACGGGCAGCGCGCCGAGCGTTTTGATATTCAATGCGACGTTGGATGCGCCGCCGAGGTGATTGCTTTCTTCCACCACGTCCACCACCGGCACGGGGGCCTCGGGCGAGATGCGGGACACTTTTCCCCAGATGTAGCGGTCGAGCATGACATCGCCGATCACGGCGATGAACTTGTTCTGCATGCCGGAGAAAATGTCGTGAACGCGGGATTCATCGAGATGCATGGTATAGTCCGTTGTGTCGTTTGGCGCCGCGGTCAGAGGCGGCGGTTGAAAAAGGCGACCAGTTCCTTCCAGGCCAGCTTCATCGCGGGCACATGATAGCGCTCATGGTCGGGATTGAAGAAGAAGCGATGCGCGTCCTTGACATAGCTCACATGCAGCTTGCGCTTCTGCTCCATGAAAATTTCGCGAATGGCGTTGACGTCGGCCAAGGTGCAGTCGGCATCGTATTGCGCGATCACGACCATTGTGGGCGTGGCGCTGTCGAGCAGACGCACCAGCGTGCCGGTGCCGCCGGAGGGATAGAACAACACCGCGGCCTTGAAAAACGGCAGTCGCGCTATTGTTTCCGCCACGACCTGCGCGCCGACATCGAAACCCAACAACCCGATGCGTCCCGTGCATCCCTCGTCGTTCATCAATTCCACCGCCACCTGCGTGACGCGTGCGAAATCGCTGCTGTCCATCGTCACGGGCGGGTAACCGCGCGCGGGCTGCTCCGGCGCCGAAAGCAGCGGCAGGGCAAAGGCCCGATACCCCACGGTGGCCAACACCTTGATCACCGAGCGCACGTGTGTGTGCGGCCCGAAGCGATCATGCAGCACAAGCACAGCGGGCCTGTCTTGCTGCACCGCGGGGAGGGCCGTCCACACCAGCACCGAATCGCCTCCTTCGAGGGCAATCCAGCGTTCGCCGAGTGTCGGCTCGGCCGGCGGTGGCACCACAGCATCCTGTGCGCGTCCTGTGCAGACGAAGGCGCACAGCAGCAGGGGCAGCAGTCGATATGTCATGCGTGACTTCAACAATGCGTTGCTGCGACTATCACTGTAAAATACGGAATTTTCCCGCATGGCGCGCCAAAAGCAAAGGCGCGGAAATTCCGCGCCCCGCTGCGTTCGTCGGCTCCGTTCGATACCGAAAGCGCCGCTACCCCGCGATGGGGTGATGCTGGTGGAACAAGCGCAAGCGTTCGCTCAAATCCGGCAACTGCTCGTCGGCGACTTTCGACACGCAGGCGCGGATGCCTTCGAGTCGTTCACTGCCGGTATTCGACAGCGAAATGGCGCTGATGCCGTAGTACATCAATTCGGCGATCAGTTCTTCGCCGCTCATGCCCGGATAGGCCACGGTGAAATAGAAACCGTCGGCGATGGGCTCGTCCTCGTCCTTGTCATACACGATGTAAAAGCCATTGTCGGTGAAATCCTTTTTCATGATGCGCGCGCGCTCGCCGTACACTTTCACTTCATCGATGAAGCGGTACAGTCCGTCGTTGGTGGCTTTCAGCAGGGCGACGAGACCGTACTGCGAGGAATGCGTCACGCCGGCGGACACGGCGTATGCCGAGCCGTAAATCATCGCGCGACCGAATTGCGTCTGCGTGAAGTAGCGCGACAGCGTCGGCACCTCACGCTCGAACAGCGCATCCGAAATGGCCAGCATGCCCACGCGCTGACCCGCATAGCTGAAGGCCTTCGAGCTGGAAATCATGAGGATGCAGTTGTCCGTGTATTTTCCAACGGAGGGCTGGAACGGCGGACGACCGGGTATCGAGTAATCCTTGCGGAAATCCATGGTGAAATACGCCAGATCCTCCATCACCACCACATCGTGCGTGGTGGCGAGTTCACCGATGATGCGCAGCTCGGTATCGGTGAAGCAAATCCACGTGGGATTGTTGGGATTGGAGTAGAGAATGCAGGAAATGTTGCCTTCGCGCAGTATGGCTTCCAAGGCGGGACGCAGTTTCTCGCCGCGATGCTCGTACACATCGAGACTGCGATGCTTGATGCCCAGCACATTGAGCTGCTGCTTGTGCACAGGAAAACCAGGATCGAGGAAGAGCACCGTGTCACGCTCGGGACGCATGCGTCCGGCCACGAGAAAGGTGATGAAGCTGCCGCTGGTGGAGCCTGTGCAGGGGATGCAGCCGCGGGGATTCACATCGAGGTCGACGAACAGTTTCACGAAGCGCGAAATCTCGACCTTCAGCTCGGGAATGCCCTCGATGGCCGGATACAGCGATGCGCAACCGGAATCGAGCGCGGCCTTTTCCGCATCGATGCCGATTTGCGCGGCGGGCAGGCCGGGAATGCCCATCTCCATGCGAATGTAGGTGGTACCGTCCGCCTTCTCGATCTCGTTGATCAGGGCGCGAATCTCGCGGATGGAGGCGCGTCCAACATTGTTCAGACCACTCTGTGCGATTTTTTCATCGACAATGGCTCTGCTGACCGGCGTTGCATTCATGATATGCCTGCGTTCTGTTGCTGGGGGAAAAGTGGCGATGAGGCGCGAAACG
>JAMIQH010000052.1:0-4474 GCA_035914695.1 Bacteroidota bacterium | reverse complement strand
ACGCTACCGTTGCTCGGGACCGTGCCGCTGGGGACGCCGCTGCTGTTCGACATCGGGGTGTTTTTCACCGTTGTCGGCTTCACGCTGACGATATTTTTCACCTTGGCCGAATTCAACGAGAAACGCTGATGGCCTCCTTGCTTGCCATACTGAGTGGAGTGTTGTTCGCCGCGGGAGTGTACCTGCTGCTGCGGCGGAATCTTGTACGGCTGGTACTCGGATTGATACTGATCGGACATGCGGCGAATCTGCTGCTGTTCATCACAAACGGTCTGCACCGCGCGGCGCCACCTATTGTCAAGGATGGTGCCACCGCCTTGCAGCCTCCCTACGCCGATCCTCTCCCGCAGGCGCTGATACTCACCGCCATTGTGATCAGCTTCGGTGTGTTCGCCTTCTTTCTCGTGCTCACCAAGCGCGTGTATCAGGCGAGTGGCCATGACGATCTGGACAAGTTGCGGGAGGAGGAGTCATGATACTGCCCTTGCTTCCCGTACTCATTCCGCTCGCGGCTGCTTCGCTCTCCACCTTGTTCCGACGCTCCCTCGCGGCGCAGCGCAGCTTCGCCGTCGGCGGCAGTCTCCTGCATCTACTCTCCACCGTCGTGCTGCTCTGGCGTGTGCAGACGGCCGGGATACAGGTGTTGCACGTGGGTGCATGGCAGGCCCCGTTCGGCATCAGCATGGTGGTGGACAGCGCCAGTGCTTTGCTCTTGGTGATGACCGGCGTCCTCGGTTTCGCGATCACGGTGTATTCCATTCCCGCGATCGACGCGGAGAGGCAGCGTCAGGGGTATTTCCGCTTGCTGCACATTTTGCTGATGGGGGTATCGGGTGCGTTCTCCACGGGCGATCTGTTCAATCTCTATGTGTGGTTCGAGGTAATGCTGATCGCCTCCTTCGTGCTGATGGTATTGGGTAATGAACAGGCACAGCTTGAAGGCGCGGTGAAATACGTGGTGATGAATCTCTTTTCCTCGGTGCTGTTTCTCATCGGCATCGGAGTATTGTACGGAAAGACCGGTACACTGAACATAGCCGACCTGGCAATGAAAATCGCCGCATCGCCGGAGTCCACACTGCTGCACATGGGATCGATGGCGTTGCTTATCGCCTTTTTTATCAAGGCGGCGGTATTTCCATTTTTCTTCTGGCTGCCGGACTCCTACCATGTGCCCCCCGTTGCGGTGACGGCCATTTTTTCCGGTTTGCTCACGAAAGTCGGGGTGTACGCGCTGCTGCGCGTGGCAACGCTGCTACTGCCCCGGGACGATGCCATGTACGCCACACTTTTCCTCGTGTTGGCCGGGGCCACCATGGTGACAGGAGTGTTGGGAGCCATCGCGCAGGGTGAGATGCGGCGGCTGTTGTCCTTTCACATCGTCAGTCAGATCGGCTACGCGCTGATGGCGTTGGGACTGATGAGCGCTCTGGCCGTTTCGGGCGCGCTGTATTTTCTCGTACACGTGGCGATAGCCAAGGCCGCGCTATTTCTTGTCACCGGATACATCGAGCGGATTCAGGGTGGAACGGAGTTGAAGAAGCTTGGTGGATTGTTCCGCTCGGCGCCGCTGTTGTCGTTGCTGTTCGTCGTTCTGGCCTTTTCCCTCGCGGGATTTCCGCCCCTGTCGGGATTTTTCGCGAAATTCGCCTTGGTGAAAGCCGCACTCGATGCGCAGAGCATGACCATAGCGGCCGTGGCTCTGGGTGTGAGCGTGCTCACGTTGTTCTCCATGACGAAAATCTGGGGCGAAGCATTCTGGAAGCCCGCTCACCTGGATGGCGAAGGAAACGGACTTCGCGCAGTGGCGGGCGCTGAACGCGTCGCGCTGCTCGCACCCATCATTGCCCTCGCTCTCGTCACCGTACTCATGGGCGTAGGAGCCGAATGGGTGTTCTCGATTACCGATGCCGCCGCGCGACAGCTGCTCGATCCAACGGAGTACGTCAACGCCGTGTTGGGAGTGCAGCCATGATGCCGCTGCGTCTCCTGCATCCGCGACGCGCGATGAAGCTGCTGGCCTTCATCGCCTTCTACATTGCCGAGATTGTGCTCTCGAATCTCCGCGTGGCGTTCGACATTCTCACGCCGAAGAATTATTTCCGTCCCGGCATCGTGCTCATCAGCTTGCCGGACTTGACCGACACACAGCTGATCGTGCTCACGCATCTTGTGACAATGACTCCGGGAACGCTCAGTCTGGATGTGAGCGACGACCGCCGCCATCTCGCGGTCCATCTGATGTACATCAACGATCCGGATGCCGAGCGGCGAAAAATATGCCAGGATTACATTGTGCGCATCAAGGAGTTGTTCTGATGGCATTCGAACACCTTACAGTCGTGCAGCACGCCGCGCTCATCGCGCTTGGCATTCTCAATATAGCAGCCGCCGTTGCACTGTGGCGCTTGCTTCGGGGACCCACGTTGCCGGACCGTGTGATCGCGCTCGATCTCATCGCTTCCATCGTGATCGGCATGATCGCGGCCTATGCCGTGCTCACCAATTTGAAGGTGATGCTCAACGCGGCGGTGATTATCGCTCTCATCAGTTTCCTGGGCACCGTGGCCATGGCCCGGTATCTGGAACGGGGAGCACGACAATGATGGAGGTGCTTGTCGCGATATTGCTCGTGCTCGGCGCGGTGTTCTATCTCATTTCGGCGATAGGCACGCTGCGTTTTCCGGACCTGTACATCCGCATGCATGCCGCGACGAAGGCCAGCGCTTTCGCCAGCGGATTGATGCTTCTCGGCGTGATACTGCATTTCGGCGAATGGGCGGTGACGCTTGAATCCCTGCTGATCATCGCCTTCGTCTTTCTCACCGCGCCCATCGCCGGACATATGATCGGCCGCGCGGCGTACTATCTCGGTACGCCGTTGTGGGACGGAACGGTGGTCGACGAATTGAAGCAACGGCCCGAGGCGCTGCGCCGCGAGCATACCGGCCGCGGCGAGAAAGCCGGGGAGTCGAAGGAGTCCCACAATGCCTCCCACTGATACCGAAGACATTTACCGCCTCAATCCCGCGGAGGATATTCCGTGGTTCAACCCCGAGCTTCCTCTTCCCGTCCGGCAATTCATCGAACAGAACAAGCACGTTGCGGGACGTCTGCTGGAATTGGGCTGCGGTCTTGGTCACCACGCCATCGCGGCCGCGAAGCTCGGCTACGACGTCACCGCGGTGGACATTTCCCCCACCGCGATCGAGCGTGCCCGCGAACTCTCGGTGCGCGAGGGTGTCGCGTGTACATTCATTTCCGGCGATGTGCGTGCGCCGCTCGACGCAGTAACCCCGGGTTTCACGCTCGGTTGGGACTGGGAGATGTTGCACCACATCGCGCCCGGGCAGCGCGCGGGCTACGTGGAGAACTTGCGCCGCTTGCTCCTGCCCGGCGCCTCGTACCTCAGCGTGAGCTTCAGCATGCGCGATCCGCTCTTCGGCGGTATCGGCGCCGAGCGCGTGACGCCCATAGGCACCGTGCTGTACTTCAGCACCGCGGCGGAAATACGCACGCTGTTCGAGCGTGCATTCGAAGTGGTGGAATTACAGGAAGTGGTGATTCCGGGGAGGCAGGGTGCGCACGTTGCCAATAGTGCGCAGCTGCGGGCCTAGGCAGGGACCCACCCCGCCCGGCATGGTCACTGTATCCGGACGGGGTGGGAGGAGGTACTTCACTCGCCGACAGAATCCGGCGGTGAGGACAACGAAATCGGGTCTGGTGCTGTCATGACTGTGCCTCATTCCTCCAGCCAGGAGAGAATCTGCAAGGCGCCTGTACCGGGGAAGTATGGCGGTGAATCGGACAGCAAGCGCTCATCGTAGTAGAAGCGCTGGCTGAACCCGTAAATTTTTCCACCAGAACCCATATAGCCGGTGATTTGCGATTGGCCTTCTGTGACACCGCCACGGTAATCCCAGTTCCCGCATTGAATCTTCGATGAATTCAGTGCCGAGATATTCTCCGTGGCCACTCCACGATTTTTACTGAACAACGAGCCATAGGTGACGAGGTTGTCTTTATTCGCGGGAGTGTCTGCAGCGTAAATGTAGTTTTGCGCGACAATACCGAGCATATCGTCGGACTCACCGGCGAAGGGATCCTGACGATACACGACATCATCCTCGAAATACACATTACCTCGTGAACTTTTATCGGATGCGCTGTTCGAGAGAATACCCAGTGTGATTTTCCCGTCGAGCGTACCCTTGATGCGGAGATTGCCATTGGGGATGAGCAATGCACCGTTCGGTGCTATGGAATCCAGAGGTACGGTTTTCCAGCCTTGCGCGTTTTGCTGTGCCCGTGTGGCCGGGGGTGTGCAACGTGTGCTTAGTGTATTGAAGGCCGCGTCGGACAGGGTGAATTCCTTGTACGTCATCGTTCCGTCGGAATTCAACACGATGGAGATATTACGATCATTTGTGAATTCGAAACCGCGGGTAACGTTGCCATATTCATCGGCTTCACC
>JAMIQH010000051.1:0-19843 GCA_035914695.1 Bacteroidota bacterium | reverse complement strand
GCAGAGACCATCAGGATGCTGCGAGACAGATTCGAAACCGAGAATTGCTAATGACGAACCTTGCATTGCAACGAACCACATCTGTGCGACTGAACAAATCGCGACACGTGTATCACGGCTTTCACGCAGATGGAAGATGTCGGACAAGAAATGAGGAACCCATTTGGATAATTGAGAGTGTCGTCACCTGGAATGCCTAAGGAGTTCAACATGCGCGCAGTAATTCTTCTACTCTTTCTGCTGTTGGGTGGATGTACATTCATGCACAAGGACTTCGCCAATTACGGCATGAATTATGACGATATTCCACTCCATCTACTTACGCTTGGTGATAGCAAGGAAGATGTTGCGAGAAAGCTTGGTGTTCCTAAAAATGTAGTTGGCTCAAAGCAATTCGAGAAGGGTGTCGTTGAAGTATGGTCCTACGAAAAATGGCATGCTCGATTCGGATATGACAAAAAGGAGGAGGAGTATTTTCTCTACTTTTTGAACGGGAAGCTCGAGCAGTGGGGGAGGGCGGGTCAATGGGAAGTTGAGGCTGTGCACCTTTATCGCCTCAAGTTCGAGTGATTTATAAATTCTTCGTTCGGATATGGAATGCTCGATGATATTAATATTTATCTTTTTATCAATGTCGCCTTTACCTCGGAGGGGGATTCTCTGAGTGTATTATCGTAATTACATTGCGTACTATACCTTGTAAAATGGAGCAGAATAATGGCCGTTCCTGATTATCAAAGTTTGATGCTGCCGCTTCTCAGGTTTGCTGCGAACAGGGAAGTGGAAATTTCCACCAATGAGGCTGTAGAAGCCATTGCAAAAGAGCTGGAGCTTTCCGCTGATGATATGAAAGAGATGTTGCCGAGTGGAATTCAATCAACCTTTGTCAACCGAATAGGGTGGGCTTCGACATATATGAAGAAAGCGGGATTACTTGAAGCGACACGCAGAGGGTATTATAAGATCACAACTCGAGGAAAGGAACTGCTACATTCTCAGCCAACTAGAATTGACGTTAAACTCCTGCAGAAGTACCCGGAATTTTTACAATTTCAGCAGCTAAAGGGAACGAGAGGTGGGGAGAAGGGCGTAGAACAGAAATCTCTCTCAAACGTGCCTAACGCAACCCCGTCCGAAGCACTGGAAGCTGCATACGAGAATCTACGTGATGAATTGTCAGACGAATTGCTCTCAAAGTTGAAGAAAACTTCACCAGCCTTTTTCGAGCGTGTTGTGGTTGAGCTTCTGGTGAAGATGGGTTATGGAGGTTCACGCTCAGATGCGGGTAGAGCAATTGGCAGAAGTGGTGATGGCGGAATAGATGGGATAATCAAGGAAGATAAACTCGGTCTTGACGTAGTGTATATTCAGGCAAAGCGTTGGGACAATTCAACGGTTGGGCGACCTGTTGTCATGCAATTTGCGGGTGCCCTTCAAGCCCAGCATGCAAACAAGGGTATATTCATTACCACTTCCAGATTCACCGATGAAGCACGGCAGTATGTTTCACAGATTGGTAGTAAGATTGTGCTCATTGACGGTGATCAACTCACAGGACTAATGATTGAACATGATGTCGGTGTATCAACAATATCTCTATACCCTGTAAAGAAGATCGATAGCGATTATTTCGATGAAGGCATATAGCTCCAATTCTATTCGTTGCATTGATAGAGCTTGATTACGAGCATTCTCTCACGCTTGCATCCCACGCCTTCGCTTCGCATACTGCGGGAGAGATGGTGAAGGGCATCGCCCACGAACAAGAATGGACGACACGCGCATGAAGGGCATATATCGCTAAATGGCTGTGGGGATGTTGGTGCTGGGACTTTCCGCCTGCGGGAGTGGGAAGGAAGAGGCGCCAGCGGGGGATGCGTCGAAAAAGGAAGTGAAACAGGGTCAGCGGGCGGTGGTGTACTACTGCCCGATGAAATGCGAAGGCGAGAAAACCTACGCCGAAGCGGGGAGCTGTCCCGAATGCGGCATGGATCTGGTGGTGAAGGAATAGCGCTTCCACAGCAACAAATGCGCGAGTCCGTGCGCCGGGCCCCGAAGGGCTGCGCACGGACTCGCTGTTTCTACGCGATCCGCCGTTCAGGGCGGGGGAGTCTACTGCAACTGTACGACGCCCAGCGTTGAATCCTTGCCGGCCACCACGGTCACATCGTACGCGGACCAGGCCTTGCCGTTCACATCCTCAATAGCGATGTCGTATGTGCCTGGAGGCAGAAAGGCGAGCTTGAAATCGCCGGTGTTCAGATCCACGGGTGTGGAGGTGATTTCCACGCCGGTCTGAAAGGCCATGGCCACGGCGGGATCGGTGATGGGCGACACTTTGCCCGACACCGAACCGGTAAGCGCTCGCTCGGCTACGCGAATTACTGGCCTGAGCTTGTAGCCCGTGGGATTGCTGGGCGGTCCCGTGGTGATAATGCTCTGATGCGCGTCGAAATCGAGTATCAACTCGTAGGTGGATCCCGCCACGATGTCGAAATTGGCGTTGAGTTTCAACCCGGTTTGCTCGGCGCTGGGAATGGTCACGTTGTGCGTTACGCCGTCGACCACCACTTCGGCTTTGGTTACCATGAGGCGGATTTGCGTGTACTTGCCCGGACCGAGTTCGTTGCGGCCGATTTCGATGCTCTTGCCGTTGTTCCACTCCAGGAGATTGACCGTCACGGGATTGCCGTTCACCACCACCCATTGGCCATCTATTTGCGCGGAAATCTCGGCGAAGGTGATGCGCACCGCGTCGTAATCGGCGGGGGCGTCGGTCATGTAAATGCTCAGCGTTCCCGTGGTGGGTGGATCGTTGCTGTCGTCGCTGCACGCCACCATGCCGAGGAGCAGCGGGAAGAGGAGAAGGGGAAGTATGCGCTTCATGACAGTACCTCGATTATGAAAAGACTCGTTCCTGAATTCTTCGGCAGGTACAATTCTCGTTCCAGGACCGTGGGCTGGATTCCGTTTCTCGCACGTGGAGTGTAAAAAACACAGATTCCACTGATTATCCGCTGATTTCACGGATTAATTTTTGTTAAGCTTTCACCCGGAGCGAGCGCGCAGCGGGATCGGTGCCATCGACACCATTGTGCGTGCTCTTGCCCGCGAGCAATGAATTTCGCGCAATATCCGTGACCTTGCGGCTGCCTCAGCCCTTGATCACGCCGAGGGGTTTGAAGCGCGCGACCCGTGTGCTGATGCCGGCGTCGTGCATCACGCCCACGACATCGGCAACGTCCTTGTAGGCCTGCGGCATTTCCTCGGCGATGGTGCGCAGGCCGGTGGCCTGAATTTCCACACCACGTTCGCGCAATTCGCCCACGATGTCGCGGCCCTTGCCGGCGTCGAGGGCTTTTTTCCTGCTCAAATGCCTTCCGGCACCATGGCAGGACGAACCGAAGGTCTCGCGCATGGCGCGTTCGGTGCCCACGCACAAATAGCTGTAGCGGCCCATATCGCCGGGGATGAGCACGGGTTGACCCACGGAGCGGTACACCTCGGGAATGTGCGTGTTGCCCGGACCGTAGGCGCGCGTCGCTCCTTTGCGGTGCATGCAGACGCGCAGTTGTTCGCCATCCACCTCCTGCGTTTCGAATTTGGCGATGTTATGGCAAATATCGTAGATCAGACGGAAGCCGAGTTCGCTTTCCGGGCGCCGCAACACCTCGGCGAAGGCACGGCGCGCGAGCTGCATGATGATCTGCCGATTTGCGAAGGCGTAATTGGCCGCGCAGCGCATGGCGCCGAGATAACGGCGTCCCTCATCGCTGCGCAGGGGAGCGCAGGCAAGTTGCCGGTCGGGCAAAGCGATGCCGTACTTCTCGCTGGCGCGCTGCGTCACTGCCAGATAGTCGTCGCAAATCTGGTAGCCGAAACCGCGCGATCCGCAGTGAATGAGCAGCACCACGGCATCGCGCTGCAAGCCGAACACAGCGGCGGCGCGCTCGTCATGGATTTCCTCCACCACGCCGATTTCCAGAAAATGATTGCCCGAACCCAGCGTGCCGAGCTGATCGGCACCGCGCTCCCAGGGACGCTCGCCCACCGCGTCGGGATCGGCGTCGGCCAGGCAGCCATGCTCCTCGATGAAATCCACATCGCGGTCGCCGCCGAAGCCACGACGCACGGCCCAGCCCGCGCCCTGCGTGGCCACGGCGCGCAATTCCTTGCGATCGAGTTTCGGAATCGCCTTGGACGCACCCACGCCGGTGGGTACCTGACGAAACAGCTCGGCCACCAGTGCCCGCATGCGGGGACGCACGTCGGCGACGTTCAATCCGGTGGCAAGCAAGCGCACGCCGCAGTTGATATCGTAGCCCACACCTCCGGGCGAGATCACACCATCCTCAGCATGCGTGGCGCACACCCCGCCGATGGGGAAGCCGTAACCCCAGTGAATGTCGGGCATGGCCAACGAGTAGCGCACAATGCCCGGCAATTGCGCCACATTGGCCACTTGTTCGAGACTTTTATCCTTGCGAATGCTTTCCATCATGGCGGCGCTGGCGTACACCCGTCCCGGCACACGCATGCGGCCGTGTTTGGGGATTTCCCAAAGCGTGGGAGTAAGTTGTCGGAGTTCCATATCCGCTACCTTTCCTCAGGTGTCGAAAATCACCGTGGCCACCCAGCCGCGCTCCTCGCGCCACACGCGCAGCGCATGCCAGGTCACCGCCTTGATTTCACTCATGTCGCGCCGTAGCGCCTCGTCCACCCGCACCGAACGCAGTTCCATGCTCAAACCGTGCTCGTCGCAGTTCCGGGGATGGAAGTCGACAGGCAGCAGTTTGCGTACCGCGCAACGGTACAGCAACTCGCTCAGCCAGGCATGGAGCACGGCCTCGTGGCCGTGGGCGGAGACGGAAATGCTTTCGCTCACGGTGGCGGCCTCCGGGATGTCGGCATCGAGCATGAGCCGCGTCATGCCGCGCGCGGCATGCACGCACAGCGTGGCGAAATCCGCGCCATACACGCGCAGACCCACATCGGCGGTGTGCTCCAATTCCTCGAACGGTGGAAGAGAGGTCATCGTGTTGTGGTGGCAAATACCGAATTATGCGAATCGCGCACGGCGTTTCACGGATCATCGACATGTGTGGAAGGCAATATACATCGTTCGCGGAAGAGCGTCCAGACCGTTCATGGGTAACATCCACCTCGTGTTGGCTGTCGAATCATTCTGAAAAATCTGATGGAACAGCGTGATATCCGTGATGTATCCATTTCCGGGGCAACTTTTTTCCCGGAAATACGAATACCCTGTGATATGTCCAATGACGGAGTTGCGGGTATGAAACATGTGGCCTGTGGTATTCTCCTGATACTTGTGACGATGGCGAACGCGGTGGCGACGCCGGGAGGCGAGGACAAATCCTTCCGGGCTTCGGATACGCGCAGCATCGATGGTGTGTTGGCGGCGCTGTACGGAGCGCTGTCGGGACCGGCTGGGACGCCACGCGATTGGAAACGCGTGCGCGCGCTGTTTCACGAGCAGGCGCGCGTCCATACGCTGCGCTGGAAGGGTGGCGAGCGCGTGGAGGTGGAGAGCGTGAGCGTGGAGGAGTTCGTACGCCGGGCGGCGGAGTACATGTCCACGCAGTCGTTCTACGAGCGTGAAATCGCGCGGCGCTGCGAGCAGACGGGTCATGCGGCGCAGGTGCTGAGCACCTCGGTCATACTGCGCGCGCCGGACGATCCCTTTGCCCTCCGCACCTGCAACAACACGGTGCAATTGTATCACGACGGACAGCGCTGGTGGATACTGAGCTTGCTGCGCGAAGATGAACGATAAATGATCGGAGTGAAGAACAACCGCAGTCGTTCAAGTTCCATCGGCACACCCGGGAGCGTGAACATTGCGCGGTGACAGGATTACTCGGAATGGACA
Source organism: Bacteroidota bacterium (assembly GCA_035914695.1). GTDB lineage: Bacteria > Bacteroidota > Ignavibacteria > SZUA-365 > SZUA-365 > JAOSJT01. The sequence goes on along the minus strand of JAMIQH010000051.1, from coordinate 13,950 downwards.
CAAGCGAAAAACCGCGGATTTCGCAGCCGAACCGTAGAGGTCCGCGAGCTTCCGAGCAACCAGCCGCTGGGAAGAAATCCAACGCTCGCTGTCTGCGGGTGTGGCAAGACGGCGTCGACCGGGCGGACGTGATGGAGAGCGATCGACACATCCTCCGTGTGCACACTTGCTCATCCGGGCAATCCATGTTTCTCTCCGAAAGTCCGCAGGATTTTCTTACCTTAAAAATTGGCTGAAAGAAGCATTCATACACAGTCTTTCCCGTTCAGATCCAGTATGAGGTACATGATGATGCAATCGTTACGCAGAATCGCCGGAATCGTCTCGCTGCTCGCCGTGCTTGCGGTGATCTCGGGTTGCGGCGGAAGTTCGAGCACGGTGTCGTCCTACGAGGCGGCCAAGCAGGCGGAACTCGCGCAGGTCAAGGCCGGTCGCTTCGACAGCGGCCGTATGTGGACCTTCGACTATCCGCCGCTTGATTACTTCGCCGAGGCCTATGGTTTCCGTCCCGACAATAATTGGATGGAGGATGTGCGCCTTTCCTCGCTGCGCATGAGCACGGGCTGCTCGGCCTCCTTTGTCAGCGCCGACGGTCTGGTTATGACCAACCACCACTGCTCGCGCACATCGTTGGTGGATGTGCAGAAGGACGGCGAGAAGCTGCTCGATAGCGGCTTTTTTGCCGAGACGCCGGCCGACGAGCGCAAGGTGCCGAAAGTGTATTTCGACCAGCTCGTTGAAATCCGCGACGTCACCAAGGACGTGCATGCGGTGATGGACGCGGCCGCATCGGACAAGGATGCCATCGCGGCGCGTGATGCAAAAATCAAGGAAATTCAGGAAGGCGCCGAGAAGGACAGTAAACTGCGCGCGCAGGTGGTGACGCTGTACAACGGTGGCAAGTACTCGCTGTATCTGTACAAGCGCTACACCGATGCGCGTATCGTGTTCGCGCCGGAGTTGCAGGCCGCCCATTTCGGTGGCGAGTACGACAACTTCACCTATCCGCGCTACGGTCTGGATGTGACCTTTTTCCGTCTCTACGACGAGGATGGCACACCGGTCAAGCCCGCCAACTGGTTCGAGTGGAGCAAGGCCGGTGCGAAAGAGGACGAGTTGGTGTTTGTGGTCGGCAATCCCGGCAGCACCAATCGCCTCAGCACCACCGAGCAGCTCGAATACTACCGCGACGTGCAGTATCCCGCGATTTTCCAGCTCATCAACGACCGTATGGAAGTGCTGCTGCGCTACTCTGAACTGAATCCCGCGAAACGCGATGAACTGCGCACCGATCTGCTCAGCATGTCGAATTCGCAGAAAGCGTACATGGGACGTCTCGACGGACTGCGCAATGACGTGCTGATGGCGCGTCGCCGCGATTTCGACCGGCAGTTCAAAGCCGCGGTGATGGCCAAGCCCGCTCTGGCTGCGAAGTATGGTGCGGTATGGGACGACATTGCCGCAACGCGCGCACGTTTGCGCACGGTGGCGGGAGAGTTGTACGGATTGCGTCCGGGTGGACTCGGCGTGGCCGACCATTTCTCGAAGGCCGCATCGCTGGTGCGTCTGGTGGTGGAAAGCGCCAAGCCCGACGCCGATCGTCAGAAGCCGTACAAGGCCGACGCCATCGAGCTGACCAAGCGCACGCTGGGCAAGCCGGTGAGCAGCGACAAGGCGCTGGAGCAGCTCGTACTCGAGCGTCAAATTGGCATGATGGTGAAGACGCTGGGCGCGAACGATCCCGTGGTGCTCAAAGCACTGCAAGGCCGTCCGGCCGCGGAAGCCGCACGTGCCATGTTGACGTCGACCATACTGGGTGATTCACTCAAACTGGCTGCCCTGATTGCTGGCGCTCCCGCGAGCATCGAGCAGTCCGACGATCCCTTTATCGTGCTCGCACGCATGGCTGTACCGCGCTTCGACGCCGCCGCCGCGGTGAACAACGAGGTGAGTGCTTCGGATCAGGTGAACCGCACCCTGCTGGGGCGCGCATTGTTCGATGTGTATGGCACCGCCATTCCGCCGGACGCCACATTCACCTTGCGCATCGCCGACGGCATTGTGAAGGGCTACGAGTACAACGGCACCAAGGCGCCGGCGTTCACCACCTTCTACGGCATGTACGACCGCTTCCATTCGTTCCCCGGACAGGAAGCGTGGCATTTACCGCAGCGCTGGCAGAATCCCCCCGCATCCTTTAATCTCGCCACGCCGATGGATTTCGCCTCCACCAACGACATTATCGGTGGCAACTCCGGCAGTCCGATGATCAACAAGGAACGGCAGATCGTGGGTTTGATTTTCGACGGCAACATCGAGAGTCTGCCCGGCGACTTCATTTTCGCCGAGGACATGGGCAATCGCACCGTGTCGGTACACAGCTCGGGCATACTCGAAGCTGTTCGCCACATTTTCAAGGCCGAGCGTGTGGCGCGCGAGCTTGAAAGCGGCAAGATGCAGTAGCATATAGCGTGGCTCCGCTCTGGTAGCGGAGTCAAGAGCAACAGATCGCACGGATGGAGTGCGGATTGGCACAGAGTAGACTGTGAGCAATCCCACCCGATCCGTGCGATTTGTGTTTGTACTTTTTCACCACCGAGCGCAACTTCCGCCATGCAACATCGTATCGATTTCGATGCGACACACGGCGCAATCTCGACGCCCGCGCCCATACCATCCGCATTCCGGTTTTTCGTACATTTCACACTGTCCCTTTCGGGGAGCATTGAGCGCTGACAACCCTTTCACTTACAGGATATCGTATGCGCAGAACGCTACACAACGGTTTGTACCTGCTCCTGGCCACGCTGTTTATCATCGGCTGTGGTGGCACGCAGGAATTGACTCCGTACGAGCAACAGAAGCAGCAGGAACTGGCGAAAATCGAAGCCGGCCGTTTCGACAATGGCCGCATGTGGACCTTCGATTATCCGCCCATGCAGTATTTCAAAGAGCAGTACAACTTCACGCCGAATCAGGAATGGATGGACGACGTGCGCATGTCGGCACTGCGCTTTGCCACGTACTGTTCGGCCTCTTTCGTCAGCGAGGACGGACTGGTGATGACCAATCACCATTGCGGCCGCGACGCGGTGGAATCCGTTTCGCGTGAGGGCGAGAATCTGACCCGCGACGGTTTTATTGCCATGACGCTTGAGGACGAGCGCAAGGCGCCCGAGTTGTTTGTCGAGCAGCTGGTGGAAATCCGCGACGTGACCAACGAAGTGAATGCCGCGATCGACGCCGTGACCGGCGATGCGGAAAAACTGAAGGCGCGCGATGCGAAGCTGGAGGAACTCGAAGGCAAGATCGCCGAGGAAACCGGCAATCGCTGCCAGCTCGTGACCTTTTTCAACGGCGGCAAGTACTCGGCCTATGTGTTCAAGCGTTACGACGACGTGCGCCTCGTGTTCTCGCCCGAACTGTCGCTGGGCTTTTTCGGTGGCGACGACGACAACTTCACCTATCCGCGATACACGCTGGATTGCAACTTCTTCCGTGTGTACGGCGAGGATGGCAAGCCGCTGAAGACGAAGCATTTTTACAAATGGAGCGCCAATGGCCCGAAGGAGGGCGAACTGGTGTTCACCGTAGGCAACCCCGGCAGCACCAGCCGTCTGAGCACCAGCGACCAGCTCGAGTTCAACCGCGACATTCAGTTCCCGTGGATTTCGGGCCTGCTCGACGATCAGGTGGATGTGCTCAAGACGTACATCGCCAAGCATCCCGAGAAGAAGGACGAGATGATCAATCAGGTGTTCAGTCTGGCCAACGGTCAGAAGGCCTACAAGGGTCAGCTCGAGGGTCTGCGCAACGACGTGCTGATGCAGCGTCGCAAGGATTTCGACGCGAAGTTCCGTGCCAAGGTTATGGCCGATCCCTCGTTGAAGGCGAAGTACGGTCACCTCTGGGGCGAGATCGCCGAGTCGCGTGCCAAGGTGCGCGCCGTGGCGCCGGATTTGCTCGGCATGCGTTTCGAAGTGCTGGGCGCGCCGGAGTATCTGAATCAGGCCATGGGTCTGGCGCGCCTGGTGGTTGCGCTGGACAAGCCCGAAGAGGATCGTCCGAAGCAGTACAAGGGCGACGCACTGAAGCTGACCATTCGCAACATGAGCAAGTACAAAGCGCCCGATATGGAGATGGAGCGCATGGTGCTGGCCAAGAAACTCGGACAGATGGTGAAGTGGCTGGGTGAAGGTGATCCGATTGTGCAGTTCGCTCTCAAGGGTCAGACGCCCGAGCAGGCGGCGCAGCGTTTGCTGAACGAGACGATGCTGAAGGATTCCGTGCGCTTCATGGAATTCGCCGCGGGCTTCCCCGAGTCCATTCGCAGTTCCAACGATCCTCTCGTGGTGATCGCCCGTATGGCCGTACCGCGTCAGCAGGCGGCGCAGAAGGTGCAGCAGGAATTCGCCGCGCGCGACGAAGTGAACAATGCACAGCTCGGTCGCGCACTGTATGAGATTTACGGCACCTCCATTCCGCCCGATGCCACGTTTACGCTGCGCATCAGCGACGGTGTGGTGGAAGGGTATGAGTACAACGGCACGAAGGCGCCGGCGTACACGACGTTCTATGGCATGTACGACCGTCACTTCTCCTTCCCGGGCGACGAGCAGTGGGCACTGCCCGAGCGTTGGCTCAACCCGCCGGCGGGCTTCAACATGAGCACGCCGCTGAACTTCGTGTCCACCAACGACATCATCGGCGGCAACTCCGGTAGTCCGCTCATCAACCGCAACAAGGAAGTGGTGGGTCTGGCCTTCGATGGCAACATCGAGAGTTTGCCGGGCGAATTTATTTTCGCTCCCGAAATGGGCAATCGCACCGTGTCCGTGCACAGCGCGGGCATGATCGAAGCCATCAACCACATTTACAAGCTGAATCGCCTCGCGACGGAATTGCGCGCGGGACGCATCGCCAACTGATAACGCGATCCATTCGTGTGCGAACGGGCGCGGGGCAATGCTCCGCGCCCGTTGCGCATGTATCACGGTATTGGCACAGGTCGGCGACCTCCTTCGCCATTCGCGATTTCCGTGTATATTTGGGTATGACCGAAGCAATGCACGCCATCGTTCAGGGTCTCGTCCAAGGTGTCGGCTTCCGTTGGTTTGTCCTGCGGAACGCCGAGGCGCTTGGCCTGTGTGGCTGGGTGCGCAATCGGCCCGATGGCGCGGTGGAAGTGCTGGCGCAGGGTTCGCGTGCGGCATTGGAGCAGTTGCTGCGGGACCTGCGCGTGGGTCCACGCTCGGCGCAGGTACGCGATGTGCGCGTGGATTGGCCATCGGTCGATGAACAGTGTTCCACCTTCGAGGTTCGTTGAACATGCATCCATTTCGCGTGGGTCTCGGGTATGACGTCCACCGCCTTGCAACGGGAGAATCTCTGGTGCTGGGGGGCGTGACCATTCCCTCCGAATTCGGCACAGTGGCGCACTCCGACGGCGATGTGCTGCTGCACGCCATCTGCGATGCAGTGCTCGGCGCCGCCGCGCTGGGTGATATCGGCGAGCATTTTCCCGACACCGATACGCGCTACAGGGGTGTGTCGAGTATGGATTTGCTGCGCGTTTGCGTGCAACGCATAGGCGAGGCCGGCTGGACGGTGGGCAATATCGACGCCACGCTCGTGCTGGAGCGGCCGAAAATTCTGCCGTACAAGTCCGCGATGCGCGCCCGCATTGCCGAGGCCTGCGCTGTGCCGGAGGAGGCGGTGTCGCTGAAGGCCACCACGGCCGAGCGCATGGGTTTTGTGGGACGCGGCGAAGGCGTGGAAGCGCAGGCCATCGCCATGCTGTACAGGAAGGCCTGAGGACGCATGGAGGAATTGATCGCCTGGCTGTCCAGTGTCGATGCGCTGTGGCTGTACGTCATTGTTTTCGCCGTGGCGTATCTGGAGAATATCTTTCCGCCGTTTCCGAGTGATGTGGTTGTGGTGTTTGTCGGTTCGCTGGTGGCCATTGGCAAAGGCACGCTGGCCCTGACGGTGATCGCAGCCACGGCGGGCAGTACGCTGGGCTTCGTCACAATGTACTGGCTGGGCTATCAATTCGGCGAGCGCGTGCTGGAGGCGGGACGCATCAAATTCATTTCCCACGAGCTGATGGAGAAGGTGCCCGCGTGGTTCGGCCGCTACGGCTACTGGGTGGTGATTGCCAACCGCTTTCTTTCGGGAACGCGGGCGGTGATAAGCTTCTGCACCGGCATCGCCGAAATGAATCTCATGATCACCACCGCGCTGTCCGCCGCGAGCGCGTTGCTGTGGAACAGCATCCTCGTTGCGTCGGGCTACGCGGTGGGCGACAACTGGCGCATGATCGGTGATTACATGGACACCTACAGCCGCATCATCACCGTGGTGGTACTGCTTGCACTGGCCATCTGGGGTGTGCGTGTGTGGTGGAAAGCGCGCGCGCGCCGGAACGGTGCCGCCAACGGCAAGGAGACGGTGTGATGGTCGAATGGCTGTACGGCATCGATGTGGCGCTGTTTCGCTTCGGCAACAGCATGCTGGCCAATCCGGTGGGGGATGTCTTTTTTCCGTTTATCACCGAAGTCAAGAATTTCTATATCATCTACGCAGTGACGCTCATCGCACTGATGGTTTTCGGCAAGAAGCGCGGCGTCATCACCGTGGCGCTGCTGCTGCTCACCATTACCATCAGCGATCAGCTCAGCAGCTTCGTGGTCAAGCCCCTGTTCGGACGCCTGCGTCCCTGCCACACGCTGGAGGATGTGCGTTTGCTGGTGGGTTGCGGGGGCGGGAAGTCCTTCCCTTCATCGCATGCGACGAACAATTTCGCAATGGCGGTACTGGTAGCGCATTTCTATCCGGTGGCGCGTCCCTGGTTGCTGCTCTGGGCTGTGCTGGTGGCGTTTTCGCGCGTGTACGTGGGTGTGCATTATTTTTCCGATCTGCTGGGAGGCGCGCTGCTGGGCACCGCTGTTGCGGCGGCGGTGGCATGGAGTTACGAACGCATCGCACCGTTGCTTGTGCAATGGCGCGCACAACGGAGGACGAAGTCGGCATCATGAAAATCATCACGCGGAACGATTACATGGCGCGCACCGCGCTGCAGCCGTTTTCGCGGCGGACGCTGCTGTTGCTCGCCGCGCTCGCGGGCGTTTTACTCGCGGCGTCGTTTCCTCCCATACCCTTCGGCTATTTCGCCTTCATCGCCTTTGTGCCCCTGCTGTACGTGCTTGAGCAGCAGCGCTATGCGGCGGGAGCGTTTCGCTACGCGTATCTTGCTTTTCTCATCGCCAATTTCGGAACAATCTACTGGATCAGCGGCTGGGCGGGCGACGATCCCTGGTTGAAAATGGCGGGCGTGGTGGTGAACTTCGTCCATCCGCTGCTGTTCACCATTCCCTCGCTCGCGCTGTACTTCATCCGTCGGCGCCTGGGTCCGCTGGTCATGGCCGCGGGATTTCCCTTCGTGTGGACCACGTGGGAGTGGCTGGCGCATTTGCCCGAACTGTCCTTTCCGTGGATGCTGCTGGCGAACACGCAGACCTACAATCAGCTCTCCATTCAGTTCATCACCGCCACGGGAAGTTTTGGTATCACGTTCTGGGTGGCCTGCATCAACGCGTTGCTGTATGTGCTTGCGCGGCAGTTGCAGAAACGGGACTGGGCGTGGAATTCCCGCCCGGCATTGCTCACGCTCGCCGGATTCGTGCTGTTGCAAGCGGCGCCGCTGCTGCACGGTGTGGCGGTGCGCGAGGCCCGGGTGGACGAGGGCGGCACGCTGCGCGTGGGCATCATCCAACCCGATGTGGATCCCTACGACAAATGGGGCAGTGGCGAAACGCCGATGATGAAACTGCGCGGTCTGCTGCGGCTGTACGATTCGCTGGCAGCGTTTCGTCCCGATGTGGTGCTGCTGCCGGAAACAGCCATTCCTTTCCGCATCCTTCAGCCCTCGTTCGCCGAAGAGTGGAATGCCCTGCGCCGGCATATCGACAGCGTGGGCGTGCCGCTGCTGAGTGGCTTTCCGCACACCGTGTTCTATACCGATGCGGCCACGACTCCGGGCAGCGCGCGGCGAATAACGGGTTCCGATATCCGTTACCACGACTTCAACTCCGCCATGCTGGCGCAGCCGGGCGATGTCATGCCGCAGATTTACAAGAAGTCGCGCCTCACTCCGCTCAGCGAGCGCATTCCGTATCTCGATGCGCTGCCGTTTCTGCAAGACGCGCTCACCTGGGGCGTGGGCATCAGCAACTGGGGTCTGGGCAACGATACCACGGTGCTGCGCCTGCGCACGGGGCAGGGGGAGGTCGGTCTCTGGCCCATGATCTGCTACGAGACGTTGTACCCCTCCTTCGTGGCGGGTTTCGCCGCACGCGGCGCGCAGGCCTTCGCGGTGATTACCAATGACGGATGGTTCGGTCCGACATCGGGGCCGTACCAACTTCAGCGCTACACCGTGCTGCGTGCTATCGAGAACCGCCGCGATGTGGCGCGCTGTGCCAACAACGGTATCAGTTGCTTCATTTCGGCCTATGGCGATGTATGGGATGAGACCGAACTCTACACACGCACGGCCATTGTATCCACCATTCGTACGAGTACTGAAAGCACCTTTTACACCAGACATGGCGACTGGCTGCCCATTGGCACCACCGTGGCCAGTGGTTTGCTGCTGCTGCTGTCGGTGATCGTCATTCATTACAGGAAGTGATGTCATGAACATTGATCTTCGAAGCGATACCGTCACGAGGCCCACACCCGCCATGCTCGAGGCCATGATGCGGGCTCCCGTGGGCGACGACGTGTACGGCGAGGATCCCACGGTCAATGCCTTGCAGGAGCATGTGGCGGCGTTGTTCGGCAAGGAGGCCGCGCTGTTCACGCCCACGGGCGTGCTCGCCAATCAGATCGCCATCAAGGCGTGGACCGCGCCGGGCGACGAGGTGTTGGTGGAACGCGAGGCGCACATTTTCCAGTACGAAACCGGCGCCCCTGCCATGATGTCCGCCGTGCAGCTCCATCCCTTGCCGAGCACGCTCGGTGTGCTGGATCCCGCGCAGGTATTGGCCGCCGTGCGTCCGAGCGACTATTACTATCCGCGCACCGCGCTTCTCTGCATCGAGAACACGCACAACCGATGGGGCGGCACGTTGTATCCGATCGAGGAAATGCGCGCGCTTGCCACGACCTGCCGCCACGCCGGCTTGCCGCTGCATCTCGATGGTGCGCGAATATGGAACGCGCATGTGGCCTCGGGCACGCCATTGCACGAATACGGCGCGCTGGTGGACAGCATCGCCGTGTGTTTTTCCAAAGGACTGGGTGCGCCGGTGGGCTCGATGCTGCTGGGGTCGCGTGAGCTGATCACACGTGCGCACAAATTCCGCAAGATTTTCGGCGGAGGCATGCGCCAGGCCGGTGTGCTTGCCGCGGCGGCCGGGCATGCGCTGGGCGAGCACCTGCCGTTGCTGGCCGTGGATCATGCGCGCGCCCGCCGCTTCGCGAATGCGTTGCAGAGCTGCGGCCGCGTGCGTGTGGAGTTGGCGCGCGTGCAGAGCAACATGGTGCTGCTGGAGTTTCCGGAGGGCGGCCTAACTGTGGGTGCGGCGCAGGAGCGCCTTGCGCGCCGCGGCGTGCTCATTGGCCGCGGCATGGGCAATGCGCTCCGGGCCGTGTTTCACCTCGACCTCACCGATGCGCAGGTGGATGAAGCCGGCGCGATTTGTCAGGAGGAATTCGCATGAGCCACGATAACGCGATCTTTCGCCACAGCCACCCGATGCGGGTGCGTTCGTATCACGTGGACCGGCAGAACGTGGTGCACAATCTCTGGTATTTTTATTTTTTTGAAGAAGCGCGTGTGGAGTACGTGCGCGCGATCGGCATGGTGATAGACGAAGGCACCTTTGTAACGCATGACAAATTCTTTGTGGTGCGCAACACCTGCGATTACGCCGCGCCCGCGCTGTACGACGAGGTGCTGGATATTCGCACCCGCGTCTCGGCGGTGGGGAACAGCAGTATCACCTTCGAGCATGTGGCGCTGAAAGCCGATGGAAGCGTGGCCGCGCGCGGCACGCATGTGCTGGTACATGTGGATGAACAAACGAATACGCCATCGCCCGTGCCCGAGCATGTACGGGCACTGATCGACAGCTACGAAGCGCAGGGGCGGGACTGACCCGCCCCCGCAAACGGAGAGTTATTCGGGGAGCAGCACCGCGCAGGCCACCACGGTCGTCCAGAGACCGAGTTTGCCTTCGGCGGATTGGGTGACGTTGAAGGATTTGAACAGCTTGCCCGAGGCCTTGTACAACTGCTCGCGCTCGTCCCAGGCCTTGTCCGGATCGAAGTCCACACCCAGCGTCGTGGCGAGCATGGTGGCCGCGAGGTCCTCGGCGTAATCGCCGGCGACTTTCTGCGTTTCACCGAAGGGATGATGTTCGGAGAGATAGCCGTAGGTGGTGCCGTCGGTGGGAATGGCGACACCGATGGACGCGGCGACGAGGCGGTTCCACTCGTTGGTGGCATTGCGCGCCATCACCACGAAGGTGATCTGCCCCGGTTCCAATTCCTTGAGACCAACCTGCTTGCTGATTTTCCTGCAATTCGGCGGATAGATACTGGACACCGTGACCAGGTTTTGCTGCTCGAGGTCGGCGTCGCGAAGAGCCAACTCGAACGATTGCAGATAATCCTTGTGCCTGCCGACACCCTTGGTGAAGAAAATGCGCTTCGGTACGAACACCCTGGCTTCCTCCTGTGTATGCGCGTTAAGCGGTGAAAAAGAAATTACTGACGAACAATCTTGATGAAGCGAAGCTTCCCGACGCGCACAATCACCTCGTCGCCATCGGGTACCGGCGCGCGGGGATCGGTGATGCGCTGCTCGCCGACGCTGACAGCGGATTGCTGCATGAGTCGGCGTCCTTCGCCCTTGGACTGGACGAGCCCGGCTTCGCAGAGAATATCGAGTAGCAATGTATCACTCGTGCGATCAAGAATAAACGTTTCCACGTCCTCGGGTGCCATTTTATTTTTGATCACGCGATCGAAATGCGCCTCGGCCGCCTCGGCCGCCTGAGCGTGGTAATACGCCGCCACGATGGTGCGGGCGAGTTCGCGCTTGAAATCGCGGGGATTGGCTCCCGCTTCCATTTCGCGACCGATGGCCGCGACGCGCTCGGCGGGCACGTCGGTGACAAGGCGGAAGTAGGGAAGAATCATCGTGTCGGGAATGGACAGCGTTTTGCCGTACATGTCCTCGGGTGAATCGTTGAACGCGATGTAATTGTCGAGGGACTTGCTCATTTTTTCCACACCGTCGGTGCCCTCGAGCAGCGGCATGGTGAGAATAACCTGCGGCGACTGGCCGTACTCGCGCTGCAACTCCCGGCCCACGAGTAGATTGAATTTCTGGTCCGTGCCGCCCAATTCCACATCGGAGCGGATGGCCACGGAATCCATGCCCTGCGCGAGCGGGTAGAGGAATTCGTGAATGGAAATGGGTTCCTGCTTGCGGTAGCGTTTCTCGAAATCGTCGCGTTCGAGCATACGGGCCACGGTGTAACGCGCTGCGAGCTTGATCACGTCCTCGAAGGTCATCGGCGCGAGCCAATCCGAATTGTAGCGAATGTGCACGCGTTCGATGTCGAGTACCTTTGCCGCCTGTTCGAAATAGGACTGCCCGTTGGCGCGCGTCTCAGCCAACGTAAGCGAGGGACGCGTCTTGCTCTTGCCTGTGGGGTCGCCGATCATGCCGGTGAAATCGCCAACGATGAGAATGGCCTGATGCCCGAGATCCTGGAAATGGCGCAGTTTGCGCAGCACCACCGCATGGCCGAGATGCAGATCGGGTCGGCTGGGGTCGCAGCCCAGTTTGATGTTGAGCGCCGTGCCGGTGCTGGTGGCGTGTTCGAGCTTCCGGACCAGCTCCTCCTCGGGCAGTATCTCCGATACCCCGCGGCGGATGAGATCCATCTGTTCGTTGATAGGGGGGAAGTGGGTAGGTGTCACCTGTCGCGTTCCATCTCGCGCTGAATATCGCGCGTTTTGAGTGATTCCCGCTTGTCGTAGAGTTTCTTGCCTTTGCAAATGCCCAGCTCGATTTTTACATGTCTGCCGAGAAAGTAGACCTGCAAGGGAATGAGAGTCAGGCCCTTTTCGTTGGTTTTCTGCGCCAGCTTGAGGATTTCCTTGCGCCTTGCCAGAAGTTTGCGCACGCGCACGGGATCGTGATTGAAAATATTGCCTTTCTCGAAAGGGCTGATGTGCATATTGTGGAGGTACAACTCGCCTTTATCGATGGCGGCGTAGCTGTCCTGTACATTGATCTTGCCTGCGCGTATGGATTTCACCTCGGTGCCGCGCAGCACGATACCCACCTCGAGCGTGTCCAGCACATGATACTCGTGCCGCGCCCGACGGTTGATCAAGATACTTTTCACGGCCTCGTTCGGCGTCGGCATGGGAGGGTCACCTGAAGAATCATCACAACTTTCGAGTATCTAATGAAAAAAGATGTGGGGGAAATTGCAAACGAACGGCGCTCTAACTATATTAGTCTGTTACGGATGATGTGGGGCGACCCGCATTTTTTGTTATGGTGGAAGCAAAAACGGACATAGCGCAAACCATGGAAGCGCTGGTGGAAGCCAGCGGCGCCCATGTGGTGGATATCACGTTCCGCAGGGCCGGTCAGCGCACCGTGGTCGATGTCTACGCCGACACCGAACAGGGCATTGGCAGTGATTTGTTGGCCGATATCAATCGCGCGCTGTGCTCAACGGCCGACGAGCGCGGCTGGTTCGGTGGCGCCTATACCATGAACGTGTCCTCCCCGGGTCTCGACCGTCCGCTGCGCCATGCCTGGCAGTATCGCCGCCATGCGGGCCGCGAAGTGGAACTCGACATCCGAGCAGGCGATAGCGGCACCACCATCGTCGGCGAAATAATCGCGACCAGCGACGACGCCGTGGAAATTCGCGTCGGTGACGGGGCTCGTCACGTACCCTTCGCCGATATCGAACGAGCAATGATTCTCATTTCCCTTTGATCAGCAGCAGGAATACCACCGTGCCGGAAGCAGGAGTACAGCAATGAGCCGAATGAATTCAGAGATCGTCGAATCGTTCAGCCAGATGGTCCGCGAAAAAGGAATCGATCGCGACCGTCTCGTCTCGGTGATCGAGGACATTTTCGGAATGATGGTCCGCAAGAAATACGGACCGGAAGCCAACTTCGAAATCGTCGTCAACATGGACAAGGGCGATATCGAAATCTTCCTCATCCGCGAAGTGGTGGATTCCGTCGAGGATCCCACGCTGCAAGTGGACATTGAAACCGCGCGGAACAAATCGGGCGAGGAGCTCGAAGTCGGCGAGGAATTCGTGGAAATCATCGACCTCGCCGAGTTCGGCCGTCGATTGGTGTCCACCGCGAAGCAGAATCTCAACCAGCGCATCAAGGAAATCGAGAAGGATCTCATTCACGACGAGTACGCCGACAAGGTGGGCGATATCGTGGTGGGTGATGTGTATCAGGTGCGTCGCAACGACGTGCTGATCAACCACAACCGCACGGAATTGTTGCTGCCGAAATCCGAGCAAATCGCCAAGGAACGCTACCGCAAGGGCGATGTGATCCGCTGCGTGGTCAAGGAAGTTGTGCGCAAGGGCAGCGGTATGCCCATGGTCATCGTGTCCCGCGCAGATAATCTCTTTCTCCAGAAGCTCTTCGAGCAGGAAATTCCCGAGATTTACGACGGTGTGATTTCCATTCGCAAAATCGCCCGCGAGCCGGGCGAGCGCGCCAAGGTGGCGGTGGAGTCGCATGACGACCGCATCGACGCCGTGGGCGCCTGCGTGGGCATGAAGGGCGTGCGCATTCACGCCATCGTGCGGGAACTCAACAACGAGAACATCGACGTGATCAACTACACCGAGGATCCCTTCGTGTTCATTCAGCGCG
>JAMIQH010000050.1:0-4984 GCA_035914695.1 Bacteroidota bacterium | reverse complement strand
CGTGTTGAGCAGTTCGAAGCGCACCGGCAGCGGCGCGGGTGCGTAGTCGTCGCCCGGGATGCTCACCCCCAGCGTGTCCGGAGCCAGCAGGGCGCAGCGCAGCGCGGGGTCGGGATTCTTCTCGCGGACGATGTGCAGGTATTCCTCGCAATGCGTGCTGGCGGGTGTGCCGCTGTGCGTGTCCACCGCGCTGCGGTAGGTGCAGACGGCGTCCACCCACACGCCGTCGGCGGGCAGGCGGGCCGAGTCAACGCGCACGGTCCAGGTGAGCGTGGCGCTTTCGCCCGGAGCGAGCACGCGCGCGCCGAGGGATTGCCGCGCGGACTGCGTAGGAGGATCGAGAAGCAAGCCCGCGCGCAAGGTGATTTGACATTCGATATCGCGCACGCCCCGCGCCGGATCGTTGTTGCGCAGGGTCACGCTCACGGGAAAGTACTCCGGCGTGCGCACCGGCGGCATACCCCCCACGGTGAGCAGTGGCGGCATGGCGATCGCGCAACCCAGCAACTCGCAACCCGGCACGCGCGTGCGGATGAGGTAGCCGTCGGTTTCCCCGCCCGCGACAGACTGAAAAGCGCGAAGTGGGGTGATGATATTCGATCCTCCCGGCCCAACGACGCCTGCCAACACCAGATTGCCGCTTTTATCCACCACGCAACCACCCACATTCAAGAGCGCGAAACCACTGGTGTGACGAACAATCACCGGCATCGGAGGATCATGTTCATATGTACCCGAATAACTGCTGTCGGTGTGGAAATACCCGCAATATTCCACCGCCGCGGATGCGGGATCCATTGCCGCGATGAAATGCGTCAACGTTCCGGGAACCGGTCCGGTGAAGGGATTGTCCAGTAATGAATCATCGGGAGCACTGGTGGTTCCAAAGAAAAGTATCCTGCCACAGGAATCGGAAAGTATGGATGCAGTATTTACCGTGATTTCTTCTCTATTCCAAGGCAGATGGAAGGAAAACTCTGGCACACCTCCGTCCGGGCGAAATTTATACAATATATTCTGCCCAATAAGTTTTCCATATGGCCCGATAATCGGAATCGTGTCTTCTGCAAGTGTTTCGAGCGTGGAGAGCAACCAGATATTGTTCCACCTGTCTGTGGTGAGAGCTTCACCGAAGTCCATTGACGAGAATGTGGGTACCCGTTGTGGCAGATGCGAACAGAAGCGTAGCTGTGAGAGAGTGGGATCGAACTTGGCGATGTACCTGTCCCATCGGTTTCCGACAGTGAGCCACGCGTTGATCACGGGGAGGTATGCACCACCCCAGTTTCCGGCAAGCACCACGTTCCCTGCACGATCCACATTCATTCCAAGATAATCGAAATTTGGAACCTCCAGCGTATCCATGATACCATCGGGAGCGAAAAAATAGGTCGCGTTGCGCACCGAATCCAATGCTGGCGACAGGCGCGCCAATACCAGCAACGGTGTAATACCGTCGTCGCAGCCCGCGCCATTGCGAATGGTGTCCTGCAGTCCCCCGGGACGCACGAACCATTGCCGACCACTGGCCGTGCCAACCACATACACGCTGCCGTCGGGGCCGAAGTCCAGCAAATACGCTCCGAGCCAGCGTGGACCACCCAGCCAGGTCGATGTTCGCAGCATGCCATTGGCGGTGAGCGCGACGAGCGCCGCGGCGCTATTGCGTCGCAGCGGATGCGGCGAGGTGTAGCGGTCAAATTGCAGGGCGTTGGACGTGATGGGAAAGTCAAGCGATTGCGGATTGTTCAGCAGAACAATATCATCGGTACATGTATAACATATGAGTTTCCCGGCAATGCGAGGTGCTACACCAAAATATCTTACTGGCGAGGCCGGATCATCGCCACTTCCTCCGAGATACGTGGCGAAGCGCAATTCGCGCATATCCACTTCGAGACAGGCCACATACGCGTCGATATTGAATGGTCCCCCGCGATGCGTCCCTTGCAGTGCTGTCCGCAGCGGCAAATCCGTCGAAGTGCTGAGCATGTACAGCAGCACCGCGTCGTCACGCGCGAGAACCATGCTCATCATTTCGTCAGCACCACTACCTCCGAAATACGTGTTGACCTCGGTCTCTATGACTTGCCGCAATTCGAAGGTGTTGCGCTGTGGTTTCACACGCAATGTGTCTCCTCGGCGGTACAGTCTCCCCTCGGCCTCGATGCCGCTCAATGCGTTGCCGCCGAGATTGCCCGCCACGATGGCCACGCGCTCCGCGTCGGCTCCGGCCGAAAGCACGATGCGCTGCAACAACCGACCTTCCCGCTCCACATACTCCACATCCACACCGGGCCAGACCTCGCGGTAGCGCACGCCACGATACGTGGGCACGTCTCCACGCCAGCGCGTGGAATCCGCGCCGCTGTAAAAATGCGAGCGTGTCGCCGCTTCGTCGAAGCCCTCCACACGCATGTTCGCACTCGCGCGCACGAAGCGCAGACCCGACACCTGCAACTCGCGCTCGCCCGCGTCCCACGTCGGCACATCGCTCAGGCGTGGCGTGCCCCGGTGCTCCATGGGCCGGAAGAGAAACACTCCTTCGCGCGCGAAGGCCACCTTGTCCATACCCCGAATCGCGCCGAACAACACACCGTCCTCCCATTGCCCCGCGTTGACGGCGAAACGCAACGGCAGCCGCGCCCCCGGCACCCTTCCCGGATCACCCGCCCGCGCGACCCCCGCGGCAAGCAGCACCGCGAGCAGGAGCATGAAACCCAACACGTGTTGCACACGGCAAACGAAGAAGCGCGGAACGGTGTCAAGAGCGATCATCGGTAGACTCCGGGAAATACTGGATTCGGTTGCGGGGATCGGATTTTAATACATTCGCGGAGAGCGCAGAGGGCGCCGAGGGCGCGGAGGATGGGTTGAGGGCGCATCCCGCTCGAAGGGTGCTGGCCGCGTAAGATCGGGTGTCCATCATGACCCATTCCTCCACGCTCTCATCGCTTCAGGACTCTCTCATTTCAGTGCGTTAGTCGATGGTGCTCATCGCACGACGGTGAAGCGCCGCGTGCTGTGCTTGCCACCGCCGGTCAGGCGCAGCATGTAGCTGCCGGGCTCGAGGCCGAGTGTGGCGGGAGTGATCGAGAGCACGCGACCCTGTGCATCGAGATCGCCACGATACAGCACAGCACGTTCGCGACCGAGCAAATCGTACAGCGTCACGGTGACAGGTATTGCGTTCTCGCTACGTACGAGCACGGAAGCGCCGCTGCCATTGGCGGGCTGTGGCCAGATGGCGTCGAGATGCAGGCCGGTGGGGGGAGCGAGTACCTCCTGGCGTTCTCGTTTCGCCCACTGTATCGAACCCGACAGCTCGGGCAGTCTGGTGCCCATCACGCCGTACTGTCCGCCTTGGTTATCGTACCAGAACACCGATGCCGCCCCGGGAAGCGAGGGCTGCACCTGCGGCCCGGTCTGGAAATAATTCCCGCCACCGGGAGCGATCATCTCGGGCGTGCTCCACTGCGGACCGGGATTCATTGCGGTCGAATCGTAAAGCACATACTGCCCCATGATGTCCCGAGGACGCGCGGGCGTGCAAGGACTGCTCTCGCCTCCACCTTCCCATACCACCATGCCAAAGGGTCCATCACCCGGCATGGTGTTGATCACGCGGGCGATATCCGGGTAACTCGGTGTGGCCAGCCCCGCGTCCAGTGTGAGATGGGCGGGAAATTCCGGCGCTCCGAACAGTGTGGGTGGATTAATGGACGGGACGTTTATTCTATTGCTCTCCACACTGTGCGAACTGCCGCCTCCGACACGATAGTATTCCGTATCCCAGGCCAGCAGGACACCTTCATGCGTCCCGCTGGGCGCGAGACTGTCCGAGGTGATGGTGGGATATTTGGAATCCGGCTTTTGTGGAGGTATGGAAGCCAAAGAATTCGCAGTAATAGCGCTTGTCGCAAGATCACCGAGATGGTTGAAATACCCGAGATGAATCTCGTAGGGGTCGCCAGCGGCGGCTTGCTGCGACCAGGTGAAGTAGACGGGCCGTACCGGTGGTGCAAGGTTATTGGGTCGCGTTTTTGTAAGGTCGTACCCACCGAAACCCACAAAGGCAATCGCCTCACTGGTATTATTGACATTGGGGGGGAAATCATGGTGGTGTAATGCAATTCTATTTTGAATCGCACTATAGGTCATTGAGAAGATTCCGGTGTTACCATCCCATGCGATTTGTAGTTTCGAGTGATCGATGATACCGGGGTTCAGATTTGGTGGTGTCGCAACGAATACAACCCCAGATGGAGGCCAATAGGCGACTTTCCTGAATGTTGTATTCGCTTGAGACAAAGTCAGGACTGCCATCATAGAATGACAGAATGCATTATTCACCGCCACAATACGAGGTTCTCGATAATGCACGAATTGACCTGCACGATTCGCGGCCCAAGGATCAATGCACAATACAGGAACCCCATCCGCCGGAATGTGCGAGGCCCAGCACTCCTCGTAGCCCGAGGCGGCGTTCGTCTGTTGCCAGACCGCGCGGGCACCGCCCTGAGCATCGATGCACACATCGGGAATGGTGGCATTCGTGGAGTACGTGGCGGGAACCGTCGGGTCGTTGTAGTTGCTCAGCGCCACACCGTTGTTGCTCCAACGAGGCACACCGTCCTTGTCCAGCTTCTGGATGAAGGCGATACGGTATTGATCGCTGCCCAGAGGATCGCTGTCTCGCACCTCGTCCCACACGACGTAGGTTGAACCCTCCTCGGGATCGGCGACGAAACGGAAATTCGCCGCGTCCTTGCCGAACGTCCACTTCGCGAACACGTCCCGCCAGCGCATCTCCGGGTCGCCCACGCAGTCACCGGGAGTCTGACAGAAAATGTTCTCATCGTCTTGCGGATCGTTCAGTATCGGATCGCGCCGACCATCCTGCCAGACGAACACCTCGCGATTCACCTGCGGTCGCTGCTGATTCGCTTTCGCCTCGCTCACCGGCCAACCGTTCAGCGGGCGA
>JAMIQH010000049.1:0-54188 GCA_035914695.1 Bacteroidota bacterium | reverse complement strand
CCTCCTACAAGCTCTATCCCGCGGGTAGCAGCAGCGACGCGGCGGCGGGGTACAAACTCACCACGCCGGGCGACTACCTCGTGGAGTTCTATCTCAACGAGAAGCTGTTTTACCGCTTCCCCTTCACGATCGAAGCGTTGGTGAGCAGCGATCCTTACAATCCGGAATCGGTGTATCGCCTCAACGGCGCGTGGAACGACTACGCCTATCTGCTTTACGACAATGCGGACGTGACGAAGCCCCTCGTGTTCAAGATCTGGCTGCGCAACGACGGCACGCGGCAGCGCAAGGCTGTGAAGGTCACCGGCGCGTTGAAGCAGGGCGGCAAGGTGCTCGCGGAATTCGGCGAGTTTCCGCTCAACTACGACCTTTCAGCGGACTGGATTCGCTACGAAATTTTCTTCGGCGTGATGAAGCCGAATCAATTCGGCACCGGCAAGCTGTGGCACACCAACATCAAAACCGAGGATTTATTGAAAAACGGCACCTATCAGGTGACCATGGACATGGACGGCAAGCCCGCGGGGGTGTGGGAATTCACCGTCAAGAATGGGCAGATCCAGCATCAGGGTCGCCAGGTGCGCTCGAGTACCGATCCCCTCGATTACATCGAGGGCGGCAAGGATGCCTTCTGGGTGAAGAGGAAATAATCCGCAACGAAACGCGGCGAGGCCACCGCGAATGAGGCATGAGCGCGGGTTCTTTTCCGGAACCCGCGCTCACATTTTTTACCAACCCATACGCGCGGCCCAGGCACGGAACTCGGTGTCGAGCTGCTCGAAGCTGTCGATGGCAAACAGTATCGGCTGCAAATGCCACACATCGTAATCCTGTGCGCCGAGGGCCTCGGTCTCGAAGGGACGCACCTCCACATTGTCCGACAGCGCGTGCAGTACTTCCTTGGGTGAGCTGAGAATGCCCGCGCCGTAAATGCGACGTCCTTCGTCCGTATTGATCAAACCGAATTCCACGGTGAACCAATAGAAGCGCTCGAGCATGCGGATTTCCTTCGGCTCGCTCACGCGCAGGAACACCTGCGCGAAATGCTGGAAGAATTTCGAGAAAAACGGATTCGTCAGCGTGGGCATGTGCCCGAAAATATCGTGAAAGCAGTCGGGCGCGGGCGTGTAGTCAATTTCTTCCGGCTGGCGAATGTAATCCGTGGACGGGAAATGCGCCCTGGCCATGAAGCTGAAAAAGTCGTTCGTGTCCAGCAAGCCCGGTATGCGCGCCACGCGCCAGCCCACCATGTCGTCGAGCGCGAGACTGATATCGCGCAGCGCCGGCAGACGATCCTCGCGCAAACCGAGCACGCGCATGCCTTCGAGGTACTCGGCGCAAGCACGCCCCGGCAACTGCTCGGCCTGACGGCGGTAGAGCGTACTCCACGTCTCGTGATCGTGCGGCGGATAGTCGGGGTAGGTGATGGCGTCGTGCTCGGGCACAGGTCCGTCGAGCTTGATGGGGATGCAGCGGGGATCGATGTTGTCCTGCTCCGCGTAGCGCGCGTACGCGGATTTGCTGTCGACATCGTCGATTGCGTTACCGTGCGGAGTGGTGTCGGCCATGGGTCGCTCCTTCTGCCTGCATGCCCGCGCTGTGGCGGGAGTGAAAAATGAATCCTGATCCGGACAAGAAATATACGAATTTCCCGTTCCCGCGAAAGTGGGAAAAGCGTAACTTGTTGGCATTCCATCCCATGAGAATCGCATGACCAACATTTGCATCAATTCCGAAATCGGGCCCATTCGCCGGGTCATACTCCATCAGCCCGGACATGAAATCGAGAGAATGACGCCGTCGAATGCGGCCGAGGTGCTGTACGACGACATCCTCCATCTTCCGCGCGCCTTGCGCGAGCACAATCAACTCGAATTTGTGCTCGGGCAGGTCTGCGAAACGCTCACGCTGGTGGAGCTTCTGCGCGACATTCTCGACAATCCCGAGGCGAGAGCGAGCGTGCTGCAGCAATTCTGCGCCTCCGTGGGTTACCCGGATTTTGTGGAGGAATTGCAGGGCCTGCCCTCGCTGGATCTCGCCTACCGCCTGATCGGCGGCACGCTCAAACGCAACAACACGCTCGAGCAGTATCTGAGCCCGGGGCTGTACGCGTTGCCGCCTCTGCCAAATTTTTTCTACATGCGCGATGCGGCGATGTGTGTGAACGACAAGGTGATCACCGGCTCGATGGCGAATCGCGTGCGCGTGGCCGAGGCCGTGATCATGGAGCACATTTTCCGCTATCATCCCCTCTGCACGGCCGGCGGCTTCTATTTCGATGGTGTGATGAAGCATCATCCCGACCTCACGGTGGAAGGCGGCGATGTACTGATCCTGCGCGAGGATGTGGTGTGCATCGGCAACAGCGAGCGCACCTCCATCAGCGGCATCGATCGCCTGGTGAAATCGTTCGCCGAAGGCGGCACCATCCGTCACGTGATTGTGGTGGACATGCCGAAACACCGTTCCACGATTCACCTCGACATGATTTTCACCATGATCGACCGCGACAAATGTGTGATCTATCCGCCGCTCATCACCGGCCATCGCGCCTGCCGCATCATTCATGTGGAAATCGACAACGGCGCTGTGTGCTCCATCCGTGATCGAACGAATCTCCTCACCGCGCTGCGGCATGTGGGCATGGACCTCGAAGCCATTCCCTGTGGTGGCGACGATCCCGTGTATCAGGAGCGGGAACAGTGGACCTCGGGAGCGAATTTCTTTGCCATCGCCCCGGGACGCATCATCGGCTACGGCCGCAACAAGCGCACCTACGATGAGCTGAGCAAGCGCGGTTTCGAGATCATCCGCTTCAGCGAACTCAAGGCCGGCACGAGCAATCTGCAACAGCACGAAAAATTCGCCATCACCATCGAAGGCGCGGAACTGACCCGCGGCGGCGGTGGATGCCGTTGCATGACCTTGCCCGTGCTGCGCGACGCCGTGAAGTGGTGATCACCTCGCGCCGGGAAATGCCGCTCGATCTCGTCCCGGAATCCTCGCGGACTTCCACGAATCATCTGTGCTAATCTGTGAGAAATCTGTGCAATCTGTGGTTTTGGCCTCAGGCATAACGGGCGCCATTGGACACCGCCAGCACATGACCATTCGAAAAAAAATGCGGCACGAATCACCTCGTGCCGCAGATGTTTCACTACCGTGGGAGTATCAGGCCTCGGACGACTCCGGCACATCAAGGAGAATCACTGCCCGCCTGTGCTCCGACTCCACCCGCACATCGATGCTCGCGTCCATGATGTCGAACATCGGACGCAGCAGCATGCGCGCGAATTCGGCCTCGTCCTGTACCGCTGTCATGTGCTCGCGTTCGGCCGAGGGCAACCACCGCGCCGTCTCCGGCAAGTCCGAGAGGCCATCGATCCGCAGCCGGAACGCAAAGCGATCCTCCGCCGCGGACTGCTCCCTCTCGATCGTGACGCTTTCGCAGCGGATATTCGCATCCTGTAACGCAGCGAACAACAGCCGCAACGCATCCGCAATCTTGTCCACATCGGCATGCACACCGCCCGTCCAGGCATCGGTCGTCGCCAACTCAACGGGAAGTTGCGCGGTGGCGGCATGCACGGCCGCATGCAGCGCGTCGAGCAACGCCTTCGCATCGTGATCGCGGATATCGAAGCGGAAGTCCGCCATACGGCGCAATTCCACTTCGGTCATGCTGTGCAATTCGCGCATCACGCCCTGAGCGCCTTCATTGGCCGTGGACACGTAGTCGAGGATCTCCTCGGACGTGAAATCGGGATTCTGCAGAATCAGTTCGAGGAAGCCGATGACCGATGTCATTTCCATGCGGAAGCGCGTGTTCTGATCGCGTATCGCTTGCTCCTTGCGCACATTCTCACGATCGGTGATGACCGATGCGAGATCGAGAATGGCATTCTTGCGCACGATTTCCTTTTCCGCCAGCACCGCATCGGTGATGTCGCGACCGATACAATACACACGACCGTCCTTGCGCGAGGAGGTGATATTCCAATCGATCCAGCGCAATCCGCCGTGCTTGTGCGCGTAACGAGCCGTGAGTGAAATGGATTGTTCGTCGGGAGCCGTTGCGAGACGTTCGCGCAGCACGTCCCGATCGGCGGGAAACACCATGTCGAGATGATCCCGCCCCAGGATGTCCGCCACCTCGTAACCCAGCACTTCATGAAGAGCGGGATTCATCGTCGTCCACTTCAAGGCGCTGTCCATCGAGCCGATCAGATCACGGGAAGTGTCCACGATACGGCGTTGTGACCGTGTCATCCGATCCGCCAGTGCCACCGCACGCGTCCGGCTGCCGAGCAGCATGAACACGAAGGCGAACAGCAGTGCACTGACGATAAGTCCGCCGAACAGCACGTAGTACGGCAGCGAGGCATTGGCCGCCGCATCCACGCGGGCGGTGGGCGTACTGACGATGGTCCAGGCATGTCCTGCGAATTGCAGCGACAGAACACGTGCCTGATCTTCGGAGCCGGACCCCGGTTGCCGGAACAGCAGGTGCTGCTCGTCGACCTGACTACCGTCAAACACCGAAACAGTCACATAGGCGGAATCCTCCTCCGCGCGTACCGCTTCGCGTATCAGAATCTCCGTGGCGAATTCCACGAGACAGACACCGGAAAAGGCCGCACGACGCACGGCCTCATCGGCTCCATGCGTATCGCGCGTGTACAGCGGGGCGACGATAATCGTACGCGCCACACCGGCGGCATCCTTCCGCGCCTCGGCGGCGGTGATGCGCCCCGTGGCGCTGGCAGTGTTCAGCGCGTCGCGCAAGGCGGCATCGCTGTTGATATCCGTGCCAAGCCGGGCAATGTTGTCCCGGAGAGGAACGATATACTCCAGCGGCGCAAAGAATGCCGCATCACTCGCGGGAGTTACTGCGAAATTCAGATACTCCAGTCCCTGATTCCGTGCGTACTGCTCATACGCAACGCGCTGCTCCTTCGGAATCCACGGAGCATAGGCAATCATGGTAATGCTTTCGCTGGTGTTGGCGGGCACGGTGGCGAAAAGTTCGAACACATCCCGCACCACCTGCACGTTGTTGTCGAACAGGCCGATCATGGTATGAAGTACGGACTGCTTCTCGTCCAACGCACTCTGCAATCGGTGCATGAGGGCGGTGTTTTCGGTGTCGAACACCGCGGCGCGCTTGGTTTCAACATTCTCCACCGCCAGTCGCATCGCGGCGAAGGTTAAGAGCAACGCCAATCCCAGGAGCACGAACGCGGGCCAGGTATGTCGCAGGCCACTGCCCGTGACGGGCGGCGTGTCGAATTGCCCGGCGTTTCTCTTCATGGCCGAATGTATTCCTGAATTTGGGAAATGAAGGTTCCGGGATTGATCGGTTTTGCGATGTGATCGGTGAAGCCGTGGTTGAGCAGCCGCTCCTTGTCACCCGGATTGGCCAGCGCCGTGACCGCGAGTACTCTCAGCTCCTTGCCGTGTTGCAGCGTGCGAATGTAGCTGAGCACTTCCTCGCCGTGCATACCGGGAAGCATGATATCGCACAGCACGAGAATCGGCTCGTTGTCCCGCAACCATTCGCAGGCGGGCTCGCCCGCCTCGAAGGTCACAACCTCGTATCCCGCCTTGCGCAGGATGATGGAGAGGAGTTTGGTGATGGAGCCGATGTCCTCGATCACGACAATCGTGTTTGGATGTTTCGTTGCGTTCATGAAGAACCTGCGGGTTATTGGTTCAAAAGATCAAAGTCATGGTTGGTGAATGGAAGGTCCGGCCGCGGAAGTCATACTCCGTCGAAGCAGCAGCCAAACCGTCAAGGAAAGTAGAACACTGAATAACAATCCAATGATCATGGTGAGCTGCACCTCGGTCCCGTCGGAACGGATGAGGAACGCGCGCTGCCGCGTGAAATGTATTCTCCAGTCGCGGTCCGCCACGCGCAGGTTGCGCACGCTCGTTGTTTCGCCTCCATCCGATGTGCTTTGGAACAGCACGCGGTCGTCGGTATCGAGGATGGAAAATGCGATGCGCGTGCTGTCGTAGGAAAACGTCAATGCCGCACGCACCAACGCATCCACCTGCACCACGGCCAGGCACACGCCATCGATGTGGGATCGCGCTGCCTTGTCAACGCTGTCGGCGCGGAAGGACACCGGGACTAGAAACACCACCACGGAATCCTCCAACGGACCGAGGCGGAGCAACCCCGTTGCGCGCACGGATCCCGCGGGCTTCATTCCGCCAATCACGGCATCGATCGCCGGATTGCTGCTCACGTCGAAGCCCAACAGCGACGGCTGTGCTTCCTGCGGGGCAATGAATTCCAGGGGATGGTACATGTCTCGTTTGCCTTCGGGCAAAATATAGAAGCGTGGGGAGATGACCTGCCGCGCGTAGGTGATGTAGCCGGGGAGATCATCGTAACGCAGGTGCGGGGAGAAGCCCAGCATGCGCACACCGGGAGTGGTACTTCCCGGAATGGCAACGGACAGCTGAAACACGTCCGGTACAACCTCGACATACTCGGTAAACATCTGCTGAAGCGAACCGAGTAGCGCGGTGATTTCAGCGAAACGCGTTTCGAGTCGCTCGTGCAAGGCATCGCACTCCGCATCGAACTGGCGCTGTTGCCGCGTCGCGGTGAGTTGGGAAAAATAGGCCCACATCGCAACCGTGAACAGCAGCGACACTGCGAAAACGATCATGGGAATGCGTGCGTTCATGAGCGTCCAGAATCACGATGCAGGTGCAACAGGGCGTAATGTACGTATTTCACAGTCAAGAAATCCATAATCTCATCGCTTTCTTTTCCTCTATGGTACGATCACACGCAATTCCACCCTGTTGTTCTGTCGACGTCCCTCCGCGGTGCGGTTGCTCGCCACGGGACGTCGCGAACCAAACGCGCGGAGTTGCACGCGTTCGCGGGCGATACCTTGCACCAGCACATGGGCCAGCACACGATCCGCCCGCGCCTGCGAACGCTGCTGGCTCGCCTCCATGCTGCCGAAATTATCCGAATGTCCTTCGATCTGCAGAACGGCGCGCGGCTGCTCGCGGAGCACGCGCAGCAATCCTTCGATGTTGCGCCGACTCGCGGCGTCCAATGCGCCACCGTCATGCTCGATTTCCAGTACGACACTGGCGGCGGTGCTGCCCTGGGCGGGATCCACCACGTCCGGCGGACGGAAGACCAGCGAATCCACTTCCCGCTCACTCGTGGGCGGCCGGGGAATTTCCTGCTGCCGCGTGGGACGCGACGGTTGGGCCGCGCCGGTACCCAGCAATTTCACGTCGGCGCGATTGTTGCGGCGTCGACCGTCGGCGCTGGTGTTCGGCGCGACGGGACGGCGCGAGCCGAAGCTCTGCACCTGAATGCGCTCGCGGGGCACGCCTCGCTCGGTCAAGAGCTGAAGGATGCGCTGTGCCCTTTGCTCCGAGCGCTGCTGGTTTTCCTGGAAACTGCCGAAGTTGTCCGCATGGCCTTCCACCACAATGGTGTAATTCCTCACGTCGCGCACGGTCTCGGCCAGCCGGTCGATCCACGCCAACGAAGTGCTGTCAATGCCGCTTGTGGCGAGATTGACGGGGATGCTGCGGGTCGAACCGAAGGGCAGCGGCACGAAGGCCACCGCCGTGCTGTCGCGCGCGATTACTTCGGGACGCTCGTCGGGCTCTTCATCGGGTTGCACGGTCGGCGGTGTTTTCACCGTGTCGAGTTGCGCGATGGGCGGCACCACAATGATGGCGGTATCGGGAAGGCGCTCCACACGCTCCTCCACGATGGGACCGAGCGTGTCGCGTCGCGGCATTGCGCTACGGTACAACACGAAATCGATGCCCTCGACCAGGTCGCCCGACTCCTTGCTTCGTACGGTGAATTCCCGCTGCAGCGGTTCCGACAGATAGCCCAGTGCCGCGAGTTGCACGGTATCGGGTGCGGCGATGTAGCGCCCGGGCGCCAAGCCGAAGTATTGGAAACTGCCGTCGAGGTAGGTGTTGGTCTGCACATCCTGTTGGGCGCGGTCCAGGCGGTGGAAGAGCACGCGCACGCCGCGTTGCGGCCGCGTCACTCCTTCGGTCATGTGCATCACCGACCCCTGCACCTCGCCGCCGAGGTACACAGGCAAGTACACCGCTTTGAAGCGATTCGGATCCGCCACCACATCGATTTCCCTGTACATCGGCACCCACACCGGATCCACGAAACCCGCTTGATCCAGCGACACGCGGTACGTGTCGTATTGATCGAGATTGACGAAGCGGGTGTTGTCGTCGGCTGCTGTGGAATGGCGCTGGCCTCCCAACACCCAAGCCTGCACCGGAGAATCGAGTACCAATTCGCCGGGATCAAATGCACCCGATGCATTGTCATCGAGAAATGGGATGATGGTCATCGCGGCCCTGTCCACCCACTGACGATTGAAAAACAGAACATCCGATGTCCCTTCGTCGTAACCGAGCGTGCCGTCGAATCGTTGCTGAATATTCCACCCGCCATTCGCGCTTTGATAGTCGCCCCGTGTTTCCGATGTACCACCCGGCAGACGCAGTACGAAACTGGCCTGAAATTGCGAGCCGCCTCGAAGCAGATTACCATACCACTGCGCCGACAGATACGAAGACGAACCGAGTGAGAACTGAGCCACAACTCTGGCGGAGGAGAATCGCCCAGCCGTATGACTGTACACGGCATTGGCGGAAACGTGCAATCCCTGTAGAAGCACCGCTCCCACGTTCAATGCATTGTCGATGTCCCGCGAATCGGTGCGGTCGTACCACCGCCCTTGCGTTGTCAGCGCCACCGACACTCGCCCGCTACCCACAGTGATCTGATTGAACAAGGAACGAGTAATGCCGACAGCATACTCGCGATGCTGCCCGAATGTACTCATCCACGCTCTCCACGGAAGAAAGGAAAGGGGCAGCGACACCATACCGCGATACTCGCGAAACTCCTCGCCGGCATTGTACAGTGGGTGGGAGTGCACCCGCTGTGCACTTGCCCGAAGAGACAGATTACCCACAGTGGAGAATGTCGCCTGCATCGATTCGTTGGCATCGTGCAAATACATGCCATCGACCCACACATTGCCGAGCAATCGCGCACTACCGAACACGGCGGGATGCAGGAGATCCTTCGTATGCCTCACCGCTTGCACGCCCAACCCTACATTCAGCCGACCACCGATGCCCATTTTGCCCCAAGCTTCCGCGATGCCGGAAGAGGGATGATACTGAAGACGTCCGGCGCTGGCGCGGTATTGCACTTCCCCTGCATGGAGAAAATCGAACGGAATATCCACACGCATTTCCGATGATGTGGAAACCCCGAAACGGTCGAGGCGTCGTATCCGAAAGTAGTTTCCTCCATGCCGCAACGGCAGGAGGAAGGTATACGATCCGCTGGAATCCACCCGCACGATATCCACCAGTCGATTCCCGACGTACAGCTCCACTTCCTCTCCGGGCAAGGCCGAGGAAGTGTATTCCTGAGGCGTGAAATCCTTCCGCAAAATGTAGTGCTGCGAACTCACCGACGCACCCAGCATGCTGGTACGCATTCCCAAATCGCTTCCCATCCAGCCGACAACGGCCTGACGAAACCACGGGGCCTCTTCCGCAGCATATCTCCAGCGCCACGGCGTATTGCTCCAATCAATGGAAGTGGTGTTGCGCACGGTGAGGGTGCCACTCATGTCGCCGCCGAGCAATTCCACGCCTCCCCTGAATACTCCGGTGTATTGATCGCCGGCGCTATCATTCCTCCGCCACGCCAACTGCCAGTCCAGCATGCCACCACCGAATATCTTCCTGTCACGCCCCAGTGTATGCTCCACCGGCTTGCGAGCCTGGCCTCGGTCCAGTTTGCGCGTCTGCATTTCCTTTTTCAACTGTTCAACGGGAAATGGCGCATCACCCCGGATATGCACATACA
This sequence comes from Bacteroidota bacterium, assembly GCA_035914695.1. Lineage (GTDB taxonomy): Bacteria > Bacteroidota > Ignavibacteria > SZUA-365 > SZUA-365 > JAOSJT01. Next base: position 44,272 of record JAMIQH010000049.1, on the reverse strand, counting down.
AGTGAACCGGATCGTACTGCAACACAATCCCGAAGGCCTGTTTGAACATCGCCACAGACAGGTAAATATCGGAATACGCCCGCACGGCATCACGAGCGGTCAAGGGCAAGGACACTGCTCCGACGCGCATTCGGCCGAGGTCGGGCTCGATATCGTAGGTGCGTTCAGGTGACAGGTAGAAACCCTTGATCCTGGAGAATTGCTCCACCGGCTCGGCATTGATGTGAAGGAAATCGAAAAGTTCGAGGACGGGAATGTACAGAACGCTGTCCTGCTGCAAGGCGATAATGTCAATCTCACCGACTCCGCGCAGCCCCAGGCGGACAACGACTTCGGGCAACGGTGTGGCCTCGTTCGTTTCGCCTGTGGGATTGGTGAAATGGGTAACGCGCTCGTCCGCGCGAGCCGCCGCCATCCCCATCACGGGAAGCGATAAGAGGAGCGTAAGTACCAGGTAGCCAATGCTAACGCAGTACGAACTCCACCGTATAGGTTTTCGGCAGGACATGCAGGATATTTTCTCCCATATCCGGTCGATCAGTGTCGTAAGTGATCACCGCAGTGTAGTTGCCAGCGGGCATGCTTTTTGCGGGGAGGCTGATTCGTCGACGGAATGTGGAGAACACGGCGATCTCGAACTTCTTCGTATAGATCTCGCGTTTATTGGCATCCCGGACAACGATGGTCATGTTCCCGGTGTATGCGGCATTCCCGACAGGCATCATTTCCACATCGAGATGCACCACGTCCGGTTTAGGATCAATTTTCACATTCAGCAATTTGATATCGGCATAGGATTCGCCGCGCCGATACGAGATGGGAATGATCGTCCGCACATTCATTTGCTGAACGGCGGCAATGACCTTGTCATCTCCATTTCCCAAATCCTTTCGTTCTTCCGAGGTCACGACAAGTCGGGACCAGTACTCACCGTCCGCCAGCCCATTGGGTGGACGTGCGATAAAACGCACGGTGCGCGTCTCACCCGGAAGAAGCGTGAAGCGCTTCGGATTAATGCTGATCCAGCGTACGCAGGACTTGGGATTATCCAAGTCTTTCTCGTCGACGAAAATCTGCGGCGATCCCGTCGAATCGGACGTGATATATCCGTAGTACAGGTCGAGGCGCACATCGACCGGGGATGTCGCCACGGAACTGATACTGATGACTCCGGATTTATTGCGATCGGAGAGATACACCGCCGTGGGCCCGATGCGAATACTCGCAAAGAGAGTATTGCTCGAACAGACCAGCGTTGCGAGGAGTACGATGACAGCGCGAAATGGCAGGCGCATGGCAAGTAACATTTAAAAAGGAACAACCAATGCACTATGGAAACATACGAACCGCGGACGATGGATAAAAGAACGGCCTGGGCTACCCAGGCCGTTTCGTCCAAAAGCGTTCCTAATCAGTTCCCGGTATAGCCCACGGTCAACGTGGCGGTCGCGCTGTACGTCCCGGTTGCAAGACTCGATCCAGGAATTACCGTACCGCCCAAGTACACCGTCGCAACACCGCTCGCGTCGAGATTGTCGGTATGCGTCGCGGTCGTCGGATCCCAGGTGGCGCCTCCGGCCGGACCGGCGGTGCCTTCCACGAACACGGCATCCGTCGACGTGTACGAAACCGCAAGGTTTTCGGTACCATTCACAAGTGTTGTGTGACCGGTGAATTGCATGATCACTTCGCGACCACCCGCACCGCCGATCTGCAAACTGGCCGCGGCCTGTGTCGAACCGGCTGCGTAGGAAGGCGTTCCGTTCGGCAGGATATGCTGCGTGGTTCCCTGATACACGCCGCCGAACAGAAGGTCCGAGTTCTTGGTAATGGTGAGCGCACTGAGAACGTTGGCGCTGATGGTGAACGTCTGGGTCTTGTCCGACCCGGGAACTCCGAGTTGCCCGAACCCCTGCGCGAGGGGCAGGCAGAGGAACAACGAGAGGAGCAGGGCAAATTTCTTCATTGATACACCTATGAGGTTGGTTATGAGGGATACAGGGAGCTGAGAATTTCCGTTGTTTTGTTTCGACTCAAACTCAATGTAAACATAGCACCACCCCACAGGTGAAGGCAATGAATTCGCATTACAATGCACTTACAGGGAAATGAAAAGAGTGTAAGGTTCTCCCCGGAAAAAGGGAAACTCCGCAGCGGTCTTCAATGCCACTTGCGGAGTTTCAGTGTGGTGAGACGGCGGACGCTCGCGGCGCCGCCGGCCGCGCTACATCAGTTGCAACATGGTTGCGCGCAACTGCGGCCATTGAAACGGCTTGGATACGTAGTCGTTGCATCCGGCGTCGAGACTGCGTCGGCGATCCTCGGGGAAGGCGTGCGCGGTCAAGGCAATGATGGGTATGTCGGGACGCTTGCCGGACGAGCGAATGCGCTTGGTGATCTGTAAACCGTCTTCGCCGTTGCGCAATGAAAGATCCATGAGCACCAGATCAATGGGCTCGCTCATCAGTATGCCCCACGCCTGCTCGCCCGTTGCTGCGATGTGTACGGCGAACTCGCGGGAGAGCAGGATGCGCATGTATTTTTGGCTCTGCTCGTCGTCCTCGACAACCAATATGGCTTTCTTGTTTTCAGACATCGTGTGCTCCTGCACTGACAGTGGTGCAATTCGTGCAGACGTCCGGAATATAGGGCACAGGCATGAGAATTGCGAGAGCGCCCTATCCGAGTTGCATGTGTGGCGGGAAATGAAGACGGAACGTCGTGCCCTTCCCCTTTTCGCTGGCAACCGTGATGCGGCCGCCCTGAATGTCCATGAACGTGCGTACCAGCGTGAGGCCAAGACCCACGCCTTCGAACGCGCGCGTGAATCCCATGTCCTCCTGAATGTACGGCTCGAAAATGCGGTCGATGTTCTCCGGGGCAATTCCCACGCCGGTATCGGTGATGTCCACCAGTAGTTCGTCGTTCTCACGCATGACGTGAATATCAATGCTCCCCTCGCGGGTGAATTTCACCGCATTATCGAGGAGATGCCCCAGGATTTCATTCAACAGCTGCGGATCGGCGAGCAATACCGCGCTTTCGCATTCATTGCGCAATACCAGTTGCAGACCTTTCAATTCCGCATCGGAACGAATTTTCGCCAAACCGTCGGCGAGATTCTTCTCGAGTGTCACCGGCATGAGTATTGGACGAAGATCGCCGGCCTGATAGCGCGACATGGTGAGCACCGAATCCACCGTGCGAATAAGCCGGTGGCTGGCGCTGTCGATGGCGGAGTAAAACTCCTCGCATTCTTCACGCCGGCTTTCCTCCACGGAGTCCTGCAACAAACTCGAGTATCCGAGTATGATGTTCAGCGGCGTGCGCACCTCATGCGACATGTTGGCGATGAAGGCCTTCCGTATGTGGTCACCGCGTTCGGCGCGTTCCTTCGATTCCAGCAGTTGCACCTCCACGGCCTTGCGCTGTATGGCCGCTCCCAGTGTTTCGCCACACACGCGCATGGCATCCAACTCGGCTTTCAGCCAATTGCGGCCGCTGTCGCGCGTGTCGAACAGCAAACAGCCCCACCAGCGCTCGCCTTCGAATACCGGGATGTACACACAGACCTTCGAAGGCGGCACGGCATCGGTATCTTCCTCCGCTATCCATTGGCCTGTGCAACCACCGATAGCCACCGTCCCGCTACCGAGGCGATGCCACCAGGGATCGGCGGACTCCGTTCGCTCGACCCGCAAGGGGAAAGGAGGCGACGTGTCGCGTTCCATTCCAGCGGCGGGCCACTGCGCCACCATGACAAGCGCGGCGCTTTCATCCTCGGCGCGCATCAATCCCACACGGTTGGCGGCGGCGGCGGTGCCGAAATGTTCAAGCACTTCGAAAATCACCACGCTCCAATCACCGCTGCGGAGGAAGCGGCTCGCCGCGAAACCCGCGGCCTGAATCAATTCCTCGCTGTGGCGCAGCTGCGCCTCGTTCTTCCTGCGCTCGGTGACGTCGCGCACCGTGGTCAATGTGGCGGCACTGCCCTGATAGCGAATGACCGTGGAGGCAAACTCCCCGAGTGTCACGTCCCCAGCCCGATTCACCACGCGCGCTTCGTAGAGCGTGGGTGCGTCCGGATCGCTGCCGCGCGCCATGGCTATCGCCAGTACGCGGTCGCGATCACCTGGATGCAGCAGTGTGAAGGGATTCATCGTGCACAATTCCTCGCGCGTGTATCCCATCAAATGTTCCATGCGTTGATTGGCGAAGGCGATGCGCTGGTCGACGCGGATAAAAATCGCGTCGTGGCTTTTTTCCACAAGGGCTTTGTACAATTCCTCGCTTTCACGCAAGGCCTCCTGCGTCACCACTCGGGAAAATGCCCCACCCAACATCGAAACAGTGGTGCCCAGCGCCTGCGCCAGCGACACATCGATGCGCGCCATCGTCAGCGAGCCCACGAACGCCCAATGTCGATGCTCCGCCTTCGAGGGAATACGCAACACTGCGAAACTGCGCACTCCCTCGGCGCACAACGCGGCGTACTCCTTCACGAAGCGACATTCGTTCTCGGCCACAACGTGCACATCATCCACCGAAGCAACAACCGGCCACAAATCCACGAAGCGCTCTCGATTGGCCTCGCCAAACAACGTGCTCGAAACTCCCCGCCAATTCGCGACCTCCACGCCTTGGCCGTGATCCTCGAACAACGCGGCGATATCAATCCCTTCGTAACGCAACAGCCCGTTCAGCACGACCGTGTGCAATTCCTCGTGATCCACCACTACCTGCACCTCCTGGGCGATACGCCGCTGTATCACCAGGTAATGCATGGATCGTTGCTGCGCGGAAATATCCTTCACCGTCCCCATCACCGCTGGATTGCCTCGGAACTCGACGCGTCCCGCGCTGAGATTCACGGGTATGCGATACCCATCACGATGCATGAGTCGGATGACATACTCTGATGCGACCTCGTCGCCAGCCAGGCGCTTTTGATAATTCTCTGCCACACGGGGAATATCCTCGGGAGCCACCACCGACGAATACGACATCCCTTTCAACGTGCCGTGTTCGCAGCCGAGTATGTCCTCCAATGCCGTGTTGGCGAAGACGAACGTTCCATCCACGACGATGAACACACCGTCCTGGCTGCGTTCGATGAGTGATCGGTATTGGTAATCGGTTTGCTGCGCATCGAGCAACGCATCGAGTTCTTCCATCAACGGCTGGATGAGCGCGTGCAAATCCTCGCCGCTGCGCGCAACGGTAAGCAGCAAGGAGCGGAAGGGAGCGGTCTTCGATGCGCGAAGCACCATCTGTTCGCGCCGGTCTCCCCCCGTCATCCCGTGCAGCAATTCCAGCACACGCCGTGCATCCTCTTCGCCAAGCAAGGTGGTCAACCGCGCCTGCTCCGGCGGCATGTCGGCAAAACAACGGTCGTAGACTTCGGCGCTTGCTTCATCAAGCGGCTGCAACCATCCGTCGGTGCTGATTCTGCACAGACAGTAATCGAGACCCGTGCGCAAGCGCTGTCCGTCGAGCACCCTGCCGCGCAACAATGCGAAACGAATCGCCCGCAGCAATGCCGCCGAACTGAGTACGCCCTTGTTCAGCACTTCGCTTGCACCGGCGCGAATGCAGTGCAACGCCATGTCCTCGTCCACCGCGGCGGACAACACCACCACGGGCACCGAGGGCGCCTTTTCGCGAAAACGTGAAACTGTTTCCAAACCCGAAGAGTCGGGCAAATTCAGATCGAGCAGCACGACATCAATGTCCGAAGGCGTCATCGCCTCGATGGCTTCCTCCAGTGTGTGAGCAAGCCGTATGTCGTAGGAATCGGACGCCGAACGCTCGAGCAGCGACATGCTGAGCCGGGCCGCGGCGTCGTAATCCTCGACCAGGAGCACATGGATCCGTGGAATCGATGTCATGGGACTCGCTATGTAATGGAAGGTCGCTTTGCTCGTCCTATGCGAACGGCTTGCAGGCCGAGTAGGTAACGCAACAACGTACAGGCATTGTCGATGTTCGCAAGATAGACCGGGCCGGTCAATCTTCCAACATCAGCGGAATTCGCCGCCGTAAGAATAATGTCGCGGGACGCGGGTGTTGATCATGGTAAGAATTTCATAGGGGATGGTGCCGCAATGCTCGGCCAATTCCTCCACGGTGATCCTCTCGCCACCCTGCCGACCGATCAGTACAACCTCATCGCCGTTGTGGCCCGAATCCCCACCGATGTCCACCATGCATTGATCCATCGAAATCCTTCCCACAATGGGATAGCGCCGGCCATGCAGCAGCACCTCGCCACGGTTGGACAGCGCCCGCGCATATCCGTCGCCATACCCCACGGGCAGGGTGACGATGCGCGTGCTCCGCGTGGACGTCCATGTATGGTCGTATCCGAGCGAAAATCCCTCGGGAATGACTTTGAAATACACCACCCGCGTCTTCATCGACAGCACGGGTCGCAATTCCGCGCTGCGGCGCACTTCCGGTCCCGGGTACACGCCATAGAGCATGATGCCGGGACGCACCATGTCCAGCACGGCCTCGGGATGCTGCAACACCGCGCCCGAATTGGCGATATGCCGCATGGGCATGGGCGCGCCGATGCTGGTAAAATAGGACACGGTGTCGTTGAAACGCTCGAGTTGTGCTTTCGTCCCGGTGGCATCCTCCGCATGCGAAGCGGCGAAATGGGAATACACTCCGACCAGATCGCAATGTGTGGCGGCGAGCGCCGCCTCGAACAGCTGCGCCGCATTCTCCGGCCTGATGCCGATGCGTCCCATGCCGGTGTCGATTTTCACATGCACACGCGCGCGCTTTCCCATGGCAGCGGCGGTCTCGTCGATCTGTCGCAGCTTGTACACCGAGGAAGCGGTGATGTCGAGGTCGTATTCCAGAAAATGGCCGATCTGATTGCCGATAATGCCTCCCAGCACGAGGATGGGAGCCCGTATACCCGCGCGACGCAAAGCGATGCCTTCCTCGAGAAAAGCCACACCCAACTCGTCGGCACCGAAGCCCAGCAACTCGCGCGACGTGCGTATCAATCCATGGCCGTAGGCATTGGCCTTGACCGTGGCCATGATGCGCGCTCCACCCACCAGCGAGCGCACCTGGGCCAGATTCCATCGCAGTGCCTCGAGATCGACATCGATCACCGTGGGACGCAGGACGATGGACTCGTCGTTGAACACGTCCTCCATCATCGCGGCTTACTCGTCGTCGATCTCCGAGGCGACGGCAAACAGCAACCACACCTCGTGTCCGTCCTCACTGCCCGTATCCACCATGGTCACATCGTACGTCGCGCCGTTCTGCGAGTCGCGATAGCGCATGTGATGGGGAAAATGTTTGGTGGAAACCAATTCCTCGAACACCGGCGCGAGACGCTCGGCATCCACAGCCGAAGCCGGGGCGGCCGGTAAATCGTCGCCTGTCCATGGCATGCCCGCCAGCACCGGGCGCGCGTAGGTAATTTCACCTTCGTCCAGCAATTTCTGTACACGGTTCGAGGGCTTGAGCCGCGTACTCAACTTCGGGTAGCGCAACCGCAGCACACCCGAGGTCGGAACGGTGAACACTTCGCGACGAGCGGAAGGCGCTTCCACGGGAAACTCCTCGAACTCCTCGAATAATGTCTCCACCTTGTTGCCCGCCGGCGCTGCCTCCGCGGCACCCACCTGCGTCAACGCGATATCACCCACGCCAGCCGCACGCTCGGCGCTCCAGGCCAGGTACAGCAACTGTCCTTCGCCTTCATCGTCGAGTATGGGTATGATCGCCCAGGTCCAAAGCTTCGTCTCGCCGCTCCAATTCTGGAACGGATCGTCCCAACGCCGCTGCACCTTGCGCGACTCGAGGGCCAAGCTCATGTGGTGATAGATGTCGCGATGGTACACGCCGAAGAGTACATCGCTCAACATCTGGCCCTCGATGCCGCGCCTGCGGTACGGTTCGTCCAGCAATTCGCGGAACACCGTGTTGGTTTCGAGGCAACGGAAGGGTATGCGGCTGTCGAACACCGCGTATGCCACAGGTGCCTCGTGCGTGTAGGCCTCCAGCATGCGCAGTTTCGCCCACGCATCGTTCAGCACCGTGGCCGATTCCTGACGATGCAGAAGCATGCTCATGCCAAAGCCCCCAATGCGCGCGATATCCTTGAGCACCTCGAGTTCGGGACCCACAAAGTGATTCCTGTCGCGGTGATACACGGCGATCACACCGTAATTCTCGTTCTGATACTGCAACGGCAGTGCCACCATCGAGTGCAAATTCGCCTTGTCGGCCTGGTTCTTCCACGGCTGTGACGCGGGATCGGTGAGCAAATCCGCCGCTACCACGGGCTCGCCCTTGCGTAGGGCCAAACCGATTGGACCATTGCCATGCTCGCTCTCATCGTGGCGTATCTTGATCTTCAGAAGATAATCGGCCTCCTGTCCCAGTGTGATGATGGGCTGCACGCGCGGGTCGTTCTCCACGGTCACACCACGCCACACCAAGGGATACTTTCCACGCTTGAACACCAACTCGCAGAGACCACGTTCGAGATCATTCGCCGAGTTGCAGTCCACCAGCATCCGAATGGCCTCGAGCACGGTGCGCACATTGGCCAACTCGCGTTTGAGCGTGTCGTGCCGCTCGGCACTGTCCTCGAACGGGCGGATGAATCCCACCGCCCCGGTCAATTCACCTTCGGCATCGAACAGTGGCGCGGCGTTCACGATGAGAAAGCGCCGCGACCCGTCGGGTTGTATCATGCCCATTTTGCGATTGAGCACGGGATGCTCCTCCACCAGCGCGATCATGATTGGATGGTTGGACACACTCATCGCGCTGCCATCGGCATCAATCAATCGCCAGCGGGGATCAATGCAGGACCGCGTCACCATTTCCGACTTGTGCATGCCGAACAGGCGATCGGCCGCGCCGTTGGTCTCGATGATAGAGCCGCGCGTATCCACAATCAGCACGCCATCCGAAGTGGTCTGGAGAAAGATCTGTTCACGACTGCGCGGCGCCACGGCATAGGCGCTGCCCGACGGCTCCACCTGCCTGTCCACATCGCGGGCCACGCAAAGGATGTAGGACTTGCCACGATAGGTCACGCTCAGCGCGGTGACTTCCTTGCTCTGCCACTCGCCATCGTTGTCCAGAAATTGCGTGGTAAAGGTGTCGGGCATGCGCGTTTGCCTGAGCTGCGATACCCTGTGCAGCCACGTGGCGCGGGAGTTCGTCTTGTCGATGCGCGCCAGCGACATGTCCAGAAAATCCAGGTAGGAATAGCCCAGACTGCGAATGATGCTGTCGTTGACGTAAACGAAGCGCCCGGTGTCGGTGACCAGAAAGAGCTGATCGCCGTTGATACCCTTGGCGAGATCGAATAATTCGTCCTCGTCGAACTTTCCGTTGCCATCGCCCGCATCCGGTACGTTGGAGCGGAGACGCCGCAATTCGTCGATGAGTTGATCGCGCGTGAGCGTGGAAAAATCTTCCATGATATGCCCTGAGTTGTTCAGGTCGATTGAAGGTCGCGATGAAATCGCGTCCTGTGATTTGAAATTGCCCGCTGTCACATCACGGCAATAAACCGTGTGCTGTAGTGAATACGTTGTGTGCCGATGGCATCCACACTGCCGACGCGCACGAGGTACACCCCGGGCACCACAGCGGCGGTGGACCAGGTGAAAGGATGCGTCCCACGCGCAAGCCAACCTTCGTGCAAGGTGTGTACCCGACGTCCCACAGCATCATACACCGCGGCCGACACCGTCCCCGGTGTCTCCATGGTCAGGGAAATCACCGCCTTGGCACCATTCGCCATGCTCACCGGATTCGGCCAAACATCCAGCTCCATGCCGGGCGCATCGCCGGGCCGCGCCACGGAATTCGGATTCGTATCGATGAGGCAGGTATGGATGGACAACTGCCCCTGGTCGAGTTGCGTCCATATCGGACGCACGCGTCCGTTGTGCGCGGAGATGCCGTTGTAATCGCCAAAAAACACCATCGGTGTCGGATAAAAAATCGCTTCGCTGATGCGCTCGTTCGTGAACGTCAGTCCCCCGTCCGTCGATGTGGCCAGGTACACGTCCGTCGAATCGCTCTCGTAACGGCGCCGGTCGTAAAACACCACGTACAGCGTCCCCGTGGCGGCATCCACGGTGGCCCAGGTGAAGAACTGCTCCTTCCCGTTGCCCACCGCATCGTCGTTCACACGTACCGGCCCGCGCCAGCTCTGTCCCCGATCGGTGGAGGAGAGAATGAACACATCGTGATCCCCGTTGCGGCTGTCCACCCAGTTCACATACACCGTGCCCCGCGTGGGCGCGCTGGATATGTCGGCCACGGTGATGGGGAGGCCGTTCGCGCGCGAAATGCCGGAAATGTCGATGTCCCATCCCCCCGGCATGTCCGATATCACGCGGTCCTCGCCCCAGGTCTGCCCACCGTCCATCGAACGATCAAAATACAAGCCCCGCGGACCGGCCCAACTCAGATACACTTCGCCCTCGGCACCCACCGCCGGCACGGCGCCCTCCATGGTGTTATCACTGTCCACCGCATCGCCACCCGTGTCGCTTACGCGCACGAAGGGTTCGAAACTCTCGCCGCGGTTTGTGGAGCGCGCAAAGACGATCACACTGCTGTCCCGCGGATTCTCGCTGCCATACTTGGAAAAGTCCGTCCAGGCCGCGTACAACGCACCGCTCCAGGGACTGCCGGTCATATCCGTTGCCAGCCACTCCTTGTCCTGCAAGCTGGAGTTGTAAAAACTCCCCGCGCGCGCACTGTCCGAACTCGGCCCGTAGAGCTTCACGCCCCGCGACCAGGTCCGCCCGCCGTCGTCGCTGTAGCGCACAGTGATCGCATCCCAGCCGTAGGTCAGGTTGGCGATGTATGCGCGTCCGCTTTTGTCGAACAGCACGCAGGGATCGCCCCAGGTGCCAAACGGCAACTGATCCTGCGTCCATGTCACACCGCCATCGAAGGACGCGTACACGTACCGCAAGTTCGCACCGGCGATCAGGTTGTCCGGATTCAGCGGATTGATGGCGATGGTGACCTCCTCCGGATTTGAACCCGGAGCATCGAGTCGGATATTACGCGGCTGAGCGGTTGCGGCAAGAACGCAGAAGCACGCACCAAGACACAACAACAGCACCCGTGTCCATGGCTGGATCATATGTACCTTCCCGAGAGGTAGCCCGGTATGTTGTGATGTATGAATGTGCGCAACACGTATACCGGAACGCGTGCGCGGTGGATCAACGATCAGAGGGAATGGTGGATTTCTGCCGAATCAGACGCTGCCGTGCAGATGCTGAAAAATCGTGAAGGTAAAATACACACCGAATCCTATGATCACAAGAGCGGTGATGGCCGACGCCCTGCGAATAAAAGAATCCGATATCGCATGTCTGCGGCTACGCATGAACAAAATCAGACCAAGAAACCACACCATGCTGCCCACACCCACCGACACGGAGAACAATACTTTGTACCCCGTGGTCTCCGGCAACAGTCCATGCGCGGTCACAAAGCTCAACACCGCCACCCAGGAGAAGAACAGCGTGGGATTCGCCAGCGTCATGGATATCCCGATAACCACGCCGCCGAACTTGGCCGACAGTGCGCGCAGCCGCGCCGGAGCAACGACTTCCTGCTCGAGTTCCGCCGCATCCAGATGGTGCCGCCGCTCGAAAAACAACATCTTGATGCCATAGCCGATCAGGAACACGGAAAACACCACCTGCACCACGGGATTTTGCAAATACGGATGCAGGAAGGAAATCAAGCCCATGGTGATGATGAGGCAGTAGAACACATCCACCAACACGGCGCCGATCGATACCAGCAACGCCTTGACCGTCTCCCCTTTCAGTGTGCGATGCGCGATGTACAGCGATGTCGGTCCGAGCGGAATGGTGATCAGTATACCGACCACGATTCCGGTGAGGATCGTCATGAGGGAAAGCATGTGTATCGAAAGGTCTCTTGGTGCTCTATCGGTGCTTACGAAACAGATAAGCTACGAAAAAAGACCCGCCCATCAAACTGCCGGCAGGCCTCCGCTCATGCGGCAAGGTTCGGGACGTGTGCCGCCTCGAACATCCCCGCGCAACGCCCGGCAAGGCGTCGATTATTTCTTGTGCCGCGGCGGAGCGAAATACGTCCACAGCGGATCGCTTTCCGGGTCGCGGACCAGCATCGCACCGCCCGATGTCGCCAGTGCGATCGAGGGATCGAAAAAGCCCTGCAGCAATTCCTCCTTCTGCGTCGCATCGGTGGCGAAACTGGCGGCGAGTGCCGCATCGCCGAACACCAGAATCTCCACCCTCCTGTCCGCGGGCAGAGAGGCGAGTTCCTTCTCGGCCAACTCCCGCAGGCGGGCGTCGTCCTCGACATCGTCGGCGGCGTACCATTGAATGATGGTTCCCAACTCCGGAACCTCGAGTTGTCCCTTTTTCTCCAAACCTCCGCCTCCGCCGCAGGCGGCCGCGAACAGCGTGATCGCGAACAACAGCAACATGCCGCGCGGATAATCCCAAGGTGCTGCGTGACGCATATGCGCCTCCATAGTGATTCGAACCATTCCGAATGTAGTAAAGCGCGTGCTCATCTGAAACGGCGGAGCAGCGGAATTCGCGGTCCCGCCTGCTGCCTCGCGCGTATCAGCGTCCGCGTCGACCATTTCAGCGGGGATGCCACAGCTGTCATCGCGGAGCAACACGCCGCGCGGCCGCCCAGCATCCGTGTCGCCGAGCTATTTGCCGAGCGCCTTGTCTATCGCGGCCAACACCTGCGGATCGAGCGGATCCACACGGGTATCGAAGCGCGCGATCACCTCGCCGTCGCCGTTGACGAGAAACTTGGTGAAATTCCATTTGATACTGCCCTTGAACGCGCTCTCCTTGGTCAGGTAGTAGTACAGAGGATGCATGTCCTCGCCCTTCACGCTGATTTTGGCGAACATGTCGAAGCCCACACCATACGTGCTGCTGCAGAATTCCTTGATCTCGGCATTGCTGCCCGGCTCCTGCCCGCCAAAATTGTTCGCCGGAAGCGCCAGAATGCGCAATCCCGCATCGTGGTACTTCTCATGCAATGCCTGCAAGCCCGCGTACTGCGGAGTGAAGCCGCATTTCGACGCTGTGTTCACAAGCAGCAATACCTTGCCCTCGTACTCCGAAAGTTGCACGTCCTTGCCGTCGATCGTGGTCATGGTGAATGTGTGCACATTACCGGCTTCCGCCGCTTGCTCCTGCGCACGTGCGCCGATCGCCAGAATCAGAAGCGCCGCGCCGATGAAAACTGCCTTCATGTCAAAATCTCCTCGATATTCGGTGAAGTGAACATACAATCGTTGATCAACACGACGACTCCGCCGGGCGTTCATTCCTTGCTCCACTGCCTCCGTGCTTCGTCCAGCACCGCGGCGTATTCGCGGAGCATGGGGTGGTCCCAGCCCGTACACAGCGCGTCATACACTTCTTCGTAAAAGCGCAGCGTGCGCTCCGGTCCGCGCGAAAATGCCCGCCACAACAGCATGCCTTTGCGCCGCATCCCATCAAGCAAGGTACTCAAATTGTGCAGTTTGTCGGCACAGCACACGGCCCGGGCTTCGAACGAAGCCGTACGCATATGCGCAATGTAGCGCGCCTTGCGCTCATCCCAGCGCAGCGACTTGTCTTCCGTCACTTCCAACACGATGCCGCACACCTTCGCACCGAAATCCCGCAGCAACTTCTCACGGGTGTACGAGGTGTCCTCGATCGTGTCGTGCAACAGCGCCGCAATCAACACATCCTCGGGAAAACCGTAGGCCTGAACGATCATGGCCACATGCGCGAGATGTGTGGCGTAGGGCAGCCCGGGCTCGGATTTCCTGTGCTGATGCGCATGCAGGCGAAAGGCCACGCGCAACGCCTCCTCAACCCTCGGCGAGTACCCCATCACTGCGCTCCGTCGCGTACGACAAGCACACCGAGACGCAACGCGGCGAGCGTCAGTCCGGTGATGGTTTTTCCATCGATAATGCGTCCATCGCCGCACATGGCCAGCGCTTCGGACAGCGGCACGCGCAACACGCGAATGCTTTCCTCTCCGGGTTCCAGCGCCTGCTCGCCCGCGCGCAATTCCCGCGCGAGAAAGATGTGCAGCACTTCACTGCAAAATCCCGGCGTACTCAACATCGGTGCGAGGGGTTCGAGCAGTGCGCAACTGTAGCCCGTTTCCTCCCGCAGCTCGCGGCGCGCGCACTCCGCCGGGTCCTCGCCGGGACTCAGTTTTCCCGCAGGTAACTCCAAAATGCGTCCATCGATGGGGTAGCGGTACTGCTCGATCAGCAACACCTCGTCGCCGGGCAACATGCCCACCACGACGGCGCCGCCATCGTGCCGCACCACCTCGCGCACCGCCTCATAGCCGCTGACATGCCGCACCTCGTCGCGCTCGATGCGAAACACGCGCCCGTCGTACGGCACTGATCGCTGCAACAGTTCGAATTCTCCGCTCATGCCCCTTCTCCACTTCCTCGCGCGAGTTCATCGCCGTTTTCGCGCGCGATATGCAGCACACGCTGCGGAAAGGGAATCTCGATGCCATGCGCGCGCAGCGTGTTGTATATCACCAGCAGTAAATCGCTTTTTCGCCGTGGAATATTGTTCGGGTTGCGAATCTTGCACATCAATCGTGTCTGCACCGACGACTCGCCCATCTCCACCACGCGCACCTCCGTTGTCTCCGGTTCGAGTATGTCGCCCTCGCCATTTATCCTCGCGATGATAATGGCACGCATCGCCTCGAGATCGGTGCCGTATGCCACGCCGAAATCCACTTCGAAGCGCACGATGTCGTTCGGATAGGAAAAATTCTTGATCTGGCTTTTCACGATCTCGGCATTCGGTGTGATAATCATCACCTGCGCGTCGTCGATCACCTTGGTGGAGCGAATGCCAATTTCCTTCACATTTCCTATCGTGCCATCCGGTAGACAAATCCTGTCGCCCACGCGGAAGGGACGGTCGATCATCAGCACGAAGCCCGCGATCATATTCGCCAGCGTCTCCTGCGCCGCCAGGGCCAGCGCCAGCGATCCCACGCCCAGCGACACCACCAGCGTGCTGATGTTTTGCCCGAAATGATCGAGCACCAGTATCAGCGCGAAG
This sequence comes from Bacteroidota bacterium, assembly GCA_035914695.1. Taxonomy (GTDB): domain Bacteria; phylum Bacteroidota; class Ignavibacteria; order SZUA-365; family SZUA-365; genus JAOSJT01. Next base: position 29,132 of record JAMIQH010000049.1, on the reverse strand, counting down.
GAATAGATCAGCACTTTGAGCAATCGGTTGACCAGCGGTGCCAACTCGTCGTCGAGATGCGTGTGCGTGCGCGCTGCCACTTCGTGCAAATACCAGCGGATCACAGTGTCGATGAGGCGCGTCACCGACCAGGCGATCACAAACACCAGCGCGATGTAGGTCAGCTCGGTGAGCACCTCCGTCAGCTGCTCGGGAAAATCCTCATGCAGCGCCAACGCCTCCCGCGAGGCCAGCAGGGCGTAGTAGGCCACACCCAGGGTGACGAGCATGGTGATGTGCCGGGCGAATTCGCCGAGCAGCATGTCGTCGAACTGCGAGCGGGATTTTTTCGCTATTTTATTCGCAAGCTGCGACAGCAGCCAGCGAAGGAGGCGCCCCACGACATAGGCCGCAATCACCAGCACCACAGCGGAGAGTAAAACACCCGCCGCGGCGTCTCCGAATATGAAGCTGAAAAAATTCATTGCGCATCCGTGATCCTGTGTCCGGCAATATAGCAAATCCCGAGTAGGAATAATGGATTGGTCCCGCATCACGCGCCCGACACTGCTGCTCGACGAACAGCGCTGTCGCGCGAACATCGCACGCATGTGCAACCGCGCCTCGGCTGCGCGGGTCGCCCTGCGCCCGCATCTGAAAACCGCGCAATCGCGCATCGTCGCGGCATGGCTGCGCGAACATGGCGTGCGCGCCATCACCACGTCGTCTCTCGGTATGGCACGCTATTTCGCCGAGGATGGCTGGGACGACATCACCCTCGCCTTCCCCTTCAATCCCCGCGAAATCGATGCGCTCAACGCCTTTCCGGAACACAGCCGCGTGCAACTCCTCGTCGAGCACGAGGACGTTGTGCGATGGCTGGCGACACAGCTCCGTCGGCCTGTCGACCTTTGGCTGAAAATCGACACGGGACTCGGCCGCACCGGCATCGAATGGCACGACGACGACGCCATCGCCGCCTGTGTGCGTGCGGCGCGCGCATCGCACAATCCACGTCTGCGCGGACTGCTCACCCACGCGGGCATGACCTATGCCGCATCTTCACCTGACGATATCATCCGGATGTTTTCTCTTTCCCTCGATCGCATCACGGGCGCGGCCGCCAGGCACTCCGATGGCGAACGCCTGCTGGTATCGGTGGGCGACACTCCGGGCTGCACATTGGCACAGAGCTTTCGCGGAGCGGATGAATTGCGTCCGGGGAATTTCGTGTTCCACGACTGCATGCAGCTACAACTGGGAGTCTGCGCTGTGGAGCACATCGCCGTCGCATTGGCCGCGCCCATCGTGGCGCTGCATGCGCGACGCGGCGAGGTGGTGGTGCACGGCGGCGCCATTCATCTCAGCAAGGACGCCTTGACGCGTGGCGACGGCGCGCCGATGTACGGCCTCGTGTGCCTGCCCGAGGAGCGGGGCTGGAGCGCGCCCGTCGAAGGCGCGTATGTGCGCGGCATGTCTCAAGAGCACGGCATACTGCGCCTTCCGGAGCAGGTGCTGCGTTCGCTCCGCCCCGGCGATCCGCTGCTCATTCTGCCCGTGCATTCCTGCCTCACGGCGCAGGCCATGCGCGGCTACCGCACGCTCGACGGAAATCCGGTGGACCATTACGCCGCCGTAGCCGAAATCTGAGACGGAAAGGATTATCAGCATGAGCGACACAGCGCAACATCCTGCCGGCCCACTGTTCGTGGTGGACATGCATTCCGATTACGCCATCGAAATTCTCCGTCAACGTGAGCGTGGCAATGACGATGCCCTGCACAGCGAGCATCTGCCACGCCTGCGCGAAGGAGGCGTGCGTCTCGAAGTGCTGGTCGTGGGTGGCGACTTCGATATCGACGGAGTGGAGCAATGGCATCCGTCCATCGTGCGCGACTGCATGCAAGCCACACTCACGGCTGCCGGGCGACATGGGGACGAACTGTGTGTGCTGCGTACGCGCGGCGATCTCGCGCAGCTGCGCGCGGGCGGCGCCGTGGGACTGCTGCTTGGCATCGAGGGCGCGCGCTGCCTGGAAAGCGACGGCGCGCTGCTCGATGAATTATTCGACAAGGGGCTTCGCTCCCTGATTCTTACACACAACCATCGCAACCGCTTCGCCGATGGCTGTTCAGTGACACAACCGGGACCGCTCAGCGCCGACGGTCGCGTGCTGCTCCGCCGCGCGCAGGAGCTCGGCATGATCGTGGACCTCGTGCACTTGTCCGTCCCCGCATTTCACGATGCGCTCGATCGTCTCGATCAGCCGCCCATCGTGTCGCACTCCAACGCCCGGGCGTTGTGCGCACATCCGCGCAATCTCGACGACGAGCAACTGCGCCGTATTGCCGCGCACGGCGGTGTGGTGGGATTGAATTTCCTCGGCATATTTATCGACGAGCGGCACGAACGCGTCACGCTCGATCGACTCGTCGACCACGCCGTGCATATCGCCTCGGTGGCCGGAGTGGAGCATCTGGGGCTCGGACCCGATTTCGCCGATTACTACATGGAAGCCATGTGCCGCTGGCTCGAGAGCGACAACTTGCCGCCGACATACATGGATTTCGTTCCAGGCGCAGCGGATGTGACCGGTATTCCCGCCCTGCTCGAGGCCTTGTCGCGCCGCGGCTTCAGTGCCGATGAATGCACAATGATCGCAGGCGGCAACGCGCTGCGCGTGTACGAACAAATTCTTCACCCATAGCGAGATTCCCATGCTCCGCTGCTTCGCGCTCCTGCTCCTTCTACCCGCATTCGTTCACGCGCAAATCGACAGTAGCCGACTCCGCGCCACCTTCGATGCCCACGGGTATCGCGGGGCCTTCGTACTCGCCTCGCTGGACGGCACGACCGAGATCCGCATTCACGAGGAGCGATGCGTCGCGCGCTACATCCCGGCCAGCACATTCAAGATTCCCAACTCTCTAATCTCGCTGCACTACGGCGCGGTGCGCGGCATTCACGACACGCTGCGCTGGGATGGACGCAAGCACCGCATCGCATCCTGGGAGCAGGATCAGGACATGTCCGTTGCGTTTCAGCGCTCCTGCGTGTGGTTTTATCAGGAACTCGCGCGACGCGTGGGTGCCGCACGCATGGCGCGCGTGCTCGAGGACATTCGCTACGGCAACATGAGCATCGACGGAGGAATCGACCGCTTCTGGCTCGACGGCGCGCTGCGCATTTCTCCTGTGGAGCAGATCGCATTTCTCCGCGCGTTGTTCACCGGCACCCTGCCGTTCCGTCCCGAGGTAATGGAAACCGTGCGCGAACTCATGGTACTGGAGCGCACCCCCTCGACGGTGCTGCGAGGCAAAACCGGCTGGGGCGTGATCGACAACGTGAACTACGGCTGGCTGGTTGGCGCCGTGGAGCACAACGGTCAGACGTGGTTGTATGCCACTCTGCTCATCGATCCGGTGGGGAAATCCAGCTTTCCCGAAGACCGCTACACCGTGACCAAAGCCCTGCTGCGCGAGACCGGCCTGCTGCCCTCGCCATAGGTCAGGCCACAGCGTCCATCGCGCATACATGCGAGGTGAAACCTTTTTCACCTCGATGAATGTTGTGGAGAATCGCAGTTGTTCCATGTACTCCACGGCAGGCATTCATGACCGCACTGACTCTCTGGTTGGGTATTATTCTGAGCGCGATGGGCATCATCGGATACGTTGGCTCCGGCGCGGAAAGCGTCACCGCTCTCATTCCCACATTCTTCGGCATCCCGTTCATCGTGCTCGGCATCGTCGCGCGCAAGGAGCATCTGCGCAAACACATGATGCACGGCGCGGCGCTGCTCGCGCTCATCGGCTTCGCCGGCTCCGTGCGCGGCGTGTCATCCTTCCTTTCCATGCTCGGCGGGGCGGATATCGCGCGACCCTTCGCGGCGATCATGCAAAGTCTCATGGCCGTGCTCACGCTGGCCTTCCTGTTGCTCGCCATCAAATCGTTCGTCGACGCGCGTCGCGGACGCAGCGCCGCCTGACGTGCCGCCGCGCAAACGTGAGGCGAACGAAGTCGGCATCATCGCCGAACCGTTATTTTCCGATGAACAGCTCCGGCATTTTATGCAGGGCATCGCACTCTTCAATGCGGGAAAGCATTGGCACGCGCATGAAGAATGGGAAGCCACCTGGCTGCCGATGGGGGATGGACCGGAGGATGACGGGGAGATTTTCCTGCGTGCGTTGATTCAGGTGGCGTCGGGTATGCACCTCAAGCGCATTGGCCGCTACGGCGGTGCGCGCCATCATTTCGAAAAGGCGCTCCCCAAACTCCATTGCCTGCCACCGCGCTTTCTCGGACTCGACGTGTCTGCAATCCGCCTCTACGCCGAGCTGCAGCTGCGGGAATTTTCCCGTGAATACGTGTTCCGCCTCCGGCGGTACTGAGCGCGGAGAGGGCTATTCCTGCTCGATTGCCGGGAGCGTGAAGGAGAATTCCGACCCACCCTCGGGCAACGCCCGCGCATTCACACTGCCACCGAGTTTCTGCACAATGCGCCCGACGATGGACAGCCCCAGACCATGTCCCTCGATTTCCAGCTGGGAGAAGCGGGTAAACGGTGTGAAGAGTTGCGAAAACTTGTCCTCGGGAATGCCACCACCGTTGTCCCGAACCCAGTAGCGCACCATCACGCCCTCGCGTTCGCATCCAATGCGCACCTCGCAGGGATCGCCACCGTATTTAATCGCATTGCTGACATAGTTCGCCCACACTTCCTCCACCCATGGACCATAGCCCCGCACCGCAATCCACTCCGGCGGCAGAATGATCGACGCGCCGCGGTCGCGAATCAGCAGACGCAGGCGGCGCAGGGCGTCGTTCACAATCATGTGCATGTCGAGCGGGTTGTAGGACACTTCTTCCTTGCGCACGCTGGCCAACAGCAACAGCGCGTTGATGATGGAGATCATCTTGCGGGAATTGAAGAGAATGCTGTCCGCGTAATCCTTCAACTCCTCCGCTGGCAAGGTCAACCCCTCCTCACTGATGATTTCCGCATAGCCAATGATGAGACTGAGGGGGTTTTTCAAATCGTGCGCCACACTGTGCGTAAAGGCATCCAATTCCTGATTGCGTTCCGACAGTGTGGAATTCTGTTCTTCGAGCATGCGCTTGGTTTCCTTCGTCTCGGTGACGTCGCGAATAACCGCGAGGTGCTGCGGTCCCACCATCGTCATTCGTGATTCAAATACTCGGAGGCGTTCGTAATATGGTTGACCGAGCGAATATTCGAAAATCGCATGCCCGCTGCGCTCCTCGCCCCGTTCACGCAAGGTGATGATGGCATCCACAAAGCGCTGGCCCGCTTCCCTTGGGAAAAACTCCAGCACATGCCGCCCGAGAATGTTCGACCCATGCATCGAGAGCCGGTGATGCTCGTCGGCGCGGTAATCCACGATCACTCCATTGGCGTCGAGCACCAACAGCATGTCCGGGAAGGCCTCGATCATCTCGCGATGCGTGCGCACGTGTTCGCGCAGCGCATCCGCGTCGCGCTTCCTGTCGGTGATGTCCCTGCTCACACCCACCAGCCCGATGGCCTTTCCCTCGGCATTGCGCAGCGGAATTTCCAATGTGTCGAACACGCGGTACTCCCCTTCGTCCGTCCACAATTCCTCCTCGAATTCCACCGACTCGGTCGCCGCAAGCACCTTCCGCTCGCGTTCCCTGATCGCCAGCGCGGTATCGGAGGGATACAGCTCGTCGATGGTCCGCCCGATAATCGTGACGGGCTCGCGCTTGAACAGCGCGCAGAGGGCGTTGTTTACCAAGCGGTATCTGCCGTCGGCATCTTTGAAATACACCGCATCGGGAATGCCCTGCAGCAACGTCCGCAACTCCTGATTCACCGCCTGCAAGTCGATTTCCGCCATTTTTATCGCCGTGATATCGCGCGTGATGCTGCCGACGAGCACTCCCTGCGACGAGCGGATCGGAAACGCCAGCACCTCGAGGTAGCGGCGCTCGCCATCGGGCCGTTCGATCCAATAGTTCCGCGGCGCCATGATCCAATCTTCGAGAGGACGCCGGATTTGCTCGCGGACGCGATCCTCGAGCCGCTGGACGATTTCGGGCACGCGTTGTTCGGTAGGTAACAGGCGGGCCTGAATTTCCCAGCGCTTGTGCCCCAGCGCCTGCTCTGTCGTGATTCCGGTGATGCGTTCCATGGCGGGACTCCATTCGATGAATACACCTTCCATGTCCATGAGCGTAATGCCGTCGCCGGAATTTTGAATAATGCCGCGCAGTTTTTCTTGCTCCCACTCGATGCGCTGTTCGTTGCGGCGTTGCGTGGTGATATCACGACCGAACAGGGCTACGTATGCCACCTCACCGCGTTCGTCGAACACGGGCTCCATGAACACATCGTAGAGGCGGTCGTTGATCACGCTCTCATAGCGTTTGCCGTGCTTGCTCCTGATAACTTCCTGAAAAATTTCCCACCGCCGCTCCCGCGTTTCCTCGGGTAACAGGTCGAACATCACGCGTCCCTTGATCTCAGCCAGATCAACCCCCAGCGTGACGGACGCCGCACTGTTACACAGCAGAACACGCGCCCCGAGATCCAGCAGCAACGCCCGGTCATTGGAGGCATCCATGAGCGTTTGCATGATGTTGTTCATGCGAATACGCTCGGCGCTCTCCTCCTTCTGATCGGTGATATCGCGCACGGCCCCTATGAGGCCCACAAGACGCGAGTCTCGCATCAACGGGTGGATGTTGTCCTGCAACCAAACAGTGCCGCCATCCTTGCGTTCGATACGATATTCGGTCACCACGGATTTACCGGAGGCCAAACTGCGAATGATGTTGTCTGTATTATCGTTGTCTCCCGGCAGTATGAACCGTGACCACGCTCCCGGCGTATGCAGAATCTCCGCGGGCGAGTAGGAGGTCAAGCGCTCGAACGCCCCCACCACCCAATCGATCCGAAGCGACCCGTCCTCGGTGATGGTGGCCGAATAGGCGTAATCGCTGGTCAGTTCCGCGAGAATGCGATAGCGATCCTCGTACTCGGGCGGCTGCTGCACGCTGTGCTCCGATACCGCGTGGAGAGAACCTATCACGAGCACGCCGGTCGCGCTGCCGTGTATGTCGCGCAGCAGATGCGATGTCCACCGCAGCAAGCGCGAACATCCATCCGCAGCGAGAATACCATAATCGTGCATGCTGGCAACGTTGCCGTTGTCGAGCTGATTCTTGTACTCGGCGTAGCGCTGCTCACGGACATGCTCATCGGGGAAGAGCAACTCCCAATGCCTCCGCGTGCCCACCATCGCCTCGGTGGGATAGCCACTGACCCGCGCCGCGCCATTGCTCCACATGGTGACCGTCCCCTGTACGTCGAGCGCGTGCACCCAGATGTCGATGCGGTTCAATGCCAGTTCATACAGTTGACGCTGACGCGCGGTCTCCATCTCGTAACGCCGTCGCTCGCGGGCATGCCGCAGTGTACGCTGGAGCAGTACGGCGCTCATCTCGCTTTTCCGCAAATAATCCTGCGCACCGTGCCGCATGGCCTCCTCCGCCAGCGCAGTCTCCTCATCGTCCAGCACCACTACCACCGCGGCGTCGGAACTATGATGGCGGAAGGCGATGAACGTGTCGAAGCCCCGGCTGTCCCGCAGTGCCAGACTCAGCAACACCACATCGAAATGCTGCTGCGAGCCCAGCTCCAGAGCATTCGCGAGCGATGTCGCAACAACAATATGCCCATCCGCCGCTCCCTGCTCGAGCAGATCCCGAAGGATTGTAGCATCCGTTGCATTCGACTCGATGATCAGGTAGCGGGACGGCGGAGCATCCATCTGAATGGGTTGTTGTGGAGAGAATTATCCATGTAAAGATAACAAGAAACGGCAATTCCAAAATGTTATCCGGCACGCATCGCGCGGCGCTCGCGAAAGGGAAACGCCGCTGCATTTCATCCCTCCGCGCAACGATGCATATTGTGGTCGCAGCCAAATCCTGGAGAAATGGACATGGACATCGAAACACTGCAACAGTATTGCCTCCGTAAAGCCGACGTCGAAGCGTGCTTCCCCTTCGATGAAACAACGCTGGTGTTCAAGGTGCGGGGAAAAATGTTCCTGCTCGCGGCGCTCGAAAACACCCCCGTCAGCATCAATATCAAATGCGACCCCGAACGAGCCGTGGAATTGCGCGAACAATACGATGCGGTGCGCCCCGGCTATCACATGAACAAAACTCACTGGAACACCGTCGTGCTCGACGGCAGCGTTCCGGTGGCGGAGCTCCGCTCCTGGATCGATCATTCCTACGACCTCATCGCCCAAGGCAAGCGGAAGTGATGCCTACGCTGAAAACACTCCGCTACATTTCCTCCGCGATCACCCGCTTACTGTGTGTCGGCCTGCTCGTCGCGCTGGTCGCCTGTCCTGGGCGCGCACAGGACTATCCGCTCTCTCCGGTGTTCCGGGATTACCGTCCCCCGAAACAGAAATCCGAGGCCGATTCCCGGAACCGTATGGCCGATGTGTTTTTTCTCGAACGCGAAGCGGTGAATGGCGATGCGCTGGCGCAACATGAACTCGGCGTGCGCTATCTGCTGGGCCGCGACCTGCCGGCGGATACCGTGCGCAGCGCCGAGTGGCTGCGTCGCTCCGCCGAACAGCATTTCGCGCCGGCCTGCTACAATTACGGCTTGTTGCTCGCCAACGGCTGGGGTGTGGAGTGGAATCCCTTCGAGGCCTTTCGCTACTTTCGACGCGCCGCCGGACAGGGTATGCCCGAGGCCCAGCACGTCGTGGGAATTTTTTACACCGACAATCTCGTCGTGGCACTCGATTGGCGTCGCGCCCATTACTGGATGAGCATGGCGGCCGAGCAAGGTCTGGAAGCCGCGGTACGGGCACGCGACGAAATTGTGCGCCGTGGGCTCGTGGCTCCGGTAACCGACACCCTCCGCGAAGAACCCGCTCCAGCACCAGTCCCACGTGGCGACGATGCCGAGGATTGGGTTCCGGCCATGCTCGACTTCACCCACGATTCGCCGCGAACCGGCGCCGACGCACAGGATCTCGCGAATGAGCTGCTGGCATCCTTCGCCTCCACCGCGGCCGACAGTAGCGCCATCGCAGGACTGTTCACTGAGGAGAGCAACAGAGAGTTCGCCCTTCGCCGCATCGAGCAATTGGTGGAGGCCTGCAATCCCGAAGCCATGCTGCTGCTGGGGAGTCTGTACGAGGAGGGTCGGCTGCTACCTCGCGATCCCTTGCGCGCGGCCGTACTGTACTTGCGTGCCTCCTGGATGGAACTGCCCTCCGCCTTGCGCCTGCTCGCACGGCTGCTCGCTTCTGCTGAAATACGCGACCGCCTGTACACCGCCGCCTACGCCTCGAACACCGATGCGCAGTATGTGCTCGCAGCACTGCGCGCCCTCGATCTCGATCGACGATTGTCGCCGGCGCAGGCACGCGACATGCTGCAACGCGCCATCGAGGCCGGCTCGACCGATGCCCTCGTGCAGCTCGGTATTTGGTATGCGGGTGGACGCCTGATTGAACAAGACACCGAGCGCGCGGTACGCTGCTGGGAAGACGCGGCGAGAGCAGGATCGCGCGAGGGCGCTATTCGTTACGCGGCAACTGTGCTGGCACGCGGCGATGCGAAGCAGCGGGCCAACGCGATCGTGCTGCTCGATTCGGCCGCTCTGTCCGGCTGCCTGGTGGCCAATGTCATGGTGGCGCGCAGCTACGAGACGGGCCTGGGCCGCAGCCCGCGCGCCGGTGTGGCCGCCCGCCTCTACCGCGATGCCGCCATTCGCGGCAGCCGCATTGCCTACGGCGCGCTGCGCGCCATGTACGAGCGTTTGCGCCCGGAGGACGAGGTCTTCCGCACGCCCGCGCACTGAAGCATGACCGTCTGTATTACTCGCCCATCGCCCACTGCCCTTCCGCACGCCCGCGCACTGAAGCATGACCGATACGCCGTTCGCCCGCGGGATGTCAACCGCGCCTGCCACCTGTTTGCGGCCGACTCCGGATGATGGCTGTCGGATTTCCTGTGCAATGCGTATCTTGTTCCGTCTACCGAATTTTTCACCGCTTCCGAGGAAGAACATATGAACATTGGGGTGCTCACGGGCGGCGGCGATTGCCCGGGCCTGAATCCTGTTATCCGCGGCATCGTGCGCGCGTCCTTGAAATTGGGTCATTCAGTCATCGGCTTCCGCAACGGCTGGAAGGGCCTGGTGGAGAACCTGCCCATGCCGCTCGGCCGTGACGATGTGAGCGGCATTCTCCATCGCGGTGGTACGATTCTCGGCACATCCCGGACCAATCCCTACAAAATCGAGAATGGCGAACAGCGCATCCTCGACACTCTCGCGGCGAATGCCATCGACGCACTGATCCCCATCGGCGGCGAGGACACGCTGGGCGTGGCCGTCAAACTGCATGCCGCCGGCGTGAAACTCGTGGGCGTTCCGAAAACCATCGACAACGATTTACCGGGAACGGATTTCACCTTCGGCTTCGATACGGCTGTGAACATAGCCATGGAAGCCATCGACCGCCTGCACTCCACCGCCGAAAGCCACAGTCGCGTGCTCGTCGTCGAAGTCATGGGTCGCCATGCGGGCTGGATCACCTGGTATTCGGGCATTGCCGGAGGCGGCGATGTCATCCTCGTCCCCGAACATCCGTTCAGTGTCGATGAAGTCTGCGCCAGCATCAAACGCCGTCATGAGCAGGGAAAAAACTTCAGCATCGTCGTGGTGTCCGAGGGTGCGAAAGTCGCCACCGACAGCGAGCGCGACGAGGATGGCAGCTACGTGCTCGCCAGCATGAAAAAGGATGCCTTCGGCCATGTCATGCTTGGCGGCGTCGCCAAAGTGCTGGCCGAAGAAATCGAACATCGCCTTGGCTTCGAAACCCGCCATACCGTGCTGGGCCACATTCAGCGCGGCGGCTCGCCCTCCGCCTTCGACCGCGTGCTCGGTACGCGCTACGGCGTACGCGCGGCGGAACTCGTGCACGAGGGCCGCTTCGGTCGCATGGTCGCCCTGCAAGGTACCCGCATCATCGATATCGACATTACGCAAATCGCCACCGGTATCAAGGAACTCGACCCCGAACTCTACAACGTAGCCGCGTATTTCGCCGACTGACCTCGTTCTTCATTCGCAACGCGCGATGCGGCACGCCGCCGCATCGCGCAACGTTCTCCATCGCCATTCACCGCGGAGTGCTCATGGACCATGCGCTGCAATCGTTGCGCGACACGCTCGCCACTTTCCTCGGACAACTCGCCGTTGAGCAATATCGCCTGCCCGCGCTCTGGCTGCACGCCGCCGCGACCGACGAACGTGTACGCAACGTCGATCCGGTGGAAAGTTTCGTCGCCTGCATCGACGGCATACTCGCCGCGGAAGACGATACGCCTGCCCGCGGGAATTCCAACGGCGAATGGTCGCGCGATGCCATCGTGTACAACATGTTTCCCCGCCTCACCGCCGCCTGGGATCACGACGGCGACGGCGTGATCGGTATCGAGGATTTGCCCGCGGGTCTGCGCGAAACCGGCACCTTTCTCAAGTGCATTCTGCTGCTGCCCTACCTCCAACGCATGGGCATCAACACCATTCACTGCCTGCCCATCACATCCATCGGCCGCGATGGAAACAAGGGCACGCTCGGTTCGCCCTACGCCATTCGGAATCCGTTCACGCTCGACGAGCGGCTGTGCGAACCCTTCCACGGGCTGGGCGTGGAAGCCGAATTCGCCGCCTTCGTTGAAGCCGCACATCGCCTCGGCATGCGCGTGGTTCTGGAGTTCGTGTTCCGCACCGCCGCCAAGGACAGCGACTGGATTCCCGAACACCCGAATTGGTTCTACTGGATCGACGCGTCGCTGCCCGACCGCGACGGCAGTCCCGAGCACGCGCATGGCTACGGCAATCCCGCGTTCAGCCAGGAGGAACTCACCGTCATCAATACGCGCGTCAAACGCAACGACATGGGCAGTCTACCCCCTCCCGGCATGGCCTATCGCGCGATGTTCCGCAGCGATCCCGAGGACATTGTGCGCGAAGGCGACCGCTACATCGGCATACTGCGTGACGGCTCCCGCGTGCGCATTCCCGGCGCCTTCGCCGATTGGCCTCCCGACGATGTGCAGCCGCCCTGGAACGATGTGACCTATCTCAAACTTTACGAGCATGCGAGCTTCAACTACATCGCCTACAATACGATTCGCATGTACGACAATCGGCTTGCCAGCGTCGAGAACGAAAATCGCGGCCTGTGGAACACCATCATCAACATCATCCCACATTATCAGAAAACCTTCGGCATCGACGGCGTGATGATCGACATGGGACACGCACTGCCCAAACGCCTGAAACAGAGTATTGTGGAGCGGGCCCGCAAAGCCGATCCGGATTTCGCGTTCTGGGAGGAGAACTTCGCCATTTCCGCGCGCAGTCGACAGGAGGGTTACAATGTGACCGTCGGATATTTGTGGAGCGACGAGCATATTCCCGCCAAACTGCGGGAATTCCTGCGTCTGCTCTCCACTCAGGACGTCCCGGTGCCTTTCTTCGCGACGCCGGAGTCGCACAACACCCCACGCGCAGCTCGCAGGGATGGCGGCATCAATTTCTCACGGCTCACGCTCGTTATCAACGCCTTTCTCCCGGCCGTGCTGTTTCTGCATCAGGGCTATGAACTGGGCGAAACCTTCCCCGTGAACACCGGCCTCGGCTTCAAGCCCGAAGACATCGCCGCTCTGCCCTCGCACACGTTGCCGCTGTTTTCACAATCCGCCCTGTGCTGGGACAATCCCCAACAGCTCAGCGCTTTTGTGACACGCATCGTACGCATCCGCAACGACTGGCACGATCTTGTGGTGAATCCCTCGCATCACACGCTGCGCGTGGTGGACTGCAATCACCCCACAGTGCTGTCCTTCCTGCGATGCAGCCCCGACGGCGAGCGCGCGTTGGCCATCGTCGCCAATCTCGATTGCATACACGCCACCTCCGCCGCCCTCCGCTTCGAAACGGAACTCGACATTCTCACCGACGAATTGAGCGGCGCCGAAGTACACAAGCTCGGCACGGAATTCCAGATCCAACTCCTGCCCGGCCAGGCCATGGTGTTCGAACTCAAAACTCCGACCATGGAGTTCGAGGAATTCCAAACCTGAGCCGTCACCGCACGCGCATAGCATGAAATGCGCGGCGCGCATCACCGGGCCTTCACCCGACGATGCGCGCCGCCGCGTTTTACAACGTTGCGTCGGCTATTACGGCATGCGTTGCGTACACTCCTTTTCGAGCTTCAACAGGCGCGCGATCGTACCCCAATCCAGCGCCGTGACATTGCCGTCGTTGTGTACGGCGAAAAAGCACCCGGAGGCGAAGGGCCCGAATCCAACCTGCGTCAGCGCTATGCCGTCGGTATTCGTCGTTGACGCTCCGGTAAACGTGCCCAGCTCGGTGAAATCCTTGCGGTCGAACACAATAAACGTGTTGTTCGCATGATCCTGATCCGTCATCACCCAATAGCCGCCGCCGTCCTGGCATTCGTACAGCACAATGCCCTCCGGCTGCGCCTTGAACAACCCCTTGCCGACAACCTTTCCGCTAAACTTGCCCTCGAGATCGTACACCTTGATGTCGTTGTACCGCGCATCCTCGTCCGCGATGAGCAATCTGCCATGCACCGTGTCGGCACAAATCGATTCGACAATGTGCAGCACACCGTCGCCCGAAGTCTCGCCGAAGGCGCGCAGCAAACTCCCGCTGACGGTCGCGCCCCGTACACTCATGCGGAACATCTTCACCCGCGCGCCCAACTCGGTGTCGGGCGGAATGCTCTCGTCCGGTCGCTCGTAATTGTCCGTTACGTACAGAAGGAAATCCATCCCATTGCGTACAACGGCAAGGCCATACGGCTTCACAAGATCGTTCTGTCCGAAAAATCCGAGTGGCTTCCAATCCGGCAGCCGAAACACCTGCACGCGGTGATTGTCGCGCTCCACCACAATGGCCAGATCATCGATCGTCGCGATACCGTTGGGGCGCCGCATTTGTCCGACCCGCGCGCCGGTGCTCCCGACGCCGCGGATGAATGCGCCCGTGGCGGCATCGTACACGAGAAGTCGATCCGTGGATTTGGCTGTGGCGATCACCCAGCGTTCGCCTTCGGCACCAGCCCAGAATGCGGGCGAATCCACATTGTCCGCCTCGTTCCTTTCGGATTGCCAGGCCTCCTCGATAACAACACGCGAGGGTTTCTCGGCTTCGGGGACCACCTTCGGTGCTTTCTCCGCACCGCAGTGCGTCAACAGCACGGCGGTCGCGAACATCAGCGGTATCGCTCCCACACCCGGGAACGCCTTGAGTATTGATCTGATTGCTTGCATGATATCCTTGTGAAAATGAAAAATCCGCACGCCATGTAACCGGCCGCCCCCGCGCAGCGGCAGGGGCGGCCCGGAAAACATCAGGTCGATCAGAGATCGAATTTCACGCCGGCGGTGAATCGACGGTTGTAATACTCCGCCTGATACGTGCGCGTGCTTTCACCCGCATAGTAGCGCAATGGCTGATCGAGCAGATTGTTCGCCTCAACGAAAATGCGCAACTGCTCGGTGATGGCGAAGGAGGCCGTCGCATCGAGATGCGACACCTTGTCGTAGTAGCGCTCGAGACCCGGCGTCAAATCCATTTCGTCCGGATCCATGTAGGCGCTCGAGTAATTGAACGACAAACCCAGCACCAGACGCTCGTCCTGCCAGGTGAGCGAAGCGTTGAGATTGTGCGGCGCCGCGCCCGGCAAATCGATATCGCGGTCGCCGAAATCGGGATTGTCTGTGGTGGAGGAAGTGAAGGTGTAGTTGCCGTAGAAGGAAAGCTGCGAAAGCAATCCCGGCAGGAAATCCAGACGACGCTGGAAAGCCGCTTCGAAGCCCAGCAATGTCGCCTTCGCGCCATTGCGCGGCTGGAACAGCCGATACGTCCCGCCACTCACCGGGTCCACGTAGTCCTTCTCGGAGTAGTAGTAAATGAAATCCTTGATGTCTTTGTAAAACACGCCTGCCGAAAGAATTCCCACCGAAGCGAAGTACTGCTCCGCCATCACATCGAAATTCATCGAGGTGGTGGGCTTCAGCGCGGCGTTTCCGAGGAACAGTTCCTCATCCTCCACGGCGATGTTGCGGTAGGGCACGATGTCGTAGTAATTCGGCCGCGCCAGCGTGTTCGTCCAGGCAACACGGAGAATGGTGTTCTCGCGGAGGTCGTATTTCACATGCACACCCGGCAACACATTCGTGTAATCGCTGGTGCCGTTGGTCGGCGTGATTTCCTCCGTGTCGTCGTTGAACTCGAAACCGTTGTAATCCACGTTCGTGTGCTCGACACGCACGCCCGCGATCACCTGCAGCTTGTCGCCGAGATTCTGATTCAACTGCGCGTATCCCGCGGTGATCTTTTCCTTGGCGGTGTAATTGGCTGCGGCGTATTCGGACGGGTCGTCCTCACGCTCGAACAGCGTGGGATTGTTCAGGTCGAGCGAGCCGAGGAATTCCGGCGTGGCAAACGATCCGATGCGGTAATCACCCGCGCGGAAGTTGTCATTGGTGAAATCACTGTTCGGCACCGCTGCCAGGTTGTCGAATCCGCTCAACGGCTCATAGGAGAAAAAGTTGTTCTCCCGCATTTTATCCTTGTTGCGCATGCGGGCGCCGAACTTCACGCTGTTCTTGTACTCGCCGCTGTTCACCAAAGGCAACAGAAGATCGAGACGGGCGTTGAAATCCTCCTCCTCCGTGCGCTGCTCTTCCTCGGTCAATTCGTGCAAGGTGAATTGGTCCAGCGCTACCGAGGCCGGATCCGTCGGATTCGGATACGGCGTCTCCAGATTGCGCAGATCCATGGCCACGGGCACACCTCGCACGCGCCAGCCCATGTAGCGCTCGTTGGGGCGATGCTCGCTGGCTTTCGACCAGGCAAGCGCCCAGTTGGCCTTGAGCAAGCCCGCGATGGCATGGTCGCCACTGAACGAGGCAGTCCACATGCGCTGATCCTCGAGACGCGCATTGTCGCTGTCATCGTTGCCGATACCGCCCTTGACCTGGCGACGGATTTCCGTGGATTGGGAAATGCCGTTCGCATCCGTCGGCTCCAGACGGTACCGCAGCCGCATGCGATTCTCCCAGTCGTTGCGATGGTTGTACATGCCGCTGAAGGTCACGGTGTTGAGCGGCGAAATGCGCAGATCCAGCGATCCACCCACGCTCTGGCGCAGACGACGCACGGAATAATCGCGCACTTCCCATTCCTCGGCGAATACCACATCGTTGTCGTCCTGGCTCCAAATGCCCTCGGTGTTGTGCGAACCCAGATTGTGGTCGTGATACGAACCATTCACCATCACGCCCAGCAATCCATCGAACAAGCGCGTGCCCACCACGGCCGAGCCGAGAAGCATGCCCTTTTCCGACAGCAAATTGTAGCCGCTGCCCAGCGTCCCCGACACGCGCAGTTGATCCGGAGCGCCGCGTGTCACCAGATTCACCGCGCCGCCGATGGCGTCGGCATCCATGTCTGGCGTCACCGCCTTGTTCACCTCGATGGACTGAATAGCGTCGGCGGGCACGAGATCCACCTGCACGGCACGGCGCTCGCCCTCGGCCGAGGGAATGCGCTCGCCGTTGATCATCACCGCGTTCAAGCGCGGCTCGGTGCCGCGAATGTTCGCGAAGCGCGCTTCGCCCTGATCGTAGTTCACCGTGATGGCCGGAACACGCTTCAACGCGTCACCAATGTTCGCGTCGGGAAAGCGGCCGATCTGATCGCTGGAAATCACGTTGCTGATATTCGCATTGCTGCGCTGCTGACTCAGACTTTTCGCCTGGCCTTTCAGACGCTCTCCCAGCACTTCCACTTCCTGACCCCGAATAATACCCGACTGCAAGCGCACGGTAATCGAAGCGGTCGCACCGCCCTTCACTTCCACCGGCACCGTCTCGGCCCGATAGCCGAGATAGGAAACGTACACCTGATGCGTCCCCGCCGGAACGCGCAGCAGTGTGAAAGTACCGGTCTGTGTTGCGGCCGTACCAATGCCCAGTTCCTTTATGTAAATGTTGGCTCCCGCAAGCGGCAGATTGTCCTCGTCCGTCACCCGCCCTCGAATGCTTCCCGCGGATTGCGCCATCGCATTCGATGCGAGCAGCACTACCGCGAGCAGGAACAGTAAACCATGTTTCATGCGATCCTCGCGTTGATGTTGAAATCCGGATGTATGCATCCTGTTATTGACAGCATCGATCCTCCCGACGATGGCACGCGCCACCGCGAATCTTGGGGATGCTGTGAATCTAGATTCTCAACATACGGGCCCGATGAGGGTAGCGTTAAGGATGTGTGAGGACGTACAGAATGGCGCGATTTCCCTACGGTCATCAACGATGGCATTGGCAATGGAATCGGAGCGGAAGTGCGAGTAGAAGGGCTCAATGCAAAAGCGGAGAGTTCTTGCGAACCCTCCGCTTCAATGAATCTCTCCGGACGCCGCTATTTCTGCACGCGCACCGTACTCTCGCTGAAATTGATCTCCACGGCCTGCACCGTCGAGAAAAACGAGTTGCCCAGCAATACCGGACTGCTCACTCCCGGGACGCGGGTGAACACACCCAGTTCGGCGATGTGGAATTGCGGTGCCTCGAATTCCGTGCCTCCCAGCGTGATACCGCTGACGTTCGATGCGCGCACCTTCAACACATTGCCCTCGGGATCGGTGATGTCGCGCGTGGAATTCGGCACGGCGGCCGCGCCCACGGCGCGAAGCGTGGCAACAGGGAAATACGATTCGGGCGAACCATTGTCCAGAATCACGTCCACGGGCTTGCCCTGCATTTCACCTTTCACCACGATAAAGCCATTCGACACCGACATCGGCAGCGAAAGCGCCTGCTTCATGGGCGAGGCCTTGCTCTTCAGTTGCAGCGTCGGCGTGGCACCATAGCGGAACAGCGCGATCTCCGCGCGACGCAGCAGATCCGTGCCGATGATGCCCGATAACGTGCGTCCCGCCACCGTGGGGGCCTGCTCCAACACGCTCACCGAAGTCTGCGGAAACACCAGTCCGCCGACATTCAACACCGGCAGCGTGGCCTTGCCCACAACGTCTCCGATGAATCCGACACCGCCAAGCGCGAAATACGTCTTCCCTTCGGAGGCATCCCTGCGGCCCTGCGGCTTCTGTATCACCGCGCGGTCGCCAATCCACGCCTTGCTCACACTGGTCACATTCACCGCGAGGTCCACCGCGAACCACGCCGTGCCACCGTCGGGCATGCTGGATTCGGCAAACACATACCCCTGGTCGTACACCAGCTTCATCTCACCGTACACGTTCTGGGCCGATGCGGTCCAGGTCAACGCCAATGCAAAAAGCGACAACACAACGAAAAACCGTTTCATGGATTCTCTCCGACACACGTTATGGAGTTCGAGGGGTGTGATCCACATCAGTATCAGGATCACGGACCAACCCGCCAGCATACGGACGCTGTACGATGTTGTTGCATCCATGGAAAGAATTTCCCTCGTATTCGCCACTGGACGCCCTCATACGCCAGCGGACGATCCGGGGGGATCGTCCGCTGCGCTTCAGGTACTTCGACGACGCGTCGGCTTCGCCACCGCCGCGCTATCGCCGCCGAATATCCACGTCGCCAAAACTGCTGTTGATGCTCAGACGATCATTTCCCCCACCCAATTTCGCCTTCTTCTTGTCCGGAGAGGGGCCGTACTTGTTCTTTTTCCCGATTTCCTCCATCGGGAAATTGCTGTCCACCTCACCAAACGAGGCCTCCGCCTGAATGGCACCATTGAAGGACGAGGAAAGCACAATGTCCACATCGCCATAGGAACTCTTGATCGACCCGCCGCGGCAGTCCTTCACGCTGATTTCGCCCATGGAGGAACTGATATTCACCGCCGCGTTCGGGCGGCTCACCTCGACGTCACCGTAGGAGGATTGAATGGTGCCGAGCGGAACATTGAACACTTTCACATCACCCATTTTCGCTTCCACGCGGAAGTTGTCCGCGATATCGCTGAGCGAGACGAAGCCGTAGGAGGATTCCACCTCCACATTCGACGACTGTGTCACCTCCACATTGCCGAAGCTGCTGTTGACCTTGGCGCTGCCGGCAATGCCGCTCACATTCGCATCGCCGAATTTGGTCACCGCGTACAGATGCCCACCCTTGGGCATGGCAATGCGCACGTCGATCTCTATGCCCTTGTTCTCGCCCTTCGGGAGATTGGTGCGCAGCGTGAATTTCTCGCCGTGCATTTTCATCTCCACCGCCACCGCCTCGGCCTGACGCTTGGCCTCGTCACGCGAGCCGTCGTTGACGGTAATGGTGACGACAGCGTCGACCACATTACCATCCGAAGCCGTAACCGTAATGTCGCCGAAACGCACGTCGAGAAACACCCCGGCGTCCGCTCCCACCTGAAAACGCTCTTTGACTGTACGCACGTGCTTCTGCGCGTTGAGCAACGGCACGAGTGCGAGCGTGAATGTCAGAAGAATGATGAAGTGTTTCATGAGTCTCGACTCCTTTTTCTTTCGTGCTGCGTCTCGGTAACCATGGTTTGAAGCGTGGATTGCAAATCGTTGTACGCGGCCAGCAGGTAATGCTGTACGCGCGGATGCAGTCCCTGCTCCCGCAGCGCTGTTTTGCATTCGTCAATGGATTCGCGAAGCATGGCGATTTTCGCCTTTTGCAGGGCCAGGAATTCCGGGTCGAGTTCGCTCTCGCGCTCCACCGCGGCGAGCGAGAGCTTCTCAATTGCGCGCTCATAGTAGAACATCGCCTGCTCGATGTCCTCCTGGGCCTGCGTTAGCATGTCCGTGGAATTCGCACTGTGGGCGATGTCCATGGAGTTGCGCCGCTGGTAATCCTGAATGAGAAACCAGCTCATACCGGCGCCGATGCTCAGCAGCAGCGCATACATGGCGAACTTGGCCACAGGTCGACGGAACCACAGCGCCAACCGTGCGGTCAGGCCTTCGCGTTTCTCGTCTTGTGTCCGCTCGCCTTTGCCCGCTCGCCGCTGCTCCTGCCGCAGACCTTCTTCGATGCGTTGCCAGAGCTGCGGTGGCGGATCGTGCGTCGGAAGGGACGACGCCAAGCGCTCCAGCCCGTCTCTCTCTCGCTCTTCGGGATTCATGTCAGTATCTCCGGATCGTGTATGCCATGATGCGATAATCTCTCGCGCAAGTTCTGCCGTGCGCGCGAATAGGTCGATTTCGATGTGCCAATGCTGATCCCCAACTGCTCGGCGATATCGGCGTGTGTCTGGCCGTGAACGGCGTAGAGCAGAAACACCGCACGCTGTTGCTCGGGCAAGACGCCGATTTCCCGTTCCAGCAGCTCGCGCAGCAGCACATCCTCCTCGCCCGCGGCGGCATCGGGATGCGCCTCCTCGCCGCTGAAATCCACCCGCACCTCGCCATGTCTGCGCGGGCGCGTTTTGCTGATGCAGCAATTCATCACGATGCGGTACATCCACGTATCGAGGCGCGACTCGTGCCGAAATCGCTGTATGCCCCGGTACATCTGAATGAACGCCTCCTGCACGCTGTCCTGCGCGTCGTGCTCGTTGCCGTGAAAGCGCCGCGCCAGCGTGTACAGCGGCTGCTTGTACTGCTCGTACAGATCGCGAAATGCCATGATATCGCCCGTTTTGCAGCGCTCGACCAGCGCATACTCACGTGCGATGTCGACGGAGTGACCCTCTGTCTTCACATAATCCTCGGATAGCGTATGGATGATGTCTGTGTGCATTTCTTGACCTGCCGCGCGTTGGACGCCACAAGCCGCGAAATGGTTGCTTCACTCTGATCGCTGCAAAGGTACTGGTTTTTCCTCAATGGTCGGAATGCGCACGTCGCGTCCCCCTGCGGAACATCGCGGCGGCTTTTCCGTCTAAACGCCTTCGAACTCGAACACACGATTGTAACAGCTTCGGAGTACACATGAAACGTACCACATCCATCACCGCCCTCGCGCTCCTGCTGCTCTGCACCTGGGTGAGCTGGGACCTCCCCCTCAACGCGCAATCCACCGCCTCCGCCGAAAAGGCGAAAGGCGCCTGGCTGGGCGTTCGCCTGAACAGCATCCATCGCTCGGGCGATGAGAAGAACACCGCGGAGAAAGGCGCGGAGGTGAGCGGCGTCATCGACGACAGCCCCGCCGACAAGGCCGGCATCACCAAGGGCGACATCATTGTGGACGTCGATGGCGGGGCGGTGAACGATGCCGACGACCTCGTCCGCTTGCTCAAGGATAAAAGCCCCGGAGCCAAGGCACAGGTGACCGTACTTCGCGACGGGAAAAAACAGTCGCTCGCCGTCACTCTCGGCGAAGCAAAGAAGGAAGCCCGTGTGATCTCCAAAAGCATCCGCATTCCCCACGCACCCATGCCGCCGGCCGCGCCCTTCGCCTGGTCGCCACGCACGCCCGTGTACGGCTTCTCCCTCAATACGCTGTCCCGCCAACTCGGTGAATACTTCGGCGCCCCCGAGGGAAAGGGTGTACTCATTGAAAGCGTGAAGGAAGAAAGCGACGCAGCCAAGGCGGGCTTCAAAGCCGGCGATGTGATCCTCCGCGCGGGCAAGAAAACCATCACTGCCGTGGACGACTTCCGCACCGTGCTTGCCGCCTACGACGCGGGCGAAAGCATCCCCGTGGAAATTCTGCGCAAAGGCGGAAAAATGACGCTCAATCTCACGGCCAAGGAAGCCCCCGAACCGCATGGCATGCTCGGCGCGCCGGGCATGGGCCACATCTTCCGCTTCCGTGGCGATGGCGATGATGACGAGGAAATGGAAGACATCGACATTGATATCGATATCGATGACATTCAGGATCGCGCCGAAGGAATCCGCCTCATGCTCAACGGCAAACAGTTAGAACTGCAAGGAATGCAGGAGGAATTGCAGAAACACTTGCAGGAAATGCAGGAGCGCATCGACGTGTCCACAGAGGATAAGCAGATCCGCATTCGCACCCGACAAATTTGATCCCGGCGAACACACAGAACGTCCGCGCAGGGCTCCGATCTTGCGCGGATGTTTTTTGTAAAATCCACCAGCGCATCGCAGCCGGCACTGACGTGATGCATCGGCAGCGGGTCAATCCGCTTGCTCCGTACCCGGCCCTTTACCCTTCATGCCCCGTCGCGTCAGCACTTTCTCTTTCTGACGCGCAATGATCAAGTCCGCCAGCGCCGCGGCCACCTCGCCCGGCGGCAGATTCCGGAAGCAACGATTCACCGCAGCTTCGTCCACGTCGATGCGGTACAGGATGTGCATCAGGCGTTCGAGCTGATACTCGAGGAGTTGCACAATGCGTTCGATCAGCGCGGCGCGGAATATCCGCTCGTCGTCCCATTCATCGCCTGTCTCGCCTTCCAGCGCGAAATGATTTGCTATCACCACTTCCGTCGCGCGCAACACCTCGAGAGTACCGTCCTGCACCGCCGCCTCCTTGCTGTCGGGTTTCGCGGCAAGGTGGGTATTTCGCGCGCAAGGTGCAAATGCATGTGTGAAAAAAAACAGCCGATGCGCATTGCCACGCATCGGCTGTGAGCTGCCGTACTTCGGCGTTTTCTATTTCAGCAGGAATTGCTCGAAAAACAGAATGGTGGCCCAGGTGAAATAGTCGCGGTTGTTCTTTTTGCTGAAACCGTGACCTTCGTCCTTGGCAAACATGGTCCACACAGGAATGCCGTTGCCGCGCACCGCTTCCACAATCTGTCGCGCTTCGCTGGCCGGCACGCGCGGATCGTTCTCGCCCTGCGCCACGAACAGCGGCGAACGGATCTTGCCCGCATTCGTGGTGGGGGAAATGCGGAGAAGAAACTCCCGCATTTTCTCGTCGCGCTCGTCGCCGTATTCCACACGGCGCAGATCGCGGCGATAGCTCTGCGTGTTTTCCAGGAAGGTGACGAAATTCGATATCCCCACCACGTCCACGCCGCATTTGATGCGTGCGGGATACGTGGTGAGCGCGGCCAGCACCATATAGCCACCGTACGAACCGCCCAGCACCGCCACACGCGACGCATCCAACTCGGGCTGCTTCGCAATCCAGTCCAGCAACGCGCCGATGTCCTTCACCGAATGCTCGCGGTTGAATCCATTGTCCAAGGCCAGATAGGTCTTGCCGTAGCCCGTCGAGCCGCGCACATTGGGCTGCACCACCGCGCAACCCAGCTCGTTTACCCAATACTGCATCACGGGATTGAAGTACGGGCGCGACTGTCCTTCCGGACCGCCATGAATGTCGATGATCACCGGCACCTTGCCACGCGCGCTTTTCGGCATGGCGATGAATGCGGGAATCTCCCGCGGCTTTCCATCCACCATGTCGAAGGTCGGATAGTGAATCAGCTTCGGACTCGAAAATGTCGCCGTGTTCAAGCCCCCCACCTCGCTGTACGTCCATCGCGTGAGTTTGCCACCCGGCAAATCCACCACGTACACATCGGTGGGACTGTCCGCCGCGTTGATACTCAACGCCAGGCGGCGGCTGTCCCGACTGAAACGCAGCCCGCCGATCAAGCCCGTCGGCAAACCCGCAATCTTCACTTCGCGCATGGATGGGAACGCCACCACATGCAGTTCACCCCGTCCATCCGCATTCAACGTGTAGGCCAACCATGCACCATCGCGCGAAAAACTTACACCTTCCATTTCCCAGCGCAGTTCAGGCAGCAGGCAGCGATGATCGCGCTTCGCGATATCGTACACGAAGAGCGTGGCGAATTCGCGGCCGGCATTGGCTGTGTAGTAAATGCGCTTGCCATCGCTCGACCAGGAAAAATCGCCGTACGCCACGTCGCCATCATTTTCGCGAAACAGCGGCGTGAATTGCTTCGACGCGAGATCAACGATATACGGCAAGCTTTTCTGCGCGGAAATGTACTGCGTCACCACGAGCTGCTTCCCGTCCGGCGACCAGGCGGAGGGATACCACGCACCCTCGCGCTCGGTCAATATGGTGGCGCCTTCGGGCTTGTCCGCATCCATGATCCAGACGTCGGTGTCCTTGCCATTCCGCTTGTTGCTGGCATAAGTGAATTTGTCGCCGCTGCGCGTCCAATACGCGCCGGTGTTGCGGCTCTTGCCGTCCGTCAACAGGCGCGTCGAGCCCGTGGCGCGGTCGAAGTAGTAAATCTGATAAAATTCCCCACCGCCAATGTCGCGCGTGAAGGCGAAGCCATCACGGCCGGAACGCGGATCGGTGGACACGCCCGACACGGGCTCTTCGAAAAACGTGATCTGCTGCCGCGCCATGCCCGGCCCCGCAATGTGATGCACCTGCGCAGTGTTGGCGAAACGCGTGCTGATGTACATACCCTTGTCGCGCGCATCCCAGTCGGCAATCCCCGCCGAGCGGGCGTTCTGATACTGCTGCGCCCGTTCCACGAGCTGTTTGGGAATCGTGGGGATCCCGCTGACCTCGAGATTCTCGCCCGGTTGCACCTGCGCCTGCGCGGCGACGGTGAGCAACAACGCGAGAAGAACCATGAATCGTGATCTCATGGAGCACCTTGTATGTGGATGGAAAACGGTGTGTCGAAACGTGAGGGGAGTGGCACCCCGGCACCGCGTGCGAATCGCGGACAATGCTGCGTGTACGGGCAGTGCATCCGCATGTTTCATCGCATAGAGGCGCGGGGAGTGGATTCAGGAACGCGTTTTCCGCGCACCATCGCTCGCCGCCTGCGCAATGGCAATGCGACGCTGACCCTCCACGCGCGGCGTGGCGCTCCAGAGACTGTCCACCGTGCGCATATGCGCCGTGAACGCGTCCATGGAGGATTGCGGCAAACGCTTGAGCGGGGGATTCTTCAATTTTCGTGGAGGGATGAACTGTCCTCCGACCAGGTATTCGAAATGCAGATGCGGTCCGGTGGAAAATCCCGAACTGCCCACGGCGCCGATGGTCTGATGCTGCCGCACCGCCTGTCCCCGTGATACGCCAATGCGCGAGAGATGTCCGTACCTTGTGACCACGCCGCCGGCATGACGGATTTCGATGGTCTTGCCATAACCCCCTTTCCAGCCGGCGAATTGCACCGTACCCGAGCCCACCGCCCACACCGGCGTTCCGCTGGGCGCCGCGTAATCGATGCCCGTGTGCATTTTGCGCCGCCCGCTGATCGGGTGCAAGCGCATGCCATAACCACTGGTGACGCGCAGTATGCTCAGTGGACTGCGCATGAAGGCCTTTTGCAAATTCTCGCCATCGGGCGCGAACCAGCCCTGCACGGTGCTGTCCGCATCGTACCAGTAGCCGCGCACGTCTCCGGTGATTTCGCCCACGTACGAGGCGGCCAGAATGCGTCCGTAGCCGACGATATCGCCATCCAGCAATTTCTTCTCAACAAGAATGCCGAAGCGGTCACCCACACGCGGATCGAAGATGAAATCGATATCGTAGCCCAGCACCTCGGCGTAATCCGCCACGAGCTGCGGCTTCTCGCCCATGGACATGATGGTGTGATACACCGAACTCCGCACTTCGCCTTCGACCACGACGAGTTCGGATTGCACGGGAATTTCCCATTGCCGCGCTTCCAGCACGCCACCGGCATTGCGACACACCCAATAACTGCGGAGGCGGTCCACCTCGTAGCGGAAGCGCGCCAGCGCTCCATTGCTGTCCACCTGCGCCACGAATTGCTGACCCGGCATACAGCGCTGGAAATTGAAGCCCACCGCTTCGAGTTGTCGCTGCACCGTATCGGCCACGGCACGATCAATGCCCGCAGCGAGCAGAGCACCGGCGAACGGCATGTTGCGCGCAATCTCACCGCGAAACTCCCGCATGCCCAGCGCATCGACATCCTCGTACAACGCCGGTATGCTGTCGCGAACCGCTTGCACCTTGGCAACCGTCACCGGAGCATCATCTCCATCCTGAATCAGATACACCGCGCAGGCGAGCAGCAAGAGCAGCGACGCCCCGATGATGAACAGGACAAGAACCTCGCGCCGAGGTGCGGGAAATAATCTGATCGGTACCATCATCAAAAGATACTGCCCGAAGCCCAATCGAGCAACGCACCCTCAACCCATCCTCCGCGCTCTTCAAGTGTATCCCGCACTCGGCCAGCTACCAGGATTCGAGCGGGATGCACCCTCAACCCATCCTCCGCTCGATCCGAACCTCCAACGTGGTGAAAAATCAATCAGGTGGGTATGCGCCCTCAACACTACCTCTCCGCTCTCTCCGCTCTCTTTCATCTCTTCAAATGTATCCCGCACTCAGCCAGCTACCAGGATTCGAGCGGGAAGCGCCCTCAACCCATCCTCCGCGCTCTCGGCGCCCTCTGCGCTCTCCGCGAATGTATCACGTACTCAGCCGGCCGGCAAGATTCGAGCGGGAAGCACCCTCAACCCATCCTCCGCGCCCTCTGCGCCCTCCGCGCGCTCTTCAAATGTATTCCGCACTCAGCCGGCCCGGAAAAACCCAGTCCCCACCACAGCCACACCCGACGATAACAACAAATTCTCCGAGAGTTGATACATTTCCCCAGTATCATTCGCCCACCATCCGAGCTGGACCAATCCCCGATGAGCACACACGAAGCCCTGCAACGCGCCACCACCGAACTGCACCGCATTCTCGCTGCCTGCCGCAACGAAGACGTTTCCTGCGGCGACATCGAAACGCGGGACTGGAACGTTGAGGCAGTGGTACGCGATGACAAGGACAGCGTCAAGGTGGTCGTGTATTTCAACGCCAAAGGCAATCTCACACCGAAAATTCAGGGCAAGGATAGTCCGCTGCGGCAACGCGTCGAGCAACAACTCCACGGCAGCGAACCACTCGCGAGCGCCTTCCTCCCGTCGAATATCACCACCTGGATCGGCGTGGATGAATCGGGCAAAGGCGATTACTTCGGACCACTGGTCGCCGCCGGCGTCTGCGTCACCCCCGAGGATTTGCTGAAACTGAAGAGCGCGCTGCTGCGCGACAGCAAGGAACTGAGCGCCGAACGCATCACCATCGCCGCGCGCAAGGTGCGGGAAATCTGCGGCGAGCGCTGCACCGTGGTCACCGTGCCGCCGGCCAAATACAACACCTTCATGGAAGGCACGAGCTTCGGTAAAAATTCCCAGCGCATTCTCGCATGGATGCATGCGCGCTGCATTGAGAATCTGCTCGAAGCAGGGTGCGAGGCCGCGCACGCCATTTGCGATAAATTCGCCGGCGAACACGTCATCGAGCGCGCGTTGCTTCCCCTCGGCCGCGGCATCACCGTGCATCAGCACGTGCGCGCCGAAGCCGATCCCGCCGTCGCCGCCGCTTCTGTGCTCGCACGCGACGAATTCGTGCGGCGCATGAAGCAGCTCGAACAGCAATGCGGACATGCACTCCCGTTCGGCGCGTCGGACGAACGCGGCATCGCCGCGGCGGGAACGCATATCGTGCGCACCCACGGCTGGGCGGCCCTGCGCGATTACGCGAAGCTCCATTTCCGCAGCTCGCGCCTGATCAAGGGTTAGGGAAAAAGAAAAACAGCACGGGTTGCGTGCTGTTTTCCACCTTCATTCGCTCTGTCGGAACGGCGGGATTTGAACCCGCGACCCCTACCACCCCAAGGTAGTGCGCTACCGGGCTGCGCTACGTTCCGGTCCATCGCCCGGAGGCGAGATTTTCAATATACGAAAAACTCTCCCGAAAAACACCAGCATCACGCGCGAATGCGCTCGCGCAAATCCTCGAGGAATTGCCGCAGCTTGAGCAAATCGCTGCGCAATTGTCCCTCGGGCTCGAAAATCAGGGCCGTCTGTGCGGGATTCTGCTCCGCCGCATCCTCCTCGCGGCCAAAGTCCGCGTCGCTGCCGGGCGAGTAGGTCTTGAGCACCTGCTTTGCACCCTCGATCGTGTAACGCTCGTCGCGCAGCAGCTTCTTGATGAACAGGATGAGCTGTATGTCCTTGTTCGTGTAAATGCGATTCCCGGCCCGGTTTTTCGCGGGCTTGAGCTCATCGAATTCGGATTCCCAGTACCTCAGCACATACTGTTCGAGGTTGGTGATCTTGCTGACTTCGCTGATCGAGTAATACAGTTTCTTGATGGAGAAATCCTTCATGTGCGCACCGGGCATAGTGGGCGGACAGGGGAATCTAACCATCGGATTTTGAACATGCAATAGCACGTGCCGTGCATCGTGGCATGAAGTAGCGGAGCTAACCTTGTGCGGAAAAAGCAGGTGCCGCAGTTCCTATAACGCGTCACTCGAAATCAGCCCGCGCCGGACCCGTTGCACGCGACGTTCCCGGCTGCCACGATGTACCGAGTATTCGCCTTGCTCCATACGTGGTGGCATGGTAACTTTTCCGACTATGATTCGCCACCGTTCGCATTCCAACTCGCTCGTCACCGTATGTTCGCGGCTCATCACCGCCGGGACATGCGGCGCTCGCACCATCCTTGTCCTGCTGCTCCTCTGCGGCATGGGCCATCTCATCGGCCCCGACGCGCTGGCGCAGAGCGCGCCCCGGAAAAACAGCGCCTTCGTCATTGCCCGCGTGAAATTCAACGGCGGCGGAGATTGGTACAACGACCCGTCGTCCGAGTTCAACATGCTGCGCTTTCTCAAGCAAAACACGCGCATCGAAGTCAATGTGAAAACCGAGGAAATCGTGGAAGTCGGCAGCGATCGGCTCTTCGATTATCCCTTCGCGTTCATGACCGCGCATGGCAGCATCAATCTCAGCGACCGCGAAGCGGCGAATCTCCGCCATTACCTCGAGAACGGGGGCTTTCTCTACGTCGACGACGACTACGGCTTCGACAAGCCCTTCCGGCGCGAACTCAAGAAAGTCTTTCCCGATCGCGAACTGGTCGAATTGCCCTTCGATCATCCCATCTACCACGCGCATTTTTCCTTCCCGAACGGTCTGCCGAAAATCCACGAGCACGACAACAAGCCCCCGCAGGGCTTCGGCATCTTCCACGAGGGACGTCTCGTACTGTACTACACCTACGAAACGAATCTCGCCGACGGCTGGGCCGACGCCGACGTGCACAAGAATCCCGAGGAAGTGCGCCTCAAGGCGTTTCAGATG
>JAMIQH010000048.1:0-4885 GCA_035914695.1 Bacteroidota bacterium | reverse complement strand
ACCGGCGATGCGTGGGAGGAGTTGCTCAACGAAGGCCGCCGTGAATTCGGCGCCTCGCAGCTCGTTCTCGCCGGTCTGAAACTGTACGCCGATGGCGCTCTGGGTTCGCGTGGCGCCTGGCTGCTGGAGGATTACTCCGATGAAGCCGGCAATCGCGGCATTCCCATCACCACCATGGACAGCATTGTCACACAAAGCAAGCGGGCGCTTGCGCGTGGCCTGCAAGTGTGCGTGCACGCCATAGGCGACGCCGCGGTGCGCATGGTGCTCGACGCCTATGAAGCGGCGCTGGGCAATGCGAAGAGCGGCACACCGCCACTGCGCGTGGAGCATGCACAGGTGATCGATCCCACCGACATCCCGCGTTTCGCGCGTTTGGGCGTGGTGCCGTCCATGCAGCCCGTGCACTGCACCAGCGACATGTACTGGGCCGAAGCACGCCTGGGTGCCACACGCATTCGCAATGCCTATGCATGGAACGCGCTGATCGCGGCGGGATCGTGGATTCCCGGCGGCAGCGATTTCCCTGTCGAGCGGCCCGATCCGCTGCGCGGCATGTATGCCGCCGCTTTCCGCATGGACGACGCGGGTCGCCCCGAAACGCAGGAAGATATCGAGCAGTTCTTCCAAATCGACCCAACAGTGCCGCATCTCGCCGAGCGCTACAAAGGCGGCTGGTTCGCCGCGCAGCGCATGTCGCGCACCGATGCCGTCCGGGCTTTCACCATCTGGGCTGCGCGCGCCGCCGGCATGGACAAGGATCTGGGCAGTCTGGAAAAAGGAAAGCTGGCGGATTTTGTGGTCGTGTCGCATGATTTGCTCACGATTTCCCGCGAGGATTTCCTCGTGGCCAAAGTGATGTCCACGTGGTTCGAAGGCCGCAAGGTCTGGGAGTATCCTCCCGATAAATAGCGCGGAGCTGTTGCCTTGAGGGGCTGCCGCAAGCCGCCGCCCGTCACCGGCATTGTCGGGATGGCGGGAAAGTGCATACTGCCGTCCGCAAGGGTTGCACATATCGACCGCGGGACCGATATCACCGCGCGTGAAACATTGTGGCTCGCCGCCGCGTTCATGCCCGTCGTGGCACCCGCGTTTGGGATACCATGCCGCGCGCAACTTTCGTATCTTTTGTTTTGTCTCCGCAATCAGGATTGCATGAAACGCATCATTCTCATTTTCGCCCTCCTGCTTCCGTCCACGCTTTCCGCACAGCCGGTGACCCTGCGTTACACTCTCCCCTCCGCACGCACGTTGAATTTCAAACATACCGAAAGCATGTCCGCCCTCGCGCAAACAAACGACGGGCGCAGCACGCAATTCGAGAAAAGCGTGACCCGCTATGTGCGACTGGATTTTTCGGCGAGCACGCCGTCGGGTGTGGAGTACGTGTTCGTGCAGGACACGGCCGTGGTGGTGGACAAGAATCCCCCGCTGGTGCCGCCGAAAGTGGACATCGACAATCTGATCACGAAAAAGCCCATTCGCGTGAAGCTTTCCCCGCGCGGCACCGTCGAAAGCGCCACACCGCTCGAACCGTTGCGCGCCGAAACCCTGCTCGGTGTGCAGGGGGCCGACGCCATGTTCGCGCGCAACGCCGCCATGCTCCCGCCCATCCCCGATCGCGAACTCAGTCCGGGCACGAGTTGGACGGAGAGTAGCAGGGACACGCTGTATCCCAGCAAGGAATTGCCGCAACTCGGCCGCGGGAGCGGATTGCGCATTGTGGAGAATGTCACCACATGGACGGTGGAGTCCCGCGAAACCAAGCACGGCATCGCCTGTCTGAAACTGCGCTGGGAAGGCCGCGTGCTGTTCGAGGAGAAAATCCTGTTCGCGAAGCTCGAGGAATTCACCGAGGAACGCAGCAGCGTCGAGGGCAGCATGTACGTGGACATTGCCACCGGCATTCCCGTGTCGCTCGATGTGAAAACCGAAAAAGAAAGCACACGCGCGCTGTTCGGCGATCAGAACAACGTGCTCCCCTCCTCCGTCGCCACCATTGTCACGCTGGAACTCATACCATAACATATTCCCATGGAGTCACGAATGACACGCCTTTTCACCGCCCTGCTGCTCCTCGTCCTGACCGTCCCGGCCGCTGTCGCACAGCAGCATATCTATCGCTACGAAGTCGGGAAGGACTACACCTACGTTCTTGAAGAGACCAACATGTCCATTCAGGAAGTGCAGGGTCAGTCCATGACGCAGAATTCCGAGAGCACGGTCAGCGCCACCATCAAGCTGTCGGGCATCGCCGACAACGGCGACATGTCGATGAATGTTAAAATCAACAACGCGCTGGTCATCGTCGAAGCCAACAATCAGACGCAGACGCTCGGCTCCGATTTCGCGGGCAAGACACTGAATCTCGTTGTGGACCAGAAGGGCAACGTGGTGGATGTGGACACGACAAACGCCGACGAAGCCGGTCAGGCGGGTTCGCTTATCGTGCAAATCGGCGAGATGCTGCCCAACCTCACCAAGGGAACGCTGGAAGTCGGTCAATCCTGGAACAGCAATGAAGTGGACACTTCCGGCTCGGGCGACAATCTCATGCTGGTGGAGACCACCCGCGCGTACACGGTGAAGGGCAAGAAGGAAATGAAGGGCTTCGATTGTCTCGAGATCGGTGTCACCGTCGAGGCGGAAATCGAGGGTACTCGTCTGAACGGCGACAACGAGTTGCAGATCAAGGGCACGCGCGAAGGCAAGGGCACGTTGTATTACGCACCGGCCGAAGGCCTGTTTGTCGCAATGAACATGGAAGTCACCACCGATCAGGTGATCACGGTGATGGGCATGAACATGCGCGTGCCGGTGACGGGCAGCAGCACCGTCTCCTTCGAACTCCAGAACAAGTAAGGCGCCGCCGCGTCACATCGTTCCGTACCTCACAGCGCCGCGGTGCCAGCCGCGGCGCTTGTCGTTCGATGGGATGCGTCGCATGCGGGGAAATGCTACTTTGCACAACGATACAGTTTCTTCCTCGTCTGCTTCCGTCGACAGTGTGACGACGACATGTGTCGCACTGCGGCGATGCCCAGGAATGCGCTGTATACCCATGATGATGTGAACCTTTTTTTCCGAGCCCCGTATAACGCGGATATGTTTTTTTCACCATTGAGGCCTCGCATGAAATCCCTTGCACCGACGATCGCCCGCCTCCTCTCCTCCCTGCTGTTCCTTGCCCTGTTCACCACCGTCGCCGCTGCACAAGATCCCGTTGGCGACAAGGACAGCACGGCCATACAGCAGTTACGCGAGGCCCACGAGCAGGTGTCCACGCAACTCGAGCAAGCCCGGGCCGCACTGGACAAGGCGCGCGCCCTGCCCGAAAGCGAGGAGCGCGACGGCAAGATCGAGGAGCTGTCCATCCGCATTGAAGAGCTGGAAATGCGCCTCGACGAGATCAACGCCGAACTCAGCATGCATGAAGCCGAAAACGACACCTGGGAAGACTGGGGCGAGGACTGGGGCGAGGATGTACCGGACATGGATCAGGACAGTGAATGGAGTTGGTGGAAATCCATGAGCGGCGAGGACGACGACGAGGAGTCCTTCGAAGGGAATTTCTTCGCCAAATATCCCAGCACCTTTCCGTGGATGTTCCCGCTGACCACGCGCCTGCACGAAACCTTCCTGCGCTACAACCGCGTGGAGGGCGTGTACATTGGACTTGCGCAGTCGAAGCGTCTGTACTGGCACAGCAAGCCGTGGATTGTGAGCACGGGGTCGCTGGGTTACGGTTTCGCCAATCACACCTGGCGCTACAGTCTCGGCCTGTACTTCCCGCTGTACTTCGACAAGCACATCGTGGAATTCGGCGGTGAGGGACACAGCTTCACGGATTCCAAAGATCAATGGAGTTTCGATCGCGACGAGAACACCTTTACCGCGCTCTTCGCCCGCGAGGACTTCCTCGACTATTTCGAGCGCCGCGGTTTCACTGCCACCGCCGCGTGGTACTACCGTTCGGACAGCGAGTTGAATCTGCGCGCTTCCGTCGGCTACGTGCACGACACCTACGGCAACATGAATCGCGCGACGAATTGGTCCTTTTTCGGAGGCGACAAGTCCTTCCGGCCGAATCCGCTAATCAACGAGGGCAACATCAACAGCTTCATGTTCACCGCGGCCATGCACACCCTGCCTTCACTCAGTGATCGCAGCGAGGGATGGAACGTACAGTTTTCCTTCGAGCAGGCGGGCGGTACGGCAAAGGGTGATTTCGAATTTTCGCAATTCGTACTAGATGCCACGCGCTATCAGCCCCTTGGCGAACACATTGCAATCAATCTGCGCGCACGGCTCGGCGCCAGCGACGGCACGCTGCCCGCGCAGCGGCAGTTCGAACTCGGCGGACCGGGTACGCTGCCGGGATACCGCTTCAAAGAATTCGCCGGGACGCATGCCGCGTTGCTGAGCGCTGAGTGGATTTTGCGCAGCACACTCGCGGGCAATGCGCGTGGCTGGGTGCGCAATCTGCTCAGCAGCACCAATCTCATTTTCTTCGCCAATGCCGGCGTCACCAACAGCGTCGCCCCGCTGATCACACGCGATCTTCGCAATGGCGCGATGGAAGCGGATTTCACCGAGGATTGGGTGTTTGATTCATGGAAATCGGATCTGGGTATCGCTCTCGGCAGCGCCGACGGTGCGTTCCGCATTGGCGCCGCATGGCGCCTCGATCGTGGCGAATCCCCGAACTTCGTGCTGCGCTTCACCCGGCCGTTCTGAGTCAGGCCCCATACCAACAATGTTCACGGAAGAGGCGACGCATTGTCGCCTCTTCCCTTTGCGTCTTTGCACCGTGGCGTCTTTGCGTTGAATTCCCTTCCGACATCAGGAGAATGGAACGCAAGGTCGCAGAGAAGCAGAGTCGCAA
>JAMIQH010000047.1:0-17407 GCA_035914695.1 Bacteroidota bacterium | reverse complement strand
GTACTGGGACTCTGAGCATCGTGCTGAGCGCCACGTCCATATCGTACACCTGGGCCAAAGGCACACGCAGCGCCACGCAGGCCTTGCGCAATGTATCCTTCGTCGCTGGCGCCGGACGCATCACCGCCGTGGTGGGTCCGAATGGCAGCGGCAAGTCCACGCTCTTCCGCATTCTCTCCGGCGCCATGCGCGCCGATGCGGGTGAGGTACGCTTGGAAGGAAATGGCGCGGTGCCGCCGGGTCTGCTGGGTGTGGTGTTTCAAACGCCGGCGTTGGACGACATGCTCAGCGTGCGGGAAAACATTCTGCACCATGCGTTGCTGTACGGCAAGCGCGAACGCGACGGCGTGCTGGACACGGCATTTCTGCACACGCTGGGTATCGCGGAAATGCTCGACACGCGCGTTGCGACGCTGTCGGGCGGCTACCGTCGTCGCGTGGAGATCGCCAAGGCCCTTGCAACCGCACCGCGCGTGCTGGTGTTGGACGAGCCCTTCAACGGACTTGATCCGCAGGTGCGTGAAGATGTGTTCGCGTTGCTGCGCACGTTGACGCGCGAGCGCTCGCTGGTCACCGTCATGGTGACGCATGACATGGCGCAGGCCTCGCGTTGCGACTCCGTGGTGGCGCTGCGCGATGGACAGGTGATCACGCAGGACACTCCCGAGGCATTGCTGCGGGAATTCGGAGACACGGTGGTGGAAATCGCCACAACCGATGTAGACGCGCTGGCGGAACTGCTGCGCGGTGTGGGACGGCGGTACGCGCTTCGTGAGGGGCGTCTGCTGCTCGGCGGCGCTGGAATGGTTGCGGTGTTGGAGCGCCTGGGCGAACGCCACCCGCTCGTGGAGCACATGGAATGGCGTCGCGCGAATCTGGACGACTGGTTCGTTGCGCGTCCGCTGGACGCGGTGGAACGCGCCGGGGAGGTGCTGGCCGCATGAGCAGTTTCGCGCTTCCGGTGTACAGCTTGTGGCTGCGGGATCTGCGGCAGTTTTTCCGTCGTCGCAGCCGCGTGCTTGGCGCTATCGGTCAACCGATCGTGATCTGGCTGTTTCTGGGCGCGGGTTTCGGCACCGGTGTGGTGGGCGATGGAGCCAGCGGCATGAGCTACGCGGCGTTTCTGTTTCCCGGCATGCTGCTGCTGATCACGCTGTTCAGTGCCATATTTTCCACCATCTCGGTGATCGAGGACAGGCGCAGCGGATTCATGCAGGGCGTGCTGGTGTCGCCCGCATCGCGCGGCGCGATACTCTGGGGCAAAATCGCCGCGGGGGCGACGCTGTCCTTCGCGCAGGCGATGTTGTTTCTGCTGTTTCTCCCCTGGATCGGCGTGTCGGTGAGCGCGCAGGGTCTGCTGCTCGCGATGCTGGTATTGCTGCTCGCGGCGGTGCTGCTCACCAGTCTCGGTTTGCTCATCGCCTGGCGCATGAGTTCGACGCAGGGATTCCACGCGATCATGAATCTCCTGCTCATGCCGATGTGGGTGCTCAGCGGCGCGCTGTTTCCCGTGGAAGGCGCGCATCCCTGGTTGGCCGCGCTGATGCGCCTGAATCCGATGTACTACGTTACCTCGCTGTTTCACGACATGTTTTTCCTCGGCTCCGGCGTTGCCGTGGGCGGGGGAGCGTCGTGGATGCTGTCTCTCGCGGTGATCGCCGTGGCGATCGTCGCTCTGCACCTTGTCACCTTGAACACCGTGGCGAAATCATGATACGCACCTCTTTTATCGTCGGCGCGTTGGCGCTTGCGGCGATACTCGGTACCTCCTGCGCAACGCGCGAACAGCGGCCTCCGGCGGCGCTTCCCGCCGTGGTGAAAGCCGCGCCCGCGTTCAGCGGCACGAATTTCGATGGCAGCACCGTGACCGACGCGCAATTGCGCGGCACGGTGTATCTCGCCTATTTCTTTTTCACATCCTGCGGCGGGCCTTGCCCGGTGATGAATTCCAAGGCCAATGTCCTGCAGGCGGAGTACGCCGATGCGGCGGACTTTCGCATCGTGGGCTTCAGCGTGGATCCGGACAATGACGATGTGCCGCGCCTGGCGCGCTACGCCGAGCGCTACAACGCGAAAGCGAGTCGCTGGTTCATGCTGCGCATGTCCGCCGACAGTGTGGCGGCATTGGCTTCGAAGGGCTTTCTCATGGGCGACGCCTCACAGCCGGCGCTGCACAGCACGCGTTTCGCGCTGGTGGATGCGGAGGGCAACATTCGTGGCTATTACGATGGCATGGACGACGCGAAGCTGCGCGATTTGCGCGCCGTGCTCGACCGCCTGTTGAAACGGAGCGCGGCATGAGCGTGAGCGATTTGCCCTCCGTGAACGCGGCGTTGAACGCGCTGGCCTCGCTGTTTCTGGTGCTGGGCTTCGTGTTCATTCGTCGGAAACAGGTGCGGCCGCATCGTGCGATGATGCTGGCGGCATTTGCCACGTCCACGCTGTTTCTGGCGACGTACCTGTACTACCATTTCAATGCGCAGCTCATCACGAAATTTCAGGGCGAGGGCCTGGCCCGCACCGTGTACTTCGTGATTCTGATTTCGCACTCGGTGCTCGCCGTGGCTGTGCCACCCATGGCCATCATCACGCTGTTTCGCGGGCTGAAGATGACGGTGGAACGCCACCGCGCCATTGCGCGCTGGACGCTGCCGCTGTGGCTGTACGTGTCGGTGACCGGTGTGTTGGTGTACGTCCTTCTCTACCATGTCTATGCGTGAGATCATGAAACCAATTTTTATTGTTGCGGCGCTGCTGCTCGTGCTGCTGGCGCTTCTGGTACCGGAAACGGTCACCGCCTGTCCGAATTGCAAGGAGGCCTACGCGGCGGACGGCAGCACGCCGGTGTCGTCGGGTTTCAGCGCGAGCATCATGTTTCTCATGTCCATGCCGTTTCTCGTGATCGGCATGTTCGCCCTGCGCCTGTGGGTGGCGCAGCGCAAGCTTCGCCGCGAGGCGATGGCGGTTCCGCGGCAATCGTAACAACGCATCAGAGGATCACAGGCAATTATGTTCAATGCTTCGATCGATAGAACACTCAAGCGCGCCATTCTGAGCGGTCTCGTGTTTGCCGCCGTGGGTGCCGTGGCGTTTTACTTCCTGCGTCATCCCAGTGTGATGGATGTGGGCTACCGTCCGCAGCAACCCGTGCCCTTCGACCACCGCGTACACGCGGGCGATCTGGGCATCAGCTGCGTGTATTGTCACACGAGCGT
Organism: Bacteroidota bacterium; assembly: GCA_035914695.1. GTDB lineage: Bacteria > Bacteroidota > Ignavibacteria > SZUA-365 > SZUA-365 > JAOSJT01. The sequence goes on along the minus strand of JAMIQH010000047.1, from coordinate 14,192 downwards.
GGAAACCTCCGCGCATTCCACCGTGCCGCCCACGAGCACCTGCATGAATTGCCACACCGCGGTGAAGCGCGACAGCCCCAAGCTCGAAGTGGTGCGCGCGAGTTATGAAAAAAATCAGCCCATCGAATGGATTCGCATCCACCGCCTGCCCGATTACGCCTTCTTCAACCATAGCCGCCATGTCAACGCCGGCATCGATTGCGCGTCCTGTCATGGCGAGGTGGAGAAGCAGGGCGTGGTGGCGCAAAAGAAGCCGCTCACCATGGGCTGGTGCCTCGATTGCCACCGCAATCCCGACGAGTACGTGGTCCGGACACGCCCCATCACCGGGGTGGACGTCAAGCCCGAGGTGCTGCGCCGCGCCCTGAACAAGGGACCGGAAAACTGCTCGGCCTGTCACCATTGACACGCAGGGCGCATTGAGCAAGGAAACTCCCATCACAGCGACAACAGATAGCATGGCCGATACAGATACCACGCACAAAACATACTGGAAAAGCTTCCGCGAGCTGTCGCGCGATCCGGAGGTCATGGCGCAACTCGGCAACGAGTTTCCCGCCGACTACGACGAGCCCAGCAGCGGAGCCGCTTCCATGACGCGCCGCACCTTCGTCGGCTTGCTGGCGGCTTCGGCGGCGCTGGCCGCCACGGGCTGCCGACGACCCGAGCAAACCATCGTGCCCTACGTGCGCAAACCCGAATACCTGGTGCCCGGCGTGGCCAATCACTTCGCCACCGCCTTTGCGCAGCAAAACTTCGCCACCGGATTGCTCGTGCGTTCGCGCGAGGGACGTCCGATCAAAATCGAAGGCAACGACCTCGATCCGATCTGCGCTGGCGCGTCCTCGCATCTCGCGCAGGCCTCGCTGCTCGCGCTGTACGATCCCGACCGCATTCTGCGGCCCACGGTCAACGACAGCGACTCAACGCCGCTCAACGCCATGCGCCGTATCGCCGATGCCATTCGCGAAACGGCGGCACGGGGCAAAGCCACGCGCATTCTCGTCGACGAACATGCCTCGCCTTCGCTGGCCTCGCTGTATGGCATGCTCGGGCAACTTCTGCCGAACACGAAGGTGGTGACTTGGCCGGCCATCACCGCCACGGCGCCTGCCGAGGCCAACCGTCGCGTGCTGGGTGTGGATGCGGTGATCGTGCCGGATCTGGCGCTGGCGGATGTGATTCTCGGTGTGGAGGCGGACTTCCTCGGCAGCGATCCCGAAGCGCTGTACCACATTCGGCGCTTCGCCGAGCGGCGCTCGTCCGCGAAGAAGTCCGCGCCAATGAGCCGCTTCTACGCGGTCGAAGCGGCGATGACGCTCACGGGATCCAATGCCGACAGGCGCGTGCGCATTCGTCCCGGCGAAATCAACGAATTCCTGCTCGCGCTACTGCATGCGCTGTCCACGCGGCACGGCAAGCCGGTGGACGCCTCCATCGCGCCGTTGCTGCGCGGCGCGGCAAACGATCGCTTCCCGCTGCTCGCCGACCTCGCTGCCGACCTGGCCGCCCGCCAATCCGTGGTGATGATCGGTCGCCATTTGCCCTACGAAACGCAGGTGCTGGGTGTGCTGCTCAATCGCGCGCTCGGCGCGTATGGCGATGGCCGCGTGCTCGATGCGCGCCGCGTGTTGCCGTTCAGCAATTCGAAAAAAGCCGGCATCGATGCGCTCCGCCAGGAATTGCGTCGCGGCGATGTGGGCACGTTGATCTTTGCCGACGTCAATCCGGCGTATTCCATGCCCGGCGGCGCCTTTCGCTCGCTGGTGTCGAAAGTGCCGTATCGCTTCTCGCTCTCGCTGTATGCGGACGAGACATCAAAACTCTGTTCCATCTTCATCCCCATCAACCACCATCTCGAGCACTGGGGCGATGCGCGCATGCTCGACGGTGCCGAAGCAGTGGCGCAGCCGCTCATCGCACCGCTGAACGAGGGGCAGCCCTCGCTTGCGGACGCCCTGATGGGCGTTGCGCGCGCCTTCGACAGCAAAGCCCTCGCCGATACGCCGACCTGGTACGAGTTCATTCGTGCGCGCTGGAAGAGCGAGCGCTTCCCCGCGAGCGGACGTGCGGGTTTCGATGGCTTCTGGCACGATGCGTTGAAAAACGGTCGCGTGGCTGCCGAGGCACCCGCCCGTGCCCTGGGCTTCGATGCGGCGGCAGCCGCGCAGGCCGTGCGCGCCGCCTCCGCCGCACCCACGCGCGATCTCATGCTTGCCGTGCTTCCCAGCCATTCGCTGTATGATGGACGCTACGCCAACCTCGGTTGGCTCATGGAATTACCCGATCCCGTGACCAAGGTCACCTGGGATAATGTCGCCGTGTTGAGCAAGGCAACGGCGCAACGCCTCGGCGTGAAGCAGGAGGATGTGCTGCGCATCAGCACCGCTGCGGGCAGCGTGGAATTGCCCGCGTTCATCCAGCCCGGCGTGGCGGATGATATGGTCTATACCACGACCGGCTTCGGTCGTAGCGAGGGTGGACGCGTGCTCGATGGCAAAGGCGCCAACGCCTTCGCCTTGCTGCCGGCCGACAATGTGGACAGTATCGGCTACGTGCGCGCGCACGTCGAGCGCACGGGCGGGACGATGCGCATCGCGACCACGCAGGACCATCACTCGTTGTCGGGCGGCGAACTGTACGATATCGACCGCAGCGACATTGTGAAGGAAAGCACGCTGGCCGCGTACAGCAAGGATCCTTCTGTGTTGTTCGCCAAGGATTTGCCGGTGTACGGTGCGGAGAAGAACACCGACCGTCCTATCAGCGTGACGCAGCCCTTTGATTACAGCAAGGGCCATCGCTGGGGCATGACCATCGACACCTCGGCCTGCGTGGGCTGCAATGCCTGCGTCATCGCCTGCGTGTCGGAAAACAACATCCCGATGGTGGGCAAGGAGCAGGTGCTGCGCGGCCGTGAGATGCACTGGATTCGCATCGACCGCTACTACGCGGGCGAGGAGGAGAATCCCTATACGCTGTTGCAACCCATGCTCTGCCAGCATTGCGAAAAGGCACCGTGCGAGAATGTGTGTCCCGTGGCCGCCACCACGCACAGCCCCGAGGGCCTCAACGAAATGACCTACAACCGCTGCGTGGGCACGCGCTACTGCTCGAACAACTGTCCGTACAAAGTGCGCCGCTTCAACTACCTGAATTACCACAAGGAGGATCGCGATCCTCTATCGCTGGTGTTCAATCCCGACGTCACTGTGCGCATGCGCGGCGTGATGGAGAAGTGCACCTTCTGTGTGCAGCGCATCAACGAAGCGAAGCACCATGCGAAAAACGAAGGACGCGACACGCTGAACGACGGCGAAGTGCGCACCGCCTGCCAGCAGGCCTGTCCCGCCGGTGCCATCGTGTTCGGCAATACGAACGATCCCGACAGCGCGGTGTCCAAGAGCCGTAGCAGCGATCGCGGTTACCATGTGCTGCGCGAATTGAACGTGCTGCCGTCCATCACTTATCTCGCGAAAATCCGGAACACGAACGGAGGCCCGGCATGAGCCGACACAACGACACCCACCGCCACGAGCATTGGAATATCGAAGGATCGGGAACGGTGACCGTGGATGCCGCGGAATTGCGCGAGCCATTGGTCGAAGGCAAGGTCTCCGTCAAGGACGTGACCGAGCAAGTATCCCGCGTGGTGGAAGGTACGCCGACCAAGGCCTGGTACGCGACGATCAGCGTCACCTCCGCGATCGCCGGTTGGGGCATACTCACCATTCTCTACACCGTGTTCACCGGTATCGGCGTGTGGGGCAACAATCAGCCGGTGGGCTGGGCCTGGGACATCACCAACTTCGTGTTCTGGATCGGCATCGGACACGCGGGCACGTTGATTTCGGCCATTCTTTTCCTTTTTCGACAGCGTTGGCGCACCGCCATCAATCGTGCCGCCGAGGCCATGACGATTTTCGCTGTGATCTGCGCGTTGATTTTTCCTATCATCCACACCGGCCGTCCCTGGCTGGCCGTGTACTGGCTGTTGCCTTTGCCGAATCAGATGCAGATGTGGGTGAATTTCCGCTCGCCGCTGTTGTGGGACGTCTTCGCCGTGTCCACGTATTTCACCGTCTCGCTGATGTTCTGGTTTGTGGGCCTGGTGCCGGATTTCGCCACGATGCGGAATCGCGCGAAGAACAAGCTCGCGAAAATCGCCTTCACCTTTTTCAGCATGGGATGGACAGGCGCCAATCGTCACTGGCACCGCTATGAGAAGGCCTATCTGATTCTGGCGGGTATTTCCACGCCGCTGGTGCTTTCGGTGCATACCATCGTGAGTTTCGATTTTGCCGTGTCGGTGATTCCCGGCTGGCACACCACGATCTTTCCGCCGTACTTCGTGGCGGGCGCCATTTTCTCGGGCTTCGCCATGGTGCTGACGTTGATGATTCTGGCCCGGAAGCTCCTGAATCTCGAGCAGTTCATCACGCTCAAGCATATCGACAACATGAACAAGATTCTGATGGCCACCGGCCTCATGGTTGGCTACGCCTATGGCATCGAGTTCTTCATCGCCTGGTACAGCGGCAATCCCTACGAGCGCTTCGTCTTCATCAATCGCGCGTTCGGACCTTACGCCTGGGCGTACTGGACCATGGTGAGTTGCAACGTGTTCATCCCGCAGCTTTTCTGGTTCAAGCGCATCCGTCGCAGTCTGATGATCACCTGGGTGATTTCGATTTTCGTGAACATCGGCATGTGGTTCGAGCGCTTCGTGATCATCGCCACTTCGTTGCACCGTGACTTTCTCCCGTCGAGCTGGGGATATTTCACACCGACGTGGGTGGACGTGTCCATTTTTGCCGGCACCATCGGACTGTTCCTCACGCTCTTTCTGCTGTTCGCGAAATTCATTCCCGTGCTTGCGATATCCGAGGTGAAGGCCATCCTTCCCGGAGCACAACCGCGCCACGGTCATCACTGAGAAGGAGTACGCACCGTATGCAATCCGCAGGAATGATTTGTCTTTTCACTGATCCCGACGCCGTACTCAAAGCGGCGGCCGAGCTGCGCCGCGCCGGGTACACGCGCTACGACGTGCACACGCCGTATCCGCTGCATGGCCTCGACGACGCGATGGGCATCAAGCGCACCATCCTTCCGTGGCTCGCCCTTGGCGGGGGAGTCGCGGGCATGGGACTCGCGCTGCACTTGCAGTGGTGGACGGGTGCGGTGGACTATCCGCTGGTGATCGGCGGCAAGCCGCTGTTCGCCATTCCACCATCGATTCCCATCACCTTCGAACTCACCATTCTCCTCACCGCCATTGTGACGGTGGTGGGGATGTTCGCGCTCAACGGACTGCCGCGCTGGTTCTCGCGCTGGCAGAACGACCCGCATTTCCTCCGCAGCACCGACGACGGTTTCGTGGTGACGATCGAAGCAGAGGATCCCCAGTACCATCCCGAGCGCACGCGCGAGCTTCTGCATACGCTCGGCGGGCTCGACATTCGCACGGTGAATCATGTTGAAGAATAAACGCACGTTGATCTACGGCGGCATCGGAGCAGGGCTGGTGGCCGTGACCTTGTTCGTGCTTTGGGCACGGAACGACTTCCAGGCGCTGCGATCCACGGCACCGCCCATCCATCTCATTCAGGACATGTACTATCAGAGCAAAGTGAGCGCGCAGCAGGGGACGACGTTCTTTGCCGACCGCAAGTCCATGCGCGATCATGTGCCCGGCACCGTGCCCCGCGAGGGCGAGATCTACCCGTACACCACGTTCGAGGAAGCGGAGGCCGAACTCCGTAATCCGCTGGCGGGACGCGAGGATGTGCTGGCGCGCGGCAAGAACCGTTTCGATGCGTTCTGCGCCACCTGTCATTCCACGTCGGGACAGGACACCACCGCTGTCGTGCGCAAGGGTATGCCCAAGCCGCCGAATCTCGCCGGTGTGAATGCGAAGAGCTATTCCGACGCGCGGTTGTTTCATGTGATCAGCGCGGGACAGAACATCATGCCCGGCTATGCCGACAAGCTCAAGCCGGAGGATCGCTGGGCCATCGTCAATTATGTGCGCGTGCTGCAACGTGCGCCGCTGAAATACGCGGAGGCGACTCCCGCGGCGGCCGTGGACAGCAACGCGGTGAAGAACACGAACGCAGGGAAGGCACAATGAGCAAGGCACCAGTACTCCTCGCGGACACGCGATTTGTGAAAACCATGACCATGGCTGGCGCCGCCACGGCAGCGCTGGGTGTGGCCCTGTCGCTCGCCGCGGCCTTCGCCGATTACGAGCGCTTCCTGTTCGGCTATCTGATCGCCTTCGTGTTTTTCGGCGGCATTGCCGTCACGGCGGTGTTTTTCAGCATGCTGCAATTCCTTGTGCGCGCGGGCTGGAGCACGGCCGTGCGGCGCATTCCCGAACTCATGGGGGGCTTCACGCCGCTGCTGCTGGTGTTCGTGCTGCCGATAGTATTCGGAGTGCATGAGCTGTACCATCACTGGGTGCATCCCGAGCCCGGCGATGTAGTGTTGCAGGGCAAGGCCGCCTGGCTCAACGTGCCGTTTTTCACCATACGCCTCTTCGTTTACATCGGCGTGTGGATCGGCATGTACTACCTGATTGTGGGAAATTCTTTCCGACAGGATGCGCGCACGGATATCGCTCCCACGAGGCGGAACTGGGCGTTGAGCGCGCCGGTCACCATTTTCTTCGGCGTGACCATCACCTTCGCCGCCTTCGATTTGCTGATGTCGCTGTATCCGCATTGGTTCAGCACGATTTTCGGCGTGTACTATTTCTCCGGATCGCTCGTCGGCGCTCTTGCCGTGATCACCATCATCGCCGTGTTGCTGAAAAAAGCCGGACAGCTCGATGCCTGGCTCACCACCGAGCGCTTCCATGATTTGGGCAAATTGCTTTTCGCGTTCAATGTGTTCTGGGCCTACATCGCGTTCTCGCAATACCTGCTGATCTGGTACGCGGATTTACCGGAGGAAACGGTGTTTTTCAAATACCGCACGCAGCACGGCTGGGAATACGTGTCCATCCTGCTGTTGCTGCTGCATTTCATCGTGCCCTTCATTGTGCTGCTGTCGCAGGATGCGAAGCGCAATCTCAATGTGTTGCTCGGCGGCGCGGTGCTGTTGCTCTTCGCGCATCTGCTCGACATGTACTGGCTCGTCATGCCGAATTATGCGCATGACAGCGTGGTGATTGGATGGAATGAACTCGGCCCACTGCTTGGCCTCGGTGGTGTGTTCGTGCTCGTCACCGCCTGGCAATTCCGCAGGCGCAGCGCCATTCCCGTCAACGATCCCTATCTCGGAGAAGCGCACGGGTAGGACGCGCTGATCCGATGGCGGCCGCGGCAGTTTGCAGTCCGCATGCGCATAAGGATCGCCTTGTTCTTTCGCGCCCCTGTCTCCGTGAACGCCGCACCGTTGCGACGTACACGCGGGCAGGGGCGCTTCGCATCGCACGGCACAGCAGGGAATCGTGCCGCGGCTGTGGTGAACTTCCCGCTCCGCTCCGGTGTTGAAAGCGGATACGCCAGCTCCACATTAACATTGAGCGGATTGACCGCATGGGTACTACTTCAGCCGCGCGTCCCGGCCGACTGGACCGCATCCTTCACATCATCGAGCGCGTGGGCAATGCGCTGCCACATCCCGCGACGTTGTTCGCGTTGTTGTCCGTGGGCGTGGTCATTCTCTCCTGGGTATTCAGCCAATTCAACATTGCGGTGCAGCATCCGGGCACGGGCGAAACCGTGCGGCCGGTGAATCTGCTTTCCATCGACGGCTTGCACCGCATCATCACCACCATGGTGACGAACTTCACGAGTTTCGCTCCGCTGGGAACGGTCTTCGTGTCCATGCTGGGCATCGGTATCGCCGAAAGCAGCGGCTTGATCGGCACGGCGCTGCGCAAGCTGGTGCTGTCGGCGCCGCGCAAGCTGCTGACCTTCGTGATCGTGTTCGCCGGCATCATGTCCAATGCCGCGAGCGAGGTGGGCTATGTGCTGCTTGTGCCGCTGGCGGGGGTGATTTTCGCGGCGGTGGGGCGCCATCCCATCGCAGGCATTGCCGGTGCCTTCGCGGGCGTTTCCGGCGGTTACAGTGCCAATCTGCTGCTCGGCACCATCGACCCCTTGCTGGCGGGACTCACGCAGGAGGCGGCGCATATCATCGCGCCGGGGTACGAGGTGAATGCGGCGGCGAATTACTACTTCCTTTTTGTCTCCACCTTTTTCATCGCCGTTGCCGGCACCTGGGTCACCGAGCGCATTGTCGAACCGCGTCTCGGTCCGTACAGCAATCCCGGTCTGGAGGGGGATGATGCCTTGCGTCCACTCAACAGCGACGAGCGCCGGGGATTGCGTTACGCGCTTTTCGCCACGGGCGCCTTCGGCGCGGTGATCGCGGCCGGACTCATACCCGAGCAGGGCTTCCTTCGCGACGCGGAAACGGGCAGCGTGCTGAATTCACCATTTCTCAAAGGCGTGGTGGCGTTCATTTTTCTCGGAGCGGTGGTCATGGCTGTGGCTTACGGCATTGGTGCGAAAACCATTCGCAGCGACGCCGATGTGATGAACGGCATGGGCAAGGCCATTGAAACGTTGGGCGTGTACACCGTGCTGGTGTTTTTCGCCGCGCAGTTCGTGGCGTATTTCAACTGGACCAATATCGGTTTGATTGTGGCCATCGAAGGGGCGGCCGTGCTCTCGGCATCGGGACTCGGGCCCATCCCGCTGATGCTGCTGTTCGTGCTGATCACCGCGGTGATCAATCTCGTGATGGGCAGCGCCTCGGCAAAGTGGGCCATCATGGCTCCGGTGTTCGTACCCATGTTCATGCTGCTGGGTTATTCGCCCGAACTGGTGCAGGGCGCCTATCGCGTGGGCGACAGCGTGACGAATATCGTCAGCCCGATGATGTCGTACTTCGCGCTGATCGTGGCCTTCGTGGCGAAATACGATGCGCGCGCCGGCATTGGCACCATCATAGCCACGATGCTGCCGTATTCGGTGGTGTTCGCCGTTATCTGGACGGCGTTGCTGATCGGGTGGTTCCTCCTGGGTATACCAATGGGTCCCGGTGCCGAATTGCATTATCCTTGAGTTGCTTCGTGAACACTGCAGTCGTTCATGTCGCTTGCGCGGATCAACGCAGGTTCAAAAAACCACAGATTGCACAGATTGCACACAGATTAGCACAGATGGATCGCGGAAGTCCGCGTGGATGCGAGCAGCGGCCGCGAGGGAAGGAATCCAACGCATGCTGTCAATTGCGTTGCTGTCGGAATTGCTGAAAATACAACGGGCGCCCACGATTGTGGACGCCCGTTTTTCGTAGAAATAGCGTGGCGCGTCAGCGCATGATCATCACACGCGTGCTCGCGGTGCGTGTCCCATCGCTCAGCAGCACATTGTACATGCCGGCTGCGAGACCGGACAACGGCAACTGCATCGTGTACTCGCCGGCTGCGAGCGCGCCATTGAAGGCCTCGCGCACTTCGCGACCGAGTGCGTCGTACACGCGCAGTGACACCGCTCCGGCGTTGCGCAGCGACACACGCACGGCGCGTTGCGCATCGGCGGTCGCGGGATTCGGATACACCGCGGAAAGCAGCATGCCGTCCGGCAGGCCCGGCGTTGCATCGTTGCCCACCACGGGAACGCAGGGCAGCTCGTTGAGCATGGCCGTCATGTTGGTTTTAAGCTGCAAGGGATTGATGCGATAGGGACGCAGGGAGAGGAACATCATGTGTCCGCTCATTTTCTCGCCAACCTGCATGGGCTTGCCCCAGACACCGATGCCCCAGGTTTCGCCGGTGCTTCGTGTTTCTGTAAAGAGCAACGCATTTTCGGCGCGCGACAGCGTGGTAGTGAAGGGATTGAGGAGATTCTGGTCTCCTGTGAACTCCATGTCGTTGAGCGAGGGCAGCACCGCGCGGCACTCGCGCACCGTGGCGTAGCTGCCGTTCCAGGTAATGCCCAGGAACTGCCGCATTTCATTGCCGATGAACTGCTGCCCGTAACGGGTGATGAGTACCAGATTGCCGCCAGCGCGGATGTACTCCATCATGGACGTGTTGGCCCAATGCGCTTCGTCGCCGTTGTAGGCATTTCCCAGCCACACCACCGTGCAGTACTCGCCGAGTGTTTTGGCGGGGATGGCTCCCGAACCGATCGGCTGCGGCACGCCCGCGGGATAGCCGGCGGCGGGATTCGGGAAGAGATCCCAGAGCGTGTAGGGCTTGCCACCCGAATACACGCTGTCGGCAAAAGCCGTGGTCAAATCCTCTCGGTACGCGTCCTCGTCCCAGTCCACGCCGTTCACCACGAGAATACCCTTGTCGAAGGTGGGATTGGTGAATTTCTCCACCACGCGCTTCAGTATCCAGTTGTCGGGATCGAGACGCACAAGATCCACTTCACGATCGAGCGCGAAGGTCCACTGCTGTACGGCCTGATCGTTGTTCACCACGATGGTGGTGTCGCTGCCGTCCTTGAAGCGCACGTACACGTCGATGGGCATGATGAACAGCTGGCGCTGCGGCAGATACAACTGCTCGATGGTGAGCGCGAGTTCGTGTGTCTGACCGACGGGCGTGTCGCTCCACTCGAACTGATAGGTGGGATAGTACTCGCCGTAAATCCAGTTCTGGAAAAACGCATCGAGATCCTTGCCGCTTTCCTGCTCGAAAAATTCCTGGAACTCGGACGTGACCACGCTGCGGTACGTCTCACGCTCCTCGCCGCCGAGATACTTGCGCGCGGCGCGGAAAAACACCTCGTCGCCCACGATGTGGCGCAGCATGTGCACAACCCACGAGGCCTTGTTGTAGCTGAGCGAACCACTGAAGATTCGCGAGAAATCCGTGGGATCGCTGACGTAAATCGTGCCAGCACCGAAATAGGCTGCCTGCGCCATGGACATTTTCAGCGCTTCGAGTCCGCCCTGCGCTTCGAAGTACAAGGCCTCGCCGTAGGTGGCCCAACCTTCGTTCAACCAGATGTGGTGGAAAGAGGCGCAGGTGACCTTGTCGCCGAACCACTGATGCATCAACTCGTGCACCACCACGTCGGTGCTGTAAAAGCCCATCGACGACACGGTCTGATGCTCCATCGCGCCGCCCCATTCGTATTCGGCCATGCCGTACTTTTCTTTCATGTAGGGGTAGGGGATGAACAGATCGGAATACACTTGCAGGCCGTTGAGCATGTCCTGTTCGTGCGACGCCATGTCGTTCGAGCGCATGCCGTACCACCAGCTTCCCACCGGCATGGTGCGACCCGAATGTGTGAACTCCAGTGCGCGGTAGTTGTACTCGGCCGCCGCGACGGAGACCAAGTAGGTGACGATGGGATACAGCGATTTCCAATGCACGGTGCGCGTGCCGTCGCCGTTGTTCACATCGGACTGCACCAGGCCGTTGCTCACCGGATACATCTCCTCGCTCACGGTCACGATGATGTCCACCGAATCGGCCTTGTCGTTGGGATCGTCCTTGCAGGGCCACCAGGTGCGCGCATCGTAGGGCTCGGATTGCGACGCGATGGAAATGATCTTCTTATTCAATTCCACATTGGTCACTTCCCGCACGCTCATGCCACTGCCACCGTACGAGGCGTTGTAGTACATGGTGAGGGCAAGCTCCTCGCCCGCATTGATGGGGCTCGGCAGGGGGATGGTCAGCACGTCGTCCACATGCGTGAGCTGTGCTGTGGTGAGGCGCTGACCGCGCACGAGCACGCTGTCCATCACCGCATTGCTGCCCAAGTGTACATCGATGGAGGAGAGATTGTCCGTGGTGCTACGCAGCGTCATCACCACCGAACCGCGGAAATTCAGGCCGACGTCTTTGGGCAAACGGATATCGAGTCGGTAATGCGTGACGTCGTAATTCTCCATCGATGCGGGGACGAACTGCGCCCGTTTGGCGAGGCGCGCATACCGCTTCATTTCGGCTTCGCGGTGCTCGCGCATCTCAATGGTCTGGGCAACGGCAATGCTCCCCAACAGCAGGAAGAGGACGATTCGAAACAACGATTTCATAGGTGCTCCATGGAGGGAAAGGGCAGATACCATTCAACAATTATAGCACCGTTGAAATCACGGTACAATCCCAATACGGCACCCTGGTGTTCTGATTGGAACGGAGTGAGGGAGGTGGGGACAATCACTCCACTCTTTCGCTTTTTCTCCCCGCTCTCATCGCCGCTGTGCGACCTTGCCGCCGAGGTCCGCACGCAACCTTGATGCGGGCCTCAATTCCGCCGCCACAGGCAGCGGATGCTCCAGACCGTCATCACGGCGTAGCTGAACGTCATCGCGAGGCCGCTGACAGCCATGAGCACGCTCCAGGCGGGATGGTGGAAGCGCACGAACCACATGCCGCCGAAGGTGAGCACGATGCTGACGAAGGGTTCGATCAGCACAAAAGAACGCAGCCAACCCGGCAGTCCTTCGCTCAGCGCGAATATGGCACCCACGGCGAGGAAGAGCAGCGACAGCGAGAGAATATGCGCGTGGGTGATATTGAGGATTTCCGCCTCGGATTTTTCATACTGCATCTCCCGGTCCGGAGGCAACGCGTCGATGTCCACGCCCATGGCTTCGCTCCCGCGATAGCGCTCGGCGATGCCGTCCAGCGAAAGGCGCGTGCTGTGTCCCACGAACAGCACGCCCATGATAAATCCCACCGCCGCCGAAAGCAGGAAGGCCGTGAGCAGCACACGGAGAGAGCGCGGCAACGTATGCAGGCGTGGCAGCTTCATGGCGCGGCCTCCCGGGTGGCGATGTGCCGCACCAGCGCGGCCAGCGCCTTCGCGCCGCGCGTCACGGCGCGCGCACTGATGGTGGCGCCACTGATGTTGCGGATGTCGCGTCCCACCCGCAGGGCGCTGGTCGCGGACTTTCCGCGAAATTGCGCGCGAAAGGTCTCGGAGGCAACCTCGCCGCCATGCGATTCGCGGTATTTCAGGATTTCGATGTCCAGAATGCTTCCCGCCATGTCGAAGCACACGGCGTACGTGATGGGCCGGGATTTGCCCTTCACATTGTCCACACACAACCAACCGCGTGTTTCCGCGCCGCTTCGCACGCGATACACTGCCACCTTGCTCCAGGGATGCGCGATGCCGCTGCTTTCGCTGAGCCGCTCGGCCTCGGTGGCGGAAATGTCATTGGGAGTATCGACGAGCGTCGCCTGTGCGCCGTACACGCGTGTTGTCGTGCGATGGAGTTCCTCGGGCGATTGCCCGTGCAGTGGTGAATTCGCAAGCACGATGAGCGCGCATGCGAGCAGGGCGCAGGCGAGTATGCGTGATGACAGTGTGGGAAGAATCGAGTGCATGGCGGTGCCGTCCGGAGTTTCGAGAAGTCGGTGGTGTGGCGCAATGCGGGCGGGAGGACGGGATGCGGATCCCGTCCTCCCCGCGTACTCAGAAAAATGCCCAGCCGATGCCGATATTGAGTTGCCCGGCGGCCTTGTCCACGACGGTATTGTCGAGGAGTTGGTAGTCCATTTTCACCGCCACATTGGGATCCGGCTTCCAGGTGAGACCCGTGGTGATATCGGTGCGGTCGTAGGCACCGTTCGGATCGAAGCCCGTGGTTTCGGCCTGCGTGTTGTAGCCCTCGTAGCGGGCAAAGACGAACAATTGCTGCTCGCTGTCGACCAGCTGCGAGAGCACATCGTAGGCGGCTTCCACGTAATAGCCGTTCATGCGGTCGGCCACCTTCTTGTTGTGGACGGCATTCACCTTCTCCGCATCATTCACGGAGATGAAGGCCCCCTCGGCGCGCAGCGCGAATGGACCGATGCTGTAGCGCAGGTCGGCGGCCACGATGCTCACTCCCGCGTCGCCCAGCAGGGGATTGCCCGCGGTGATGCCGCCGGTGAAAAACGACGCGCCCACCGACAACCCTGCCAGTGGCATGACATCGAGGCGGCCGGTGAAGCCCATGTCGGCCGACGAGGCCTCGGCCGCGCGCTGACGCCCGCCGCGCAGACCGCTCGCGTCGTTGAGGCCGTCGGCTTTGAAACTGCTCACGGTGTACAGTTGCAGAGAGAGCTGCTCGAGCGGATGGACAAACACGCCCGCACCCACCTCGCGCCAGGTGGTGGGGATGATGACGCGGTGAAAGTTCGGCCGCTCCACACCATGGAAGGTGTTGGGCTCGTGCACCTGATTGATGATGCCCACCGGCGGCAGCAGCACACC
>JAMIQH010000046.1:0-4387 GCA_035914695.1 Bacteroidota bacterium | reverse complement strand
TGTGTTGCAGGCCCTGCAATACGGAGCAATGGAGGTGCACGCCGTGGAGGTCGTGGGATCGATCAACACCATGATGCGCGAGGGTGTGCTGCGGGAATTCTCGGGCGACATCTACAACGATCCGCGCGTGCGTGTGGTGACAGACGATGCGCGCTCATACGTGCGTCGTCACCCGGGATATTTCGATCTGATGTATTCGCTCAGTTCCAATACCTTCGCCGCGCTCGCTTCCGGCGCCTTCGCAATGGCGGAGAATTATCTGTTCACTACGGAAGCCTTCGAGGATTACTGGGACGCGCTGTCGCCGCGCGGCTATCTGATGATGGAGCATCAGGTGTACGTGCCGCGGCTCGTGAGCAGCGCGTTGGACGCCATGCGCAACAAGGGCCTAGCCCACCCCGAGCGCCACATCGCAGTGTACAATCTGCCATCGTTGCGGAGGCAGGTACTGCTGCTTTCGAAGCGTCCATTGGACGAGGAAACACCGTGGCAGGCACTGGGTCCGGTCACTCTCGAACGCGACAAGGACATACAGCTCGTGTATCCGCCCGACCCGGCGCGTCCGCCCGGTTTGATATCGCGCATCGTGCGTGAAGGATGGAGGCAGGCATCGGATACTGTGCTCTTCAATCTCGAACCCTGCACCGACGACAAGCCGTACATCGCACAGCTCGGCATGTGGAATCTCATTGATCTCGACACCATCGGAAAAATCGGTGTCCGCGAGATGTTGGGCTTTCCAGTGGCGAAAGTGATGTGTCTGCTCGTGGCGGGCATTGCGCTGCTACTGCTTCCACTCACGCTGCTGCCTGCAGGTGGACGCGAGGCGCGACTCGGCGCGGCCGCATGGTATTACTTTCTCCTCATCGGCATGGGGTACATGGCTGTGGAGGTGCTGTTGATCCAGCGTTACGCACTCTTTCTCGGCGCAACCGTGTACAGCGGCGCCGTGGTGCTGGTCACGATGCTGCTTGCATCGGGATTGGGCAGTCGCCTGGCGCCGCGCATGGATGCGCGCGTGCTCTTCGCCGGGTTGTTTGTCCTGCTGCTGCTGGAAGCGCTCGTCGTCCCCTCGCTCACGAATGTGTTGGGTGATCAGGCATTTGAACTGCGCGTCCTTGTGGCGGTACTGCTGCTCGCGCCATTGGGCTTTTTCATGGGCATGCCGTTCACCAAGGCGGGCCTGCGCATCGGAGCGCGCATCGACAAGGCCATGGCGGTGAATGGTGTGGCATCGGTCATCGGTTCCGCGCTGGTGTTGCTCGCGGCATTCGAATTCGGCATGACGCTGGCCTTGCTCGGTGCGGCCCTCGTGTACGTCATTGCCGGCGTGGTGTTCTCCCTGCATCGACTGTGGCCCGCGGAGGAATTGCAATCATGGGATTGAA
Organism: Bacteroidota bacterium; assembly: GCA_035914695.1. Taxonomy (GTDB): domain Bacteria; phylum Bacteroidota; class Ignavibacteria; order SZUA-365; family SZUA-365; genus JAOSJT01. The sequence goes on along the minus strand of JAMIQH010000046.1, from coordinate 2,999 downwards.
CGCGCCGCAGTGCGCGTGTACCGCGAGCATTGCGCTCTGGGGATCAGGGACGAGATTTTTCCTTGTCCCGAGCGTATGCGTTACCGTACTTTCGGAATGATGCGGATATTCACTTTGTGCCATACCGGAGAACCTCGCTTGCACGTCATTGCGTTTCGCATCTGCGCCGTCGTCCTGCTCCTCCTCCCCTTGCGGATGCAGGCGCAGAATTCGCCGCTGGATCGGGCTCAGCAGACACTCAACAAGGCCGTGACCGAATTTCTCGGCAGCGATGTGTATCCTGTTATGCGTGCATGGAAGACGGGCTTCGACAGCACGCTGCGCTCGCCGGATCTCATGCGCTTGCAGGCCTTGCGCAAGCAACACCGCGAGTTGCGCGGACGCTTACGCGACTTGCTGTCGGCGATGCAGGATGCGCAGCGTGCGCGGGACTTCCGGCGCATGCTTGACCAACGCACGAAGGCGCAATTCATCTTTGAGAGCGAGGACCGTCTTCTCGGCGAATCGCGCCGCATCGCCATGCGCTCACCCGCGGCATTGCGGCATTTGGAGTGGCAAATCGATTCGATGTCGCAGGAGTGGATGGCCGGGTGTGTGCGCAATTTCATCGATTGGTTTTCGCGGCATCGTACCGTCATCAGTCCTGCCATGGGCGACGCAAAGCATGTGGGCTTGGTGCGATTGATGGCCGCGTCGAAGGATCTCCGCCTGGAGCAGAAAAACGATCAATCCGTGTTTTACTTCCTTCTCTGGGATGGGTCGGATTTCTCCGAAATCGAGCGCAGAAATGTTCTCCCCGAAACTCCTCTCACTCCCCCCCGCCCTTCACGCGCGCATGTGTACCTCATCGATGACGTCTCGCCCAATCCCGTGCAGCGCGAGGCCATGGTGCGCTTCGCCCTGCCCGAACCCGGCAGCGCCACGCTCGCCCTGCTCGACGTTCGCGGACGCCAGGTGGCCATGTTGCTCCGCGAAGAGTTGAAATCCGGCGTGCATACGGCAGCATTGCAAGCCGGCACCCTCGCCGAAGGCACGTACTATCTTCTCCTCGAAAGCGGTGACCTTGTGGACGTGGCGACTGTGCAGGTGGAACGCTGATCGGGGTTACTTGCTGAATGCGGGATACATTTGAAGAGATGAAAGAGAGCGAAGAGAGCGGAGAGGAAGGGTTGAGGCTGCACCCCGCTCGTAACTTGCCGGTCGGCTGAGTGCGGGATACATTCGCAGAGAGCGCCGAGAGCGCCGAGGGCGCGGAGGATGGGTTGAGGGTGCGCCCGTCCTGTACCGTAGCGCTACCATACAGTCGAGTCACCCACAACCAATTCCTCATTACTCTCACCACCTCACTACTCTCATTCTTCACTGGCTAACACGACGATGCTCATCTCACCACACTGAATCTGCGCACCGCAAACACCGCGCCTCCCGTCAAGCGCAGCATGTAACTGCCGGGCTCGAGGCCGAGTGTGGCGGGGGTGATGGTGACGAGCATGCTTCGCGCGCTCAGCGGTCCGTCGAAAAGCAGCGCCCGCTCGCGGCCCAGCATGTCGTACACACGCAGTGTCACCCGCCCTTTTTCCAGATGCACAAAACCCTCCGTGTTCTCTGTGTTGGCGAAGCCCTCTGTGTTCTCTGTGTTCTCTGTGTTCACCAGGATCTCCACTCGCCCCGCACCCCGCAGCGGTTGCGGCCAGACGGCGCCGAGGGCGATGTCTCCGGGAATGGCTGTGCGGGCGTTGGAGGCCACGCCGGTGATGCGGTAGGTGACGGCGATGTCCGAGGGATGGTTCGTGGCGTGTCCGGTGACTTCGATGCCGCTTGCGTGCAGACCGAGGTCCAGCGCGGTGCTCACGGGTTGCACGGCGATGTCCGTTGTGTGGTCGCCGGTGGAGGGATCGCCCGCTATCCACCACGCGCCCGCGCGCAGCGTCCACGGCATGGACAGACCGCCGCCGGTCCACAGACGCACGCCTTGCGCCGGAGGCAACGCCTTGTCGCGCTCGGCTTCGAAGTGCAGATGCAGCGGGGTGAACACCACGCCGCGCGGTGCCTCGGGATCAATGCCGATGCTGTGCGCGCAGCCATCACTCTCCGCCTGCTCCTCGCTCCACCAGCGCCAGCGCAGCGCGAAGGGTCCGTAGCCGCCCAGCGCCGCCGTTGTGCGAAGCGACCACCAGCGCAGCGCCTCCGCGCCGGGTGCGAGGTCGCCGTAGGATTGCTCGTCGGAGCCCGAGGCGAGTTCGAACTCCGCGGGCAGCACGATGCGCGCCCGCACATCGCGCAGGGGGATCGTGCCCGTGTTGCGAAGAGCGTAACTCACTTCGAAGGGCTCGGGTATCAGACGTTCGTAGGCCGCGTCGGCGTGCAGCGTGTCGTGTCCGCCCGTCGCGCACAGCACGGCGATCTCGCGCGGCCAGGCCGTTACGAGCAGGTCTTCTTCGCAGTATTTCCACTCCGCGTGTCCGGCGGAGCGGTAGCGCACGCGCACGCGTTGCGGCTCGTCGGCATCGCCGGGAAGGGCGCGCAGCAGCCAGTCGAGTCGCGCGGTTGCATTGCTGTCCACGCGCGCGAGGTTGCGCAGCGCCGGCTCGCCCGCCGCCAATTCCAGGCGCGGCGCTGCGGCGAGATCCACCTCCGCCTCCACCGCCGTCTCGTCCTCGTCCAGCGGATTGCGCAGCACAACACTCAGCGGCACGGGATCCGGCACGTAGGCCAGCGTTCCGCGATCAAAGCGCACGCTGTCCGGCAACTCCAGCGCGCAACGCAAACCCTCCACGCCCGGCAGGCGGAGCGTGTGCTCGCAGACCACCAGCGCGCTGTCCTCCGCGTTGTAGGCCGTGACCACGAGCCGCGGCGAGCGCTCCGCGCGCAGCGCCAGCGGACGCAGCCGCCATTGCCGCGTGATATCACCTCCCGGTGCCAGCGTGCCGCCCGGCTGCGCGAGCGCATCCAGCGGCAGCAGCCCCGCGTCCGGCGGCAGCGCCAGTTCCACCCGCGCC
>JAMIQH010000045.1:0-11094 GCA_035914695.1 Bacteroidota bacterium | reverse complement strand
CTGAGCGCCGGTGGTTGCCCCTCGAGACCGTCCTTGAATCCCTGCACGACATTCAGCCAACACCGGCAATGGACACCGATTCGCATCGCTGCTGACAGCGGGGGTTGGATTTCTTACCCGGCGTCAGTTTGCTCGGATCCTCGTGGACTTCAACGATTCATCTGTGAAAATCCGCGTGAAATCTGTGCAATTTGTGGTTTTTCCCCCTTGTCACATCCACTCCGAAAATAATCATAACAGCCGCACCATTTTCATTCTCCCGGGTGTGACGAAGGAACTTGACAGGCTGTGGTCCTCCTCCCCCTGTTCCCCCCTGCAATTCCAACCCCGGCCATTGCGTCCTCGCGCCTCCACGCTCCGGAATCCGTCGCAGCGATGCGTCTTATTTCGCGCTGCGCTCCCGCAACTACTCCAACTCCATGTCGATGCGCTCACTCAGCAATACCTTCCCCGTGGCATCAAAACGCACAAGCAATGCGTCCGCATCACTTTCCAGCGTTGCTTCGTAGTAACTGCCACCAGCTGGCTCCTCCACCTTCATCACATCGTACATCTCGTACGAGGAGTACTTCCTCGCCACAGTGGAATGAATGAGCTGCGGGACGTCCGACTGATCGAGATAGATGAGCGTTCCCAGCCACACACCCTTCTCGTCGTAACGCGAACTCAATTCCAGCGCGCCAAGCATGAAGGTGGCGACGAACTCGCCTTCCTCCGTGGCATCCCATATCACCGCCTCCGCCTTGGGATAGCGCAGATTCTGCGCCTCCTGAACGGGAACAGGTATCTCGATCTGCTGTGCCATCAGCGTGAGAACGAGCGAGAAAAAAAGGGCAAGACTGAGCGTGAGCTGTTTCATGGCTGTGCGTGTGTATGGAATCGGCGCGCGCGGGAAAACGGCGTGATGATTTTCATCCGATCCTTTTCTGTTTCGTAATCAGACGCACTGCCCCCGCGCCCGGCCTCCGCGTTCGCGTGACCGGCATGCAAATATAGATGCGCGCACGCGGCACTATCAAGAGCACCACGCGTGGAGCCAATGTTTACAGGGGGAAAAATCGTTCTGGCACCGAGCCGCATCCGCACTGCGATTTGCAACGCGCTTTGCCAGCACCTTCGCGTCAAGCGTGCGCTGTTCACGACATCGCAGATTATGGAAATGGTGATGTGTGAGAGATCGGTCCTTACACATCACCACGCATCCGGCCGGAAAAATCTGAATGGAGCGCAATCCGAAAATGGCGGATCGAAGATCCACCGTGGAGAGGTGACAAGCGATACCATACTTCTCACCTTTTCCCGTTCACCTCCCCGCACCGTACCCGGGACCTTCACCTCTTCACGAGTGTGACGACTTCGCGCGTATCTCCGCTTCCAACTCCCCGCGAAAGCGCTCGATCGTGAAACGCACAGGCCAGGCGGCTGCGTCGCCAAGGGCACATACCGTGTTGCCTTCGATGTTGCTTGCCACGCTGTGCAGCAAATCCAGATCGGCCGAACCACCGTCGCCATGCTCGAGACGATGCAGCACCTTGAGCATCCAACCGGTGCCTTCGCGGCAAGGCGTGCACTGGCCGCAGGATTCCACTTTGTAAAAATGGGTGATGCGCGTCAAGACGCGTGTGAGATCGGTATCCTCGTCCATCACCATGATGCCGGCGGTACCGATGGCCGATCCCACCTCTTTGAGGGAATCGGCATCCATGCGCACGCCTTCGAGCTGGTCGCCGCGTAGCGGCGGCATGGACGAGCCCCCGGGAATCACCATTTTAATGCGCTTGCCGCCCGGTACACCCCCCGCCACATCGTGAATCAGCTCCGTGAGCAGCATACCCGTGGGTAACTCGTACACGCCGGGCTTGTTCACGTGTCCGCTGATACCGTAAAGTATCGGACCGGGATGCTTCTCCGCGCCAATGGCTTTGAACCAATCCGGACCGCGATCGATGATCACCGGCACGTTCGCGATGGTTTCCACATTGTTGATCGTGGTCGGACAACCCCAGAGACCATACTGCGCTGGGAACGGTGGCTTGACTCGCGGATAGGGACGCTTGCCTTCAATGGAATTCATCAGCGACGACTCTTCGCCACAAATGTACGCGCCTGCGCCGCGATGCACATAAATATCCATGGAGAAATCGGTGCCAAAGGTCTGTTTCATCCGCTCGCCGATATACCCCCGCTCGTACGCGTCCTTCACCGCCGCCTCGACCATGCGCACCCAGGTTTCGTATTCGCCACGTATGTAGATGTACGCCGCGCGCAACCCCAACGCCCAACCCGCAATGAGTATGCCCTCAATCATGAGATGCGGGTTGAACTCGAAAATCTGGCGATCCTTGAAGGACCCGGGCTCCGACTCGTCGCCATTCACACAGAGATACTTGGGCTTGTCCGACGCCTTTGGCATGAACGACCATTTAAGCCCGGTGGGAAACGCCGCGCCACCGCGTCCGCGCAAACCCGAGGCCTTCACGACATTGATCACCTCGTCGGGTGTCATGCCCATGGCCTTGCGAATATGCTGATACCCCCGGTGCTGCTCGTACACCTCGATGCGCTGCAGATCGGGAATGGAAGGAAGAATGACGGGCTGGTAATCGATCATGGCGTTCGCGCGCTTCATGGCCGGGGTTACGCCCGGACCTTCAAATTATCAATGAGTGCGTTGATGGATTCAGGTGTCAGCTTTTCGTGGTATTCCTTGTTCACCGAGATCACCGGAGCGGTGCCGCAGGAACCGAGGCATTCGACTTCATGCACGGAGAACAGTCCGTCGGCCGTGGTCTCGCCGATGCCGATGCCGATCTTGTCCTTGATGGTCTTCAATACCATGTCGGATCCGCACAACAGGCAGGAGACATTCGTGCACACCTGCAGTTTGTACTTGCCTGTCGGGTGCTGATGGTACATTTCGTAAAATGTCACCACACCGAGTACATTCTCTTCGGGAATGTCGAGCAGCTTTGCCACCGAGGTGATTGCTTCGTCGGAAATGTAGCCGAATTTGTCCTGCACCATGTGCAGCACTCCCATCACCGCGGCCAAATTGGTCGGGTAGTGGGACCGGATATCCTGAACCTGTTGCAGTTCTTCTTCTGTGAACATGGGCATGTGCGAATATGGCTATTTGTCGGCCTCGCCCATCACAGGGTCGATGCTGCCGAGCACCGCGAGGATATCGGACAACAGATGTCCCTTGAGCAGCACCGGCAGGGCCTGAAGGTTGCAGAATGACGGCGACCGAATCTTCAATCGCCACGGATGGCCTTCGCCACGGGAAACGATGTAAAATCCGAGCTGGCCTTTGGAGGATTCGATGGCGTGGTACACTTCGCCGGAGGGCGGATTCACACCGAAATTCACAATCATGAAATCGTGAATCAGCTCTTCCATGCGCGTGTAAATGCGCTCCTTGCGGGGCAGCACCTTCTTCGGCTCATGCGCGTGTACCGGTCCCGCCGGAATCTTGTCCAGGCATTGGAGCACGATTTTCACGCTCTCCTTCATCTCCCGGAGACGAACGTAATAGCGCGAGAGCGAATCGCATTCGTTCTCCGTGATCACATCAAAGTCGAGGTCGTTGTACACGAGGTAGGGCTGGTCGCGCCGCAAATCATGCGCAACGCCAGAGCCGCGGAGATTCGGGCCGGTGAAGCCCCAGGCCAGAGCTTGCTCCGCCGTCATGATTCCTGTACCACGACAGCGGTCGAAGAAAATGCGGTTGCGGTTCAGCAAGCGCTCGCCCTCGTTGAGCCGCTCGGGGAATTGATCGATAAACGCGCGAATTGCCGCGAGCCCCTCGTCCGTGATGTCCTGCGCAACACCGCCAATGCGCGTGTAGCTGGTGGTGAATCGTGCACCGATGACGAGATCGTAGATGTCGTGGATTTTCTCGCGCTCGCGGAAACACCACAGCAACAGTGTCATTGCGCCCACATCCATGGCCATCACGCCGAAGCCCACAAGATGCGATGAAATGCGTGCCAACTCGGCCAGCAACGTGCGGATGTACTGCGCACGGGGAGGTGCCTCCAGGCCCAACAGCTTTTCCACCGCCAGAATGTAGCCCACGTTGTTGTGCACGGGCTGGAGGTAGTCGAGGCGGTCGGTGTGCGTGATGAATTCGTGATAGGTTTCGTTCTCCGCGATTTTTTCATACCCGCGGTGCAAATAGCCGAGTTCGGGCATGGCCGAGACAATGGTCTCGCCATCGAGACGCAACAGGATGCGCAACACCCCGTGCGTGGCGGGATGCGACGGACCCATGTTGAGAATCATGTCGTTCTCGAGCGGATCGTCGAAAGAGATGTCCGGATCCATGTCGAGCAGCGCCTGAAGCAACTTTGTGCGCTTCTCCTTGGGTGGCAGACTCGCCGTCATCACGGGAGCATTGAAAAAATCACCGTCGTGTGCCTGGCTGCTCATCGATCAACCCCGTTTCGGCAAGGGAATGGAACCGGGAACACCCATCAGCGGAAAATCCTTCCGCAAGGGGTGGTATTCGAAGTCCTCGGTCATGTACATGCGGCGCAAATCCTTGTGCCCGGGAAAGGTCACCCCGATCATATCGTAGCTTTCGCGTTCGTACCAGCCGGCTCCCGGAAATACGCCGGTAATGCTCGGCACGGAGGCATCGTCCTCGTCGACGCGCACCTTCAGGTGGATGCGCACGTTCTTGAGTATGGAGAAAAAGTGGTAGTTGACTTCGAAGCGCTTCTTACGCGAGAATTGATCGATACCGAACACATCCTCGCACAACGGAAATGGACAGAACGGATGGTCGCGGAGATACTCCACCACGGCCACAATACTGTCTCTTGCCACGGTCACCACCACGTCGCCGCGGAATTCGACGACATCCTCCACGGCCTCGCCGAAGCGCTCGCGGAGTGATGCAATCACCTGTTCCAAAGTCTCGTTCATAACTATGCTATCCGGCGGCTGCGCCGCTATTGAATGTGAATAGCTTCCTTGCGGTCGCGGTAATCCAACACGCTGGAATTCTCCACCTTTTTCTGCAACTCCATCAGCGCATGGAAAAGATTTTCCGGGCGCGGTGGACATCCCGCGGTGAACACATCCACGGGCAGAAACTGATCGATACCCTGCACAACGGAGTAGGAGCGGAACATGCCGCCCGAGGATGCGCAGGCACCCATGGCCACCACCCAGCGCGGCTCCGCCATTTGATCGTAAATCTTCCGAACCACACTCGCCATTTTGTAGGTGATGGTGCCCGCCACCAGCAACACGTCGGACTGCCGCGGCGAAAAACGCATCACTTCCATGCCATAGCGCGAGATGTCATGCCGCGGATCGCCCGCCGACATCAATTCAATCGCGCAGCACGAGGTGCCCATGGGCATGGGCCACAGCGAACTCTTGCGCGCCCAACCCACCAGCGCATCGAGTTTCGTGGTGAGATATCCCTCACCCAGCGCCGATTCTAATCCCATCGTAAAGCTCCTTTCTTCAGCTCGTACACAAAACCGACCACGAGAACAAGGACGAACACAAGCATAACAACAAAACCGGTCCATCCGAGTTCCTGAACGCGCACGGCCCAGGGATACATGAACACTACTTCGATGTCGAAAATGATGAATGACAACGCCACCATGTAGTATTTCACCGAAAAACGGTAATGCGCGGTGCTCACCGGCTCCACGCCGCTCTCGTAGGTGGTCATTTTCTCGCGGTAGGGCCGCTGCGGACCCAACAGCCACGACAGATTCACCGAAACCACACCGAACACCACGGCGGCGCCCAGAATGAGGAAGATGGGTATGTACGATTCGATCATGCCGTCACGAAACAAGTGTTAGTATCAAAAGATGAATGTAGGAAATTCCCCGTCCCTGACCAAACTCGACCGTCCCTGGCAGCCGTAGCTTCCCTGGCGTGGCGCCCCTGTCCATCCTGCGCACAGCCCCCGTCTCTCCTCGGTGCGGCGTTTCCCGGTCACACCATCGGACCCGCGCTCCGTGTCAGCCCACCAGCACCATGCCGTCCGGCAACACCGCCGCCGATAAGCTGAGGAAATCCATCGGGCAGGAATCTGTAACGTCCCATGATCTGCGCATGGAAAGCGAACAGCCCCAACTCGCGTCAGGAGCGGTACATGCCTTCGATCACGTCCCTGTAGCGTTCCTCCACGGCCTTGCGGCGGATTTTCATGCTCGGCGTCATCTGACCGTTCTCGATGGTGAAGGGCTCCTTGAGCAGGGTGAAACGCCGCACCTTCTCGAAATTCGCCAAATCCTTCTGCCGCGCCTGTATGGTCTGTTCGAAAATTTTGAGTACGTCCGGATGCTCGGTCAATTCCTCGGGATCATTGTAGGTGATGCCGTGCTTGGCGGCGTACTGCTTCAGGGCCTCATAATCCGGCACAATCAGCGCGGTGAGAAACATGCGCTTGTCGCCGATGAGCACGAATTGGTCGATGAACTCGCTGCCGGCGAAGAGATTTTCGATGGGCTGCGGCGCAATGTTCTTGCCGCCCGAACTCACGAAAAGATGCTTCTTCCTGTCGGTGATGTGCAGAAAACCCTCCTCGTCCAGCACGCCGATGTCGCCGGTGTGCAACCACCCCTCGGCGTCGATGGCCTCGGCGGTGGCGTCGGGGTTGTTGTAGTATCCACGCATCACATGCGGACCGCGTGTGAGTATTTCCCCATCCTCCGCAATGCGCACCTCAATGCCCGGCAAGGGCAATCCCACCGAGCCGAAGCGGTAATTGTCGAGGCGGTTCGCGGAGATCACCGGTGAGCTTTCCGTGAGTCCGTAACCCTCAATGATCAGCAAGCCCACGGCTTCGAAAAATTCGCCCAACTCGCGGGGCAGCGCGGCCCCGCCGGATACGAAGTAGCGAATCCGTCCGCCGGTGCGCTGCTTGAGCTTGCCAAACACGAGCGCGTTGGCGGCGGCATGCCGCGCGGCGAGCAACGGACCCACACCGGACTGCTTCCGCGCCCGCGCGTAGGCCTTGCCCGTGCCGATGGCGGCGTGGAAAATGCGCCGCTTCACGGCGGCATCCTTCTCGACCATGCGCATCACGCGATTGTAAATACGCTCGAACAAACGCGGCACGGCGATGACAATGGTGGGTTTGATCTCCAGCATGTTCTCGGCCACGGTTTCGATGCTTTCGGCGTAGGCCACGGTGGCGCCGCAGGAAATGGCGGTGTAGTAGCCAGCCATGCGCTCGAACACATGGCACAGCGGGAGGAAGGAAAGCAGGGTGTCCGTGTCCGAAATCGGCAGGATTTTCGCGGCCGCGACGATGTTCGATACGAAATTCGCATGCGAAAGCATCACGCCCTTGGGGTTGCCCGTGGTGCCCGAGGTGTAGATAATGGTACACAAATCCTCGGGCAGAATCGTGGCCGCCGCTTCGCGCAACGCATGCGGGTGCTGCTGATGATCCGACGCGCCGGAGCCGAGCACGTCGGCGAACGAGAGCACGTTGTCCGGCCGGTCATCGAGTTCATTCATCACAATGACGTGCTTCAGCGATGGCACGTCGTCGCGTATGCGTTCGATCTTGCTGAGTTGGTAACGGTTCGACAGCACCACCACCGAAGCCCCGGCGTCGCGGAGGATGAACTCGATTTGCTTGGCGGTCTGCGAGGGGAAAATGGGGACGTTCACCGCGCCGTGCGCGAGCACCGCCTGATCGGTGATCACCCACTCCGACCGATTCTCCGAAATCAATGCGACACGATCGCCGCGCCGCACACCCAGCTTGAGCAGACCATGGAAAAACATCGCCACTTGCGCGCGCATGTCGCGATAGTGCAACGGCTGGAATTGCCCCTCCACCTTGCGCATGAACAATGGACGCTGTTCGTCGGCATACAAATCCGTGAGATTCAGGAACATCTCCGGTATGGTCGAAAAGGTCACGGCAAGACTCATACGCGTCTCGAGCTATGATGGTGAGGCCTGATGCCGGAAAATACCTCCCGGCGCGGTAATGATCAATGCGGCGTCACTTCTTGCCGGAACGGCCGGGCTTGCGTATGGGCACACCGTCGCGGCACAGCGGACAATCGTCGGGCGGATATGTGATCACGTCCAGCGTGAGCAACGCCCGCGATGGGATGCCGAAATCCACCTTGCCTCCGCTGCGGTCCACCAAAAACGCGAGCCCCAGCAGGTTGGCACCCGTGGCCTTCACCACGTCGATCACTTCGAACATGCTGCCACCCGTGGTCACAATATCCTCCACCAGCAGCACGCGGTCCTCGGCTGTCAGTTCGAAGCCCCGGCGCAGCACCATGGCACCATCCACACGCTCGGTGAACATGGCGCGAATGCCCAGTTGCTTCGCGGTTTCATGCGCGAGAATAATGCCGCCCGTGGCCGGGCCCAGCACCACGGTGGGACTCTGTCCACCCCACTGCGCCACGAATTCCGCGCAGAGTTCGGCGGTATGCGCGGGATGCTCCAGCACGCGGAACTTCTCCACGTAATGCGGACTGTGCAAGCCGGAGGTGAGCACGAAATGCCCTTCGAGAAACGCCCCCGCCTGCTTGAAAATGTTCAACAATTCGTCGTGTGTCTTTGCCATGCATGCTCCTGCTTTCGCGTGAAAAACGATGCGATGGTCAAGTATACGCAATGCGCGGGGGCTCATGCAATTCCTTGACCTTCCGGGCTGGCTGAGTGCGGGATACATTCGAAGAGCGCGCGGAGAGCGCGGGCGTGGAGGAATGTTTGAGGTTGCTACCCGCTCGAGTCGTGCGCGCCGCGGTAATCGAGCCAACGCAAGGGCGCGGAGACGATTAGGCGCGAACCCTCTGAGCCCTCGGTGTGGCGAAGCTCTCGGTGTTCTCCGTGTTCACATTGCATTCACCCGGAGTGCGATGCAGGCAAGCTCCCACTACCCGCCCCGATACGCCTCCTCTATCCCCCGCGCAAGAGCGAAGTCCTTTTCCGTGATGCCGCCCTCGCTGTGCGTGGACAGCGCGAAGGTGACGCGATTGTAGCGGATGTCGATGTCCGGATGATGATCGGCGACGTCGGCGAGCATGCCCGCCTGCACCACAAGGGCGATGGCGCGATGAAAGGTTGAGGTGACAAACACGCGGTGCAATTGGCCGTCCACGATCGACCAGCCGTCGAGTGTGGCGAGTTGCGTATCGAGTTGCTCGGGAGTAAGTACTGCCATGGTCTTTCCTCGTTGATGGAACATGACACACACAACACACGCGGCGTTTGCATGGTTCTTTTGCGCGTTCGCCCTCCTCCGTTCCTCTTTCGACGCCTGGAGGGTCGGGGGCTACTCCTCGTCGGGATCCGGAAGTTCGGTGATACCGGCGATGTCGTTCAACGTGAGCAGAATTTTATCCACTTCCGCCTTTTTCCGCATGAGATCGAGCTGCGTCTCCGAATCCTGCTCGACGCGCAGCGCATCCATGTAGCCGCGCCGGCGCTCGTCGAAACGCAGGCGCAGCACGGCGCGGTAGTCGTCGCAGAGCACTCGGCGATGGTCCACTTCCACCACGATTTGCCGTTCGCTCCAATCGCTGTTGGGTTCGTCGCGCGGCATCATCAAATCGGCGAGCAGGGTGTGCATCGCGGCATCGTCGGTGGCGAGATTCCACAGGGCGTTGCTGTTCACCGCGCCCTCGTGCTCCTCCTGTTCGAACAGCTCATGCAGTATGCGCTGTATGCGCGGGTGGCGGAAATGGGCGATGCTGATGGAGTGCAACACCTCGCTCTGCACTTCGCGCGGGGCCAGCAGCAGATGCGAGCAGAATATCCGTTCCTCCCGTGGCAACGGCACATCCCGTTCCTCGGTCCGTGGGGCTTCCTCCGTTTCCTCCACGGGCACAGCACGCTCCCTGCGTTTCGCACCGCGCAGCACCTTGGCCAACTCCTGAAACAACACGTTCTCGTACATCCCGTATTTGCGGGCGATATGCCGCACGTAAAATTCGCGCCGTATGGGGTCGTCCATTTTCGCGATCATGCCCACGATATGATGCACGGCCGAGGCCATGCCTTCGGGCGAATCCAGCCGACCCTCGGCCTTGTAGCGGTCGGTGACGAAATCCACAAAGGACACGGCGGTGCCGAGCTGCTCGAGCACGGCCTCTTCACCGTATTTCAGGACATAGGAATCCGGGTCCTCCCCGGCGGGCAGTCGCACCACGCGCGCATCGCAATCCTCGGCGAGTATCACATCAAGGCCGCGCAGCATGGCGGCAATACCGGCCGAGTCGGCGTCGTAGAGGAAAAAAATGTTCCGCGTGTAGCGGCGCAGCATGTGCACCTGATCGGGCGTGAGCGCGGTGCCGCTGGTGGACACAGTGTTGCGCACACCCGCCTGATGCATGCTGATTACATCCGCGTAACCCTCGACAACGATCACGGCGTCGCGCTCGCGGATGACGGACGCGGCCTGCGACAAACCATACAGCACACGGCTTTTATTGTAAATCACCGAATCGGGAGAATTCAGGTACTTCGGCTCGTCCTCGGGCGAGAGCGCGCGGGCGCCGAAGCCCACCACCTTGCGTGTGACGTGGACGATGGGAAACACCACGCGATTGCGGAAGCGGTCGTAGCTGCGCCCGCCGTCCTTGCGCACCACCAGGCCGGCTTTCTCCATGATGTCCATGTCCACGCCTTCGCCGCGCAAATGGTCGAGCAGGCCGCTCCAGCCCGCGGGCGCGAATCCCAGCCCGAAGGCGCGCTGCGTGTCGGCGCTCCACTGTCGGCGCTTGTAATACTCCCGGCCGATGGCGCCCGCATCCGATTGCAGGGTGTCGTGAAAATAGTGCGCGGCCAGACGCGTGGCATCGTACAGCGCCTCGATATCCTCGCGCTTCTCCGCTGTGGGTTGCGTGCCCTCGCGATCGATGGCGATGCCGTAGCGGTCGGCGAGTTCTTCCACGGCTTCGAGAAAGGACACATTCTCCATGTCCATGATGAAGCCGATCGGATCGCCGCCTTTGCCGCAGCCGAAACATTTGTAAATGTTCCGCTCGGGATTTACGTTGAAGGAGGGTGTTTTTTCCTTGTGAAACGGACAGAGGCCGACGAAATTCCGACCGGCCTTTCTCAAACGCACGAAGCCGG
>JAMIQH010000044.1:0-25792 GCA_035914695.1 Bacteroidota bacterium | reverse complement strand
TTCTTTCGCGTGAATCCAACGGATTGATCATGCTCGACACACCGCGCTACGATCACACCGCGTTCGTGATCGCGGTGTTGGCACTGTTCGGATTGTTCGCCTATGCTCGCATCATCAACGGGGGCATGCTCGCGTCATTGCTGCTGCTTGGCGGCATCGCCTACACGGGCTATGCCGAGAAGCCACGCACGCTCGATGCCGAAGCCGAGACGGTGAAGGTTGCGGCGGAGTGGTATGTGGCACAGCCGGAGGAATTCCGTTCCCGACCGCTGTTCGGCAATCATGTATTGTTCCGCTATTTCGCCGACATCGACATCAACGACAAGAACCGCGACCGTGCGATGTTCATCGAAACCCTGCGCGACGCGCCTATCGGATCGATCGTTGTATGGGACAGCCATTATGGCTTCAACCAATTCGGCGGCGATGTGCCGATGAATTATTTCGACAACAACCCGGCGTTCGCCCCGTTGCAGCAGTTCATAGAACCGAAGCGTACGTTCGGTATTCTTGTGTTTGAAAAAATCGGCGAGGTGACCTCAGCGCCAGCGCCGTCCTCCACTCCCGACGGAGCCCCACCAGCGTCCAACCCGCAGAGCCCGTGATTACTGATTGATTTGCAAGGCCTTACGCTTTTCGTTTCATTGATTTTCTCATGTGCGCTTCGTAGTTTTTCCTGATATCCGCATAGCCGCGGCGCCGTACTTCGGCGTCCAGGCGGTTGTGGCGGAAGATTGAGCCGTTCCTCCTTCGCATCGAGGTGTTATGACTGTACGAATCGCATCGCCACAGTCCCGGCAGCTTGTTCTCTTTGTTCTGGCGGTCGTGTTGTTCGCGGCCTGCTCATCGCAGAAGGAACTCAGCCGAGACGAAAGCGCATCCCCGCCTCCGGTGGCCACGTTGACTCCCGACACGCTGGCGCCCGCACCCACCGAACCCTTTCTCCCACGTCCCGACATCGATTTTGGCGATGATCCCATCGCTCCCGCAGTCGAGGCATCGGAGAAAGAGCCGCTGATGGACAGGGCGCGTTTGCACATCGTGCTCGCGAGCAAGGCCTTGGCGCAGCAGGATACGTTCACCACGCTCCGGCAGTGCGCGTTGGCGTCGGAGAAGCTGGATCGCGCCAGCTATCTTCCCGACATCGAAGCTGATCCCGTTTACACCGAATTGCTTGGCAAACTCACCGCCCTCTACAAAAGCTGCGAACCTGTGATCGCCAACAGCGCCATCGAGGTGCCCATGTCGGCCTTGCAGTTGTTGGCCGACGAGAGTGTCGAAGCCGACAGTATCGACTTGACGACGTTGCATTTCAAGGAGCCTCGGCCCACGACCATTCCATTGCCACTGAATGTGGAAGTGGAGAAGAACATTGTGTATTTCACCACAAAAATGCGCAAGCATTTTGTGAAATGGTTCGAACGGTCAGGTCGATACTTCCCTGTGATGGAGCCGATTCTCCGCGAAGAGGGCATGCCGCCGGAGATCATTTACCTGACCATGATAGAAAGCGGTGTCAATCCCATCGCGCGTTCCTGGGCCAAATGCGTGGGACTGTGGCAATTCCTGAAATCCACCGGTGAGATGTACGGACTTGAAGGCGACTATTTCACCGATGACCGCTGCGATCCCGAAAAATCCACACGCGCGGCCGCGCGGCATCTCCGTGATCTGTACAACACCTTCGGCGATTGGCATCTCGCGCTTGCGGCCTACAACGCTGGCGCGGGGCGCATCAGCCGCGCGATCAAGAAATCCGGCATCAAGAACCCTTCGTATTGGGACATCCGTCCGTTGCTGCCCGACGAAACGCAAAATTATGTTCCGCGCTATATCGCGGTTTCCATCATCGCCCTCGATCCGCAGGAGTACGATCTCACCGATGTAATGCTGCACCGTCCGCTCGAGTACGATACCGTGAGTGTGTTCGATACCTACCACCTCGAGGATCTTGCAAAATGCGTTGGTATCGGGATGGAGGAGTTGCAGGCCTACAATCCCATGCTGTTGCAGAGCACCACGCCACGCAAGCGTCACGTACTCCGCATTCCGAAGGGTACACGCGGCATATTCGACCTCTCCTTCGCCGAAGTCAAACCGTACGCCCCACCTGCCGATGCCACATCGGTGGAAATGGTGGTGTCGCAGCACAAGGTGAAGCGGGGTGAAACGCTGTACAAGATTGCCAAAAAGTACAAAGTGACCGTCGGCCAAATCGTCAAGGCGAACAACATGGCCAGCGCCCGCTCCCTCAAGGTGGGTGAGGTGCTTGCGGTACCGCACAAGGAAGCGGTGACGCGCAGCACGCATGCCGTGGCGATAGACAATCTCAGCGCGCCGCGCAATGAGCGCGATCCGCTCAAGCGCACGGAGGGACGCACACGCGTGAATTTACAAGTGGAACCGGGAATGACACTCGGTGGCATCGCGCAGTATTACGGCGTGACGGTACATGATTTGATTCGCTGGAACAACATGGCTCCCGACCAACGTCTTCTCGCCGGCAGCACGCTTGCCGTGTGGGTGCGCGAGCCGCGCAGCGACACAACCATCGGGCCGTCGCTTGCGACGGCCTCGCCCGAGACGCCGCCGCCTGCCGCTCCTGTGGCGAATGTGGCGACGACGGCGGTGACCGCGAATGATCGCGAATTGCCGGTGACTTCCGCTCGCGCCACCGCGGCTCCCACTGTCGAGACGCACAAGGTTCGCCGGGGAGAATCGCTGGCGAGTATCGCCCAGACGTTTGACGTCACGATACAAAATCTCATGGAGTGGAATGGTCTGAAATCCACCCGTGTAAAAACCGGGAAAACCTTGCGCGTGCGACCGGCGGAATCCTTGGCAACGAAGCAGGACAACGCCTCGAAACAGGAGACCCTTGCGGCAAAACAGGATGCACGTCCGGCGAGCAGGGACGCGGTCCCTGCAATTCGTGAGGAGTCATCCTCCCGCCAAGGCAAGGATTCCATGCATGTGGTACTGAAAGGCGAGACCCTGTATCGCATTGCCACCATGCACAACATCGCGGTGGACGATCTCAAGCGCTGGAACGGGTTGAAGGACGAGTCGATTCGGAGTGGGCAATCCCTTTTTCTCTACGACCCGAAGCTGGCCACCACTGTACGCAAGTCCGGGTCCACGATGGCGTCGGAGAAATCCTCGGTATCGCCGGTTCGTACACCCGCGTCCTCGGAGACAAGCACGGACAAATCTGCCCTTGTCACCGCTCCAGTAAAAGGGACGCAGGTACAGGCTCAGAACCCGTCTGTTCGAGGTGAACGCGCCGCTGTGACGGAGTCTGCTGTGGTCAACGAGATCCCTCCGACACCAGTCGGTTCTTACACCGTCAAGCCGGGCGATAATCTTTACAGCATTGCGCGTGCGACAGGTGTGGCGGTCAAGGACTTGCGAACGTGGAACGCGCTGTCCGGCGACAATTTGCGTCCCGGGCAGGTGCTGCAACTGCGTGGCGCACATGGTGAGAAACCCTCCGCGATGACTTCGCCACCAGCGGGTGCAGTGCAGCAGCGCGAGGCAGGGAAGGACGGGCGCGGCGTGACACATATCGTGCAGCGCGGCGACAACCTCAACAGTATCGCACGTGAATACGGTGTGACTGTTTCAGCACTGCGCGAAGAGAACAAGATCAAGGGCAACAACATCGTGATTGGTCAGGAGTTGACCATACGCAATCCCGGGCGCGATCCAAAAGGCGCCTCGATGAACGACACACCGCAACGTGGTGCAAACAAGGAAAGCGGAAACACCTCGCGCAATCCCGTGAAACCCGTCGCCACGTCGCCCACGACGGCCACGCCGCCCACGACGAACACGCCTGCCGTGAGCACGCCGACGCCAGCGGCCACGACGCCAGCTTCCACGACGCCAGCGAAGGTGCCCAATGCGCCGAACGTGCAAGCATCGTCGAATCCCACTGCGGGCGCGACACAGCGTGACACAGCCCCGGCAGCTATGGTCACCCGCGTTCACGTGGTGGAACGCGGCGAGACGATGTACAGCATCGCCAAGAAGTATGAGGTGAGCGTGGAGGATTTACGCGCGTGGAATCCCGTGCGACGATTTCTGCGCACCGGTGACACGCTGATTTACAAAAGCCCGCAATAAACGGGCCGGGCGGAACACCCACTGCCGGTCGGAACGCGTCCGGGTAAGGTGCATTGCACGATACGGGTCGACCGCGCATGGTTGCTCGCCGCTGGTGCGAGGTGTACGCCCCCGGTCTGACTGTCATGAACACGTACGAACGACATCGCCTCTATCTGCTGCGCCGCAAGCGTCGCCGCATGCTCTTTCGCCGCGTACTGTTGGCGCATGCGGTAGTATTACTGTTGCTCGCGTTGTGGAGTGTCATTGCCCGCGTCGGTCCCGTTGCGGGAGTTGTGGAGGCACCAGAGAAGGTGGGTGCGCGGACCGCAGTGCGTGTATTGGAACAGACCGCGCGCTCGAGTGCCCGGCTCGATCGCCTGCTGCGTCCGGCGCATCGCGCGGCAGAGCGTGATTCGGCTCTTTTACTTTTCCGACTTCAGGACAGCATGCCGCATGGACTCGACAGCACTCCGGCGCTGCCGCCACTCGACATTCGCCTGGACGATGATCTGGCGAGCATGGAGTTCCCTGCGATACCCGCTGAAGGTGTGCACAGTTTGGACATTCTTCTCATCGGTATAGACAGCCGTCTCGGCAGGGAAAATGGACGCGCGGATGCGATTCAGCTTCTGACCGTGGATTTGGATGAAGGTACGCTTCACATCACCGGCGTGCCCCGGGGAACGCGCTCCGAACTCGGATACGAGAACGAGGCGTCCAACATCATATCCAATGTCCGGGCCGCACGCGGTCGACCGGAATTGTTGCGGCGGGTGGCGCGATTGTGCGGGCGCGACAGTATTGGGTACTGGATCGAGGTGGGGTTCTCCGACATGTTCGGCATACTCGAGTTGCTAGGCTACGAGCAGCCCGGCGCTCAGCTTCAGGCCTTGCGGCAGCGCAAGGGTTTCCAGTACGGCGATCACACGCGCTGTTACCGTCAGGGACAGTTCATCGCGCAGGCCATCGGGCGCCTGTTGCCATTGCTACAAGGGCCCATGGGCGATGTGCTCATTGGGCGTGGCCTCGATCTCGTGCGAAGCAATCTGACCGAGACGCAATGTCGTGGTTTGGCGACCGTGCTTGTGGAGCGAGGGTTTGCAGACGACGCTTCGCGTGTCCAGGTGGACGTGCGGAGCCCGTTCATGGCTCGTTTGCGGCGTGATGCCTCACGAAGTGGACAACACATCGCCGGTGACATGATATGGGACAGCGGGGCGGAGCAGCGGATTCGTGCCGTGCTGTCCAGTACGGAACACGCAGCACCGCGCATTGTGGTGTCCAAGCTCTGGACGCTGTTTCGTCAGCATGGATGGTTGCAGGTATCGGACGTGCAGCGCCGCATTGAATTGCGCGACACACTCGGGGCGCGTCTCGACCGAGCGTGGGCGCAGCTTGGGGATGAACAGGCGCGTCGACAGTTGTGGCGCACCATCGAGGCTGAGGACGCTCTGTTCCGTCCGCTTCGCCTGACACCCCTTTCGGTGAATCGATAAGGCGGCGCGGCTTTGCCTGTTGGATCGGCTGTCGGGAGCGGCAAAAAAGCATCTTGCATATCCGATGTCGTTGTTTTAGGTTGATGATTCATAGCACCGTTATTCATTGGCAGGGAGCCGATGGAGAAAGCGATGACCATTGATGGAAAACTGAGTTTCGACCGATCACCGTATCACGATTATTCCGAACCCGGGACCTACCACCTTATCCTACCTGTGCGGAAGAGTTCTCCTCCATTGGGCGAGTATCGGGGAGGTGTGTTACGGTTGAACGCGTACGGCGAGGAGTTTCTTGACTTCATCGGTACTGCGCAGCATCGCCAGCCGCATGTGAGGGTGGACGCGATGAACATCCTTCCCATGGCGGTGGTGCTTGTTGTGACCATTGTTTCTCGACGCAACATCATTCGACGTGTGGCCCTACGCATGCTGGAGCGGCTGTACCGGCGGCGGACGATGATGATTCCCATGTTCGTTGGCCAGTTGAAGATGAGCAGTGCGCGGCGAATCAATCTACTCAGGGGCGTGCGGGACAGGTCGTACTGGAGAACAGGATACATGGACCGTGTCGTGTATGACGAAGCGGAGATCGCGGAGCTGATCGAGGAGGTGGGACGGGAGTTTCTACACGTGGGTTTATCCGAGGAGACTTGCACGCGCGTTGCAGCGGAGGCCGCATCGACGATGGCAGACGTGCTGTGGGCGATCGCCGATGGAGGCGCGGATCCACTACTGGAGCGTCCGTTTGATAGCATGTTGTTGGGACGGGCGTATGTGATGATGAGTCGCCTGTTGTGTCCACTGGCGAAAGGAGCGCCGGTCAAGGTCGGGAGCGGGATGGGAGCATCGAAGGGGGGAACCGGCGGGCCATATTTCGGACGTATTGGTCCGGGTAAGGTGTTTATCGGGAAGCCGAGAGGAAGCTTGTAGCGGAGTTTCGACGCGTGGTGTGAGCGCGGGGGGCCGAGGCGTCGGATGGATGTCGAGCGGGCGGGGGAGGTGTGCGTCGGGGCGGGAGGAAAAGGATAAAATGGTGTGGAAATGGTGGCTGCGGGACGCTGGTCGGCCTTAGCTCTCCGGGTTTCAGCCGTCTTCGGCGTGCTGAGCGAGCGTTCGGGCGATTCATGAATCCACCTTTGGCCTCTCGCCGACCCCTGTCAGCCCGCCACGCACCCTCCTCGGAGCGGCGCCGGGTCCGGGGCGGGGATTTGGTCGATTCATGAATCCACCTTTGGCCCCTTGCCAACCCCTGTCAGCCCGCCACGCACCCTCCTCGGAGCGGCGCCGGGTCCGGGGCGGGGGTTTGGTCGATTCATGAATCCACCTTTGGCCCAACCTTGACCACGGGGCCTGATCCCCCATGCTCTTCCGAGCGGCGCAGGGTGGTCGGACGAGCGTTCGGTCGATTCATGAATCCACCTTCCGCCCCTCCCAACCCTGTGGCCGACCGTACTGAAGTATATCCACCTGTGCCCAGGAACGCATCACCGGTTGTACAATCCGCCCTCGTGGCCTATCTTACTTTCTCACCGTGCGTGCTTCGTTTTGGCAGGGCGACGCCGGGATGGCTCCTCACCATCCAACCCGCCGCTGTGCGTAAAAGCATGCAACATTTGCTCGGCGAATCACGCGATGTGCACAAAAACGCACTCGCGCCATCGCCCAACGGTGCTAAAGGATAGTGAACATTCAGGAAGGTTCCGTACATGAATTCAGCACTTCTTCGCCGCATCGAAACCGCCAGTGACGGATTGCGCGAACTCGCCTACAACCTCTGGTGGACGTGGAATCCAAAGGCGCAGGACATTTTCCACACCCTGTCCGAGCGCAAGTGGCGATCCTCCAACCACAATGCCGTGGCCGTGCTTCAAGCCATCTCGCGCGATGAATTGCGCGCTCGCCTGTCGGAAAAAGAGTTCCTCGAACGCGTCGAAGACATTCTTCAGGAGTTCGACGATTACATGCGCAAGGACGATACCTGGTATCGTGCGCATATCGATGGACATGAGGACAAGTGCGTTGCCTACTTCAGCGCGGAGTTTGGGTTGCACGAATCCCTGCCTGTGTACAGCGGCGGACTGGGTATTCTTGCGGGTGATCATACCAAGTCTGCCAGCGATCTCGGCGTGCCTTTCATCGGCATCAGTCTGTTCTACCGCAACGGGTACTTCCAACAATCCATCGGTCCCGATGGTTGGCAGAACGAATCCTACCCGCTGCTGAATCCCGCTTCACTTCCCCTCGAACTCGTCGCCGACAACGCTGGCAATCCCATCGTGGCATCAGTGGAAATTGGACACGCGCGAGTGACCTTCCATGCCTATCGCGTCAAAGTCGGCCGCGCCGTGCTGTACTTGCTCGATACGAATCGGCCCGAGAATGATGTGCATCACCGTGAGATTTCCGCGCGTGTGTATGGCGGCGACAGCACCACGCGCGTGATGCAGGAAATCGTGATCGGCATCGGCGGTGTGCGCTTCCTTCGTCAACTCGATATCCACCCCTGGGTGTATCACATGAACGAGGGACACAGCGCCTTTCTCACACTCGAATTGCTGCGCGAACGCCTCGCGGCCGGTGCCACACGTGAACATGCCGAACAATGGGTGCGCCAGCACTGCGTCTTTACCACGCATACTCCGGTGCCCGCCGGTCATGATCGCTTCAGCGCCGATTTGCTGGACCACATGTTCGGCAGCTTCCGCGATACGCTCGGCCTCAAGCAAGAGGAGGTGATGGCCTACGGTCGCGAACACCCCGCGGATGCCGAGGAACCGTTCTGCATGACCGTGCTCGCATTGCGCATGTCGCGAGCCGCCAATGGCGTGAGCGAATTGCATGGCCGCGTGAGTCGTGAAATGTGGATGGACCTGTTCGGCGCAACCAGTCCCGATGACGTCCCGATCGGCCACATCACGAACGGAGTGCACATCCTCGGCTGGATGGCGTATCGCACCCGTCAGTTCTGGCACAAACATCTCGGTGAGAAGTGGATTTACTACCTGAAGAAACAGGCCATCTGGTCGCAGGTCTCCGATCCCGATCTTATCCCGGATTCTGATCTGTGGGCGCTCCGCTACGGACTCCGCCGCGATTTCATCGAATATGTGCGCCGTATGTTGCGGCATCAGGCCTCCCATGCGCATGCGGAATACGCCACGCTGCAGGATGCCATCCTGAATCCCGATGTGTTGACCATTGGATTCGCACGGCGTTTTGCCACATATAAACGGGCACCGCTGTTTTTCCGTGATTTCAACCGCATCGCGGAGTTGATCAACAACGAGGACCGACCGGTGCAACTTGTATTCGCCGGCAAGGCCCATCCCCGCGATGATGAAGGAAAGCGTTTCATTCAACAGATCGTCGGATTTACCAAAAATCCCGCACTGTTCGGCAAGGTGGTGTATTTGGAAAATTACGATATCAACGTGGCGCGGCATATGATTTCCGGTGTTGATGTGTGGCTCAACACCCCTCGGCGTCCGATGGAGGCCAGTGGCACCAGTGGAATGAAAATTCTGATTCATGGCGGATTGAATCTCAGTATTCAGGACGGCTGGTGGCGCGAGGGCTACGACGGTAGCAACGGTTGGAGTATCGGTGGCGACGAGCATGCCGAGGACGCTGCCATACAGGACGAACGCGATGCGCAGGCACTCTACACTTTGCTGGAGCACGAGCTTATCCCGGCGTTTTACGAGCGAGATCAGTTCGGTTTGCCAAGAAAATGGTTGCAGCGCGTGCGACGTTCGATGGAGACACTCATCCCTGTGTTCAATACCGATCGAATGGTTTCTGAGTACGTGCTTAAATACTACGACATGACACGATAATTCACCGAGGGCGGAACGCTTACGCGCGCGCCCGTGTTTCTCTACAATTGGAGGATTCTATCACATGGCATCGATTTTCGAGTACAAGGAAGTGGTCGGTATCTCGACCGAAGGTATCGAAGCGGCAATCAAGCAAGCTCTCACGGCCGTTGCGGACACCTACAACGTGGCGTGGTTTGAGATGCAATCCGTGCGTGGACGTATGGTCGACGCGACCACGGTGGAGTATCAGGTCACTGTGAAAATCGGCTGCAAAGCCAAATAACCGTAAACAAGGAGTACCCATGCCCGCACCCGGAAGCAAAGCCCCGGCGTTTTCTTTGCCGGACACCAACAGGACGATCAGGACGCTGGACGAATTCCAGGGGAAAAAGACAGTGCTTGCCTTTTTCCCGGCGGCATTCACCAGTGTGTGCGAGAAGGAAATGTGCTCGTTCCGCGATTCCATGGCGGAACTCAATTCGCTCAATGCCAATGTGATCGGCATCAGTGTCGATGCTCCTTTCGCCAACGGCGCCTTCGCCGGTAAGAACGGCCTCGAGTTTCCTGTGCTGTCCGATTACCGCCGCGAGGCCACGCAAGCCTACGGCGTTGCGCTCGACAACTTCGCTGGCATGGAGGGCTACACCGCCGCGCAGCGTTCAGTGTTCATCATCGATGGCGAGGGCGTGATCCGCTACCAGTGGATCGCGGAGAATCCCGGTATTGAACCGGATTACGAGGCGATCAAGGCCGAACTCGCGGCAATCGCCTGACGCCCTGCGTTTGTGCATGGCGGATTTCGCCGATACATGGTATGCGGCCACCGCAGGACGGACAGCCCGACGTTGTGGCCGCGTCTTTTTTCGTTCCTTTTCCCATCATGCGCCGCGTGTGCTCGCGGCTGGATGAAATTCGCACCCTTTTCCTGACGGAGCAGTACGATGATCGCTGTCGGTAAAAAAGCCCCCGCGTTTTCCCTCCCTTCCTCCAGCGGCGCCACCGTGTCGCTGAAAGACCTCAAAGGCAACACGGTCGTACTCTATTTCTACCCGAAAGACAACACCCCCGGATGTACACAGGAGGCCTGCGATTTCCGCGACAGCTTCGCACGCCTTCAAGCCGCCGGCGCGCTGGTCTTCGGCGTGTCGGCCGATTCCATCGCATCCCATCGGAAATTTCAGCAGAAGCATGAATTGCCGTTTGAATTGCTCAGTGACGAATCCCACACCATGCTCGAGGCCTACGGGGCTTGGAAGGAGAAAAGCATGTATGGCAGAACGTTCATGGGCATCGAGCGTTGCACGGTGATCATCGATGAGCATGGTGTGGTGAAAAAGATATTCCCGAAAGTGAAAGTCAAAGGGCACGTGGACGAAGTCCTCGCCGCTCTGTAGCTCCAACACACACGCAGGCCTCAATCCGGCATTGCCAACGCTCCACGTCGTGCCCGTCGAACGAACAATCTTATCCACGAAACAAGCCCTCAATAATGGAACTTCTCACCGTCGACGACATCCAGACCATCGAAGCGTACGAGAGCGATCGCGCACGAGTGCGAAAAGAGATGTCGGCCTTGCGTGCGCTCAGGCGCATCAGTATCTCCGATGCCTGTGTACTGATTTTTGAAAACCGCGACACCGTGCGCTTCCAGGTCCAGGAGATGCTGCGCACCGAGCGTGACGATTCACGCGAACGCATCTCGTTGGAACTGAGCTGCTTCAATCTGCTGGTGCCGCGGCGCAACGAACTCAGCGGCACCTTGATCATCAGCGTGCCGGAATTTTCCTCGCTGGACGAACGTCTCAAGCGCATGAGCGGACTCACCCACGGCTGTCTTGGTATGCGAATCGGGACGGAGCGCATCCCGGCGGGTTTCGAAGTGGACGATGATATCGCCTGCGAGAGCGACGTACTCTACGTGCGCTTCAGCTTGAACGATAAGCAGGCACTGCTGTTTTGCGATGAGCATGTTCCCGCCGCCATCACCGCCTGCCATCCCGAATGCAGCGCCGAGGTTTCGCTGGAAGGGGAGTTGCGGCGTAGTCTGATAGGAGATCTCGCATCATGATGTATGTCACGCGCAGGGAGCACTTCTCCGCCGGACATCGGCTGTTCAACCCGGCGTGGAGCGATGAGCGCAACGCGCAGGTGTTCGGCAAATGCAACAATCCGGCGGGACACGGGCACAACTACTATCTGGAAGTCACCGTCGCCGGCGACGTGGATCCCGAAACCGGCTACGTGGTCGATCTCAAACAACTCAAGGATGTGATTCAGGAATTCGTACTCGCGAAAGTGGATCACAAGAATCTGAATGAGGACGTGGATTTTATGAAAGGCGTGATCCCCACGGCCGAGAACATCGCCATAGCCATCTGGAAGCAACTGGTGCACCGCATCCCTCAGGGGCGGCTGCATAATGTTCGTTTGTTCGAAACGGAAAAAAATATCGTGGATTATCGAGGGGAGGAGTGATGGAGACGCGGCAAGACGATCACGAACCAGAGTTCGAGGCGCATGTCTACGACATGCTCCAACGACTGGGCGAGGATCCCGAGCGCGAGGGCCTGAAACGTACACCCTACCGCGTGGCCAAGGCCATGCGCTTCCTCACGCAAGGGTATGGGATGAACATCGACGATGTTCTCAATGGCGCGGTGTTTGAAGAAGAATACAGCGAGATGGTCATCGTCAAGGATATCGATTTCTATTCGATGTGCGAACATCACATGTTGCCCTTTTTCGGGAAATGCCATGTGGCCTACATCCCGAATGGGAAAATTATCGGTCTGAGCAAAATCCCTCGTCTGGTGGAAGTGTTCTCACGGCGCCTGCAGGTGCAGGAACGCATGACGCAGCAGATCGCCGAAGCTCTGCAGCAATCCCTGCATCCGTTGGGTGTTGCGGTGGTGTGCGAGGGACGTCATATGTGCATGATGATGCGCGGTGTACAGAAGCAGAACAGCGTGGCAACCACCAGCGAAATGCTGGGCGCCTTCCGCAGTAATCAGAAAACACGCGAGGAGTTCCTCCGTCTCATCAACACGGGGTTTTAACATGGATGTGCGAGCATCGACGATTTGGATCACCGGCGCCAGCACTGGTATCGGGCAAGCGCTGTGTGTGGCCTTTGCAAGCGCGGGAGCGCGCGTCATTGCCTCGGCGCGCAATCCTCAACTTCTCTCCAACACTGTGGCGGCAATCACCGATGGCGAGGTGCATGCGTTGCCTTGCGACGTCTCCTCGGCCACCGAGGTGGGCGCTGCGCATCAACGTATTCTTGAGCAGTTCGGACCGGTGCATGCGCTGATCAACAATGCCGGCACCACAGTGTTCCGCTCTTTTATGGACACTTCGGTGGAGGATTTCGATCGTCTCACCGCCACCAACCTGCGCGGCTCCTTTCTCACTACCAAGGCGGTCTTGCCTGGTATGGTGGAGCGAGGCGAGGGAACCATCGTAATGGTGTCGTCCATGGCCGCGGTGCATGCCTTTCCCGACAGCTCTGTGTACAGCGCGGGCAAGGCGGGCCTCAAGGCCATGGCGGATTGTCTGCGCCTTGAGGTGCGCAAGTCGGGTGTCCGCGTCATCACCGTCTATCCGGGTGCCACCAACACGCCGATCTGGCCCGAACGCGTGCGCGAGAAACACGGCGTCAAGATGATGTCGCCCGACGATGTGGCCGCAAGCATCCTGCACGCATGCGCCGCTCCTTCGGGCGTGATGATCGAGGAAATTCGTATGCAACCTATCGGCGGAGGTCTGTGATGTCGTTCGAAAGCACCGTCTGTCTCGTCACCGGAGCCGGAAGCGGTATCGGTCGCGCACTGACGTTGAAACTGCTCGCCGAGGGCGCGCGCGTTGCGGCATGCGGCCGCTCGCACTACCGCCTCGAGGAATTGCAGCGCGACGCCGGAGAGCATGCACGCAATCTGGTCATCGGTCAGGTGGACGTGTCGAGCGAAGAAGAGGTCGCGGCCTTTCTGGAGAAAGTACGCCTCACGCTCGGTGTGGTCCGCGTCGTGGTCGCGAATGCCGGCTTCGGAATCTTTCGGCCGTTGATCGAATTTCGCACAGAGGAGTTCGATGCGGTGATGAATACCAATGTGCGCGGCGTTTTCCTTACGCTCCGGCATACCATACCGGGCATGATTGAAGCAGGCGGCGGCGACGTGGTGCTCGTCTCTTCTCTCGCTGGTAAGAATGGATTCGCAGGCGGAACGGCCTATGCCGCCAGTAAATTCGCCGTCCGCGGACTCGCGCAATCGCTGATGTTGGAAGTGCGCGAGCGCAATGTGCGTGTCATCACTGTGTTTCCCGGTTCCACCGACACGCGGTTTTTCGACGATACCTCCATGTCGCCGAACCGTGCGGCCATCCTCAGTTCTGAGAATGTCGCCGACACCATACTCGACGCCCTCCGCATGGAGCGTCGCGCACTGCTCAGCGAGATCGATATCCGTCCCGCCAATCCGAAAGGGTAATCGCGCCCCTTACGCGCCGCGCTACAGCCCACATCCCACCTGATGCGTTTCCACCGAGCACGGGTGTTGGATGTGACGGTGTTTTATCCTACACTGTGCTAATGCATCGACAACCCACCCCGTCACTACCGCGTGGCGCTTCTCCCGCGCGGGCAAACTGGAGAACGCCATGATCAAATGCACCGGACACTATGGTTCACCCGCGCGTATTGCCGCCGATGTGCATGCCCTCCTCCTGTTTTCCAATCCCGCCGCCGCCGATGCGGCGATCGCTCGTATCGCTCCCGAATTGCAGGGTGTGGTCAAACAGCTTCGCGCATCGGGGCAATTCACTGGAAAAGCCGACGAACGTGTCGCCGTGCCCACGTCCGACTCGCGCTTCATGTTGGTAGGATTGGGCGCCATGGAGGAATTGACCATCGAGCGTCTGCGCCGTGCTGGCGCTCAAGCGGCTCGTGCTGTTTCGCACGCGACGAAGCTGGCGGTGTACTGCCCGCTGGACGAGCATGTGCGCAAAATTCCTGCCGTTTCCTTTCCCGATGCTGTAACCGCCATGGCCGAAGGGGCGTTGCTCGCGCTGTATAAATACGAGGCCTTTATCGCGAAAAAGAAACAGGAAAAAGGCACGCAGATTGCGGAATTACTCATCGCCACCGTGGACGAGGGATTTCAGAGCCGCATGAAGGATGCGATACAGCACGCGCTTGTGCTGGCCGAGGCCGTGGAGTACGCGCGCAATCTCTCGAACGCACCTGCCAACGTCCTGCATCCGGAAGCGCTTGCGCGTGAAGCCGTGGCTCTGGGAAAAAAGCTGCTCGTGAATACTGTTGTGCTTAATCGCAGCGAAATCGCCACGAATAAAATGGGTGGCTTGCTGGCGGTGAACCGCGGCAGCGAGCATGAGCCGCGCTTTATCATCATGGAATACAACGACAAAAAGCGCCGCCTCAAACCCTGGGTGCTGGTCGGCAAGGGCATCACCTTCGATTCCGGAGGGTTGTCCATCAAGCCCGCATCCGCGATGGAGGATATGAAAACCGACATGAGTGGAGCGGCGGTGGTGCTCGCCACCATCATGGCGGCGGCAAAACTGAAACTGCCACTGCGCATCGTGGGCTTGATTCCCGTTACCGACAACATGACCGGCGGAGCCGCCATGTGTCCCGGCGACATCATCACCATGTCCGACGGGAGCACCGTCGAAGTACTGAACACCGATGCCGAAGGCCGCCTCATTCTCGCCGACGCGTTGGTGTACGCGCAGCGCTACAAACCCGCGGGGGTGATAGACGTCGCCACGCTCACCGGTGCCATCGTTGTGGCTCTGGCCACACATGCCACCGGCATGATGGGCACCGATGCCGATATGATGAACGGGCTGCGCGAAGCGGGCGAGCGCTGCCATGAACGTGTGTGGGAATTACCGCTGTACGAGGAATATGGGAACATGCTGGAAAGCGATGTGGCCGATATGAAAAATGTGGCCGGTCGTTGGGGCGGTGCCATCACCGCGGCGGCTTTCCTCCGCCATTTCGCTGGCGATGCTCCCTGGGTGCATCTGGACATTGCCGGAACATCCACCTTCGAGAAAGCCACCGACTACCACCCGAAAGGCGCCACCGGCATTGGCGTGCGTCTTCTGACGGAATTCCTGCGCACTCGTGGCGCGGAGTGACAGCACGCACACTCGATCAATTCGCGAACCCCGACCACCATCGGGGTTCGCTCGTTCATACGCTATTCGAGTTCGACACCGATGGAGAAATACATGTTCGTGGGTCCGAATTTCACAGGCGTCTCCGGGTTGTTGCGAACAAAGTAGAAACTCTTTCCAATGCCGAACAGCGCCGGACCGATGGGAGTGTCGAGTCCGAGCAGCAGACCCGCGCCATGCCGCAAATCCGATAGGCGCACGAGTTCCGGTTCCTCCCAGGTGCGCCCGAGATCGTAGCGCAACGACAGATGGCTTTCGAAGAGTATGTCGAAGGGCAGAGTGTAACGGAGTTCCATTCCCGCGGTGATGATTTGCCGGCCTGTGAATTCGTTCTCCCTCATACCGATGACGGACTGCAATCCGCCGAGTCGGAACTCCTCGGTCAGAGGCATGGATTTGTCGCCGTAGCCAAATGCCAGATGAGGGTGCAGCACCACGGTGTTGTCACCCACGCCCGCCCAGAATTCATAGCTCGCGTACAAGCGGGAAAACGAGACCTCGCTGCCCAGAGCGGCTTGCGCGGAAGTGTACGAGGATTGAAACAACACGCCCCGGCGGGGGAAGGAGTAGCGGTCCTTCGTATCCACCGTGGCCGTCAGTCCTGCACTGGCCAGGAAGTGACGCTCGGTAAATGCCTCGGCGAACGGCGTGCGGAATTCCGTGCTGCGCAGTTCCTGCTGCTCGATGCGGAATATACCCTGCAGCGCGCCGAAACGCTGGAGATTCAATCCCAGTGCTGCCGTTGCACCGTAGGCGATGCGGCGGTACACCGAGGTCACCGCGCGTTCGTATCGCGTTCGCGGCACGCCCGCCACGTCTTCAAAGAAATTGTAATCGCGAAAACCCGCGTAGGCGCGTCCAGTGAGGCTGAATGGCGTGTAAAAAAGACGATTGGTCCGATATTCCAGAGTGAAGTTGCGGTTCTTCGCGCCAGTGAGAAAACTGCCACTGAGTTCCGTACCGGTTCCGAAGATGTTGGCGTCCCGCAGCACCACGCCGAATTGCGCATTCCGTTCGTTGTCCACCAGCACACCGAGCTGCAACATTTGCGACGGCCGCTCGATGACGCGGATGGTCATGGTCGCATTGTCGCTTTCCCCGCTGAGATCGAAGGTCACATGGTGGAAGAGTTGAAGGCTGTTGAGATTTTGCAAGCCGGCGCGCACCTGAGAGATGCGGAACACCTCGCCCTCGTTCAGCGGCAACTCCCGGAGTATGACCACCTTGTCCGTGCGCGTGTTGCCTTCGACGGCGAGCCGTGCGATGCGTCCCTCACTCACACGCAGCGACACGATACCGGTGCTGCTGTGCACCTCGAACTGCTCAATGCGCGCGAGCGAATACCCGCGCATGCGGTATTCCTCCAACACGTACTCGCGCAACTGGCGCAGATGTACATGGCTCATGCACTGATCCCGCCAACGCGATTCTATACCCGACAATGCCGATGCACCAAGCAGTGTAACGCCCTGCAATTCGATGCCTGTGATACGCGGGTACTCGTGTACCAGTAAGTCGTAATGCGTATCCTCGCCCGATCGCACAAGACGTATCGCACTTACCAGTTGCTCACCCGAGAGGTTGATCCCGATGCAGGAATCCAGTACCTCGCGCAACGCACAACGTCTCGCGTTGGGAAGAATGCTCATGGACGCGTCGCTGGGAAGCAGGGAAGCGAAGGCCGCGCAGTCCGGATCGTCAATGCCGCTCCCGCTCGCGATATGGCTCCTGACGCGCTGCAGTATATCCGGCACCGCGCGCAGTCCCGCCGCGTACCCGGCAGCCAGCAGCGTATCTCGCAGATCAAAGCGCGTGGCGAGCATGCCGTCCAACACGGGATGGATCACGATATCGGCTTCTCGCAATTGCTGCGGCGCCTGCGCACTCATGGTGATGTTGAATACCTGGTCGAGGGTTTCCAACGCATTGTTGATCTGCGCCGCGTCGCGCAACGGACTGGCGGTGTTGACCACAATAATCACATCGCAGCCCATCGCGCGCGCCACATCGGTGGGGATGTTCGACACCAGTCCACCGTCCACCAGCAGCATCGAATCCATGGCGACGCCGGTGTACATGACCGGAATGGACGCGCTGGCGCGCAGGGCCTCGGCCAAACTTCCTCGGCCCAGCACCACGCGCTTGCCGGTGTACAAATCGGTAGCCACGGCGCGGAAGGGTATCGCCAGCGAATCGAAGTCGTTGCTGTGGTACAGACCCTGCAATACCAGCTCATTGAGCATGTTTGTCAGTCGCTGACCATTCGACACCGCGAGTGGAAGCACCGGTTGAAGTCCATCGAAACGCAAGGTGAGTATGGAACGGTCCGAAGCGGGCTTCTGCTCGGCAGTGAGTGAGCGCCGATCCGAACCATCGCCGAGCTGAAGCAACTGTTCCCAATCCAGGCCGCGTACTAATTCGCTCAGCCGTGTTGCCGAATAGCCACTGGCATACAAGCCGCCGACCACACTGCCGATGCTGGTACCGACAATGCAGTCCGGGCGAATCCCGGCTTCCTCCAACGCGCGTATCACGCCGACCTGTGCCAATCCCCGCGCACCACCACCACTCAGCACCAGACCGATGCGGGGTGTGCGCATACTGACGATGCGATGATCGCTGCCGCGTAACGTGCCGCTGTCCAGCGGAACCCGGTACTCCCGTAGCACGGGACCGCCTGATCGCGTCAACAACGTCTGCGCCGTTGCGCTACTCGCAACACACAGCACGCCCAGCAGCGCTCCGATATATGCCCAGCGAACCATTCTCAAAAGTTACCAGCATCGCCATGCAGTTGCAAGACCGTCCCGCGTCCCTGTATTCCACCGCCGTAGCACATCGCACATTCGGGCGCCGAATGCGTCGACGGTATCGGGTCGCGCCACCCTGCCCGCCGTCGCCAGAACCGTGGCGGCTCACCAGACGAAAACAGAAATGCAAGCCCGAGGACTTGCATTTCTGTTCCGATCACGGGCAGCGGAACCCGCGCCGGAGATAGGAGGAAGGGAAGGAGGTTGGTTATCCGCGTTGCCGCGGAACTCTAAATGTCCCAGTGGGAACTGACGCCCACCGCGACGGCGGAGAAACGGTCGCTGACATGCGGTGTGATGTCCATCGTGCCGATGTCCAACTTGAAGTTGTCGGCGATGAAACCCACACCCGCTCCGAATGTCACCGGTCGTATGCCGCCAACATTCACGCCGAAGCGGAATGCCACATTGTACAGAAGCTCGATCTCGGTGCCGAGACCGATGCGGGGATTGGTGGTGTTGCCTGCGACATTGTTGAAACCCTGCCGCCAGGCGAATGTGAAATGCCAGGTGTCGTCCCGGCGCGGAACATTCGGTATGCTGATCACGCCCGCCACCACCAGAGCGGAGGGGAGAGGCGTACTGAAACTGCCGATGGCACGCTCGGTGCCGTTGAGGCGTTCGGTGATCTCGTCCACCTGCGATTCGTCGCTCAGATCCGAAATCACAAAGTCCTCGCTCGCCGCGATTTCCTTCACATCGGTGTTCCAGGTCATGGATCCGAGATCGGTGAGACTGAGCGAGGCGCTGAAATTTCTGTTGAAGCGCAAATGCGCCCCGAGGTCAATACCAAATCCATTGCCGACAGGAGAGGGGAACAGATTGTAGTGGAAATCATTGTTGCTCGTCAACCAATCCTTCGTGCCGGCGTAGCGTGCCACCAGATCGGCCCGGCCCGAAACCTCGAAGGTCTCGGGATCGGTTACGAAGTGACTGTTGAAACGCTCCACCTCGAAATAGGCCATACCCTGCACCAGCTTGAAACTCACGCCGGCGAGTAGCGACATGTCTCGAGCGGTGTACATCTCCCGTGCGAAACTCACGCTGTAGTCCCGCGTCCACGCGGACGATACGCGTGTGTCGCTGAAATCGAAGCGCTTGCCGGGATCATTGCCGAAAAAGAGGAATTCCGCGTACGAGCGTGGCAGCGCAACATTGCTCCCTGTACGTTCGGTGATGCCCACCGCCACGGTCACGACACGGGTGGTGAGCAGGGCGTTGAACAGCGTGTAGCGAATGTCGTGCGAAAAATGCCCCGTTTCACTGCTGAAGGAATTGAGCAATTCATTCTTGTCGGCCGCGTTGAGATACGTGGGTGCTCGCTTGCCTTTTTCGTTGATGCTGCCGGTGAAGAATTTATTGTACAACTCGTAGGTCATGAAATCCGCACCCGCCTGCGCACCGAAGGGCAGCACACCGAAGGATATCGTGAAATCCTCGTCAGGCACGAGCTGTGCCGGGTTGACATTCAGCGCGTCGAGGCCGCGTACGAGGGCGGCGCTGCTGTTGCCCATTCCGGTGATGCGCGCACTGGTGCCGATGGTCTGCGCCTGCATGCCGCCCGCGAGGCACAGCAACGCGAGGAGAACGGTGAATATCGATCGTCGTGGTATATGCATGGTGTCCAATCCTTTCTTCCGGATAATCGACGCCGGTCGTATCATTTTTCAGTAATCGTGCTGCTGACATTCAGGCGCGCGAAGCCCCGCACGCGCACGTAGTCGCTGCTGCGGAAGGAGCAGCCGCTCTGTTCGGTGGCATTGAATGCCAGCGTGAAGCGTATCCAGGCGGCGCGAGACACTGCCACGAAATCCGCACCGCTGAAGCGCATCTCAATGCGCTCGCTGCGCGGGGAGGTAACGAAGCCGTTGCCGTCCACCGGGGCGGCAGGCACGGCGAGTGCGCCGCCGTCCACAGCGGCGGGGGCGAGCAGTACGGCATAACGCTTGTCTAGGAATTCCGGACGAATGGTCACCGAGGTCGGTAGATGGTTCTCCAGCACGAAGGTGATTGTGCCCTCATTCACCTCCGTGAGCTTGCGGCGCGTACCTTCGTCGATCACCATTTCCACCGTGTCGGTTACGCTGCCATTGACCTGTGTAAACCGGAGTGGAAACTCCACAAAGAGATCACCAACCACCGAATCTTCCGCCGCGGCACTCCCGGACTGTGCGTCGGGATTCAGGACGAAGGTGCCCTCGATGCCCAGACTGTCCGGCAAATCCGGTGTGAAGGAATTCAGGAAACTCACCACCTGCGCTTGATCGAAGGTGATGGTGGTCTGCGAATTACCGTCGAGATCACGCCGGGGAATGTTCAACCGCGCATTGCTGCCGCCGGTCATTTTTCCCAACACCGAGGCCTCCTGAATGCCCACACGCAGCACCGCTTGATTGCGCAGCGCGGCCCACATGTTCGCCTCGTTCAGCTTGATCGATCCGCTGATCTTGCGGTCGATACCGAAGTTCGATTTTTCCATTTCACGAATGCGCAGCGTGCGCGGCGCGAGCGTGCCGGTCAAGCGTTCGAATGCCACGCTTTTCACACTGCCATTCACCGAAACGCTGTCGTAACGGCGCACCAGTACGGTGCGATCGCTCGCATCCTCCGTCACGATGTGCGCCTCGTAGGGCAGCAAGCGCTCGTTGACCGGCCGCAATTCGGCGCCGCTCAAATCCAGCGTGATGGTTTTGCTGCCCTTGGCCGGAACAGTGGCGGTGGTACTCAGCGGTGCCCCGCCGCGCGTGGCGCCACCCAGGCCGATGGTGATGTCCGCGCCGAGATTGAAATGATTGCTCACCACGAAGGAAACGCTGCCGCTACGGACCAATCCATCCTTTATCCGCAATCCGGTAGTGCCGGCGAGGTCGATGTTGTCATTGACTGTGGCCTGCTGCGACGGCACGAAACCCTTCACCGAAAGAATGCGTGAGTCGGCAATCGATCCCTTCACGCCAAGGTAGTGGCTGCTGCTCACATTCACGCTTGCACCACCACTACCTGGTGTGGATACGTCAAAGGCAAGGCGCATGCGGCTGGACAGCGTAAGTCCATCGAGTCGCATCACGGGGAGATTCACCTTCGCATTCGGTTGTACCGTGCCGGAGTAGGAGTTGCGCGCCAACTCGCGATTGTCCAAGCCCACGAGACGAATGGCCTCGAGACGCAGGGGCACGGGCGTGCTGTTGGTGAATTCCAGAGCGAGTGAACCGCTTTCAAACGTCATCTCCTCGAACCATTCGCGCGCATCGATTTCAATACCCATGCCCAGTTCATTGCGCATGGAGGGCACCACCTGTGCGCCGCGAGGCAGCGTGGGGAACAGCGTGAACACATCCATCGCCTGATCGAGATAATCGGGGATGTCGAAGCGGATGATGTCCAATTTTTCCGAGAGACGGAAGGATTGATCGTCCACGCGGAGATGGTCGCCGATACGGATGGCGTTGAGCGGATATCTGCGCGTGACCACCAGCACTTGATCGCCATTCTGCGTGATGTGCAGCATGTCGTCGTCGCTCAGAATGTCCTGCATGGTGTAGGTCTTGTTCACCAGTGGCAGATTGGCGTCCACATCCCATTCGGGAAGCATGGGCGCCAAGGGTTCGGAACAGCCGCCCAGCAGGATAAAGGCCAACGCCACCGCCGTGAGGGCCAGGGCCAGCGCCACGGGGGGGCGGTTGCGATCATAATCAAGGGCTTTCATATACGCATCTCCTTTCTTCTCGTCACACGCGAAACATTGCACTTCGAACTACAGAATGACCATGCTGTGCTGCACGGCGGGACCACCGTCTTCACGTTCCAAACACAGGAAATACATACCGGGCACGAGATCGTGCGTGGGTATGGACTGCAAGCGTTCCTCACCATTACCACGGAAGTCGTCGACCAGCACACGCGTGCGACCGAGCGCATCGCGGAGCAACAGACGTGCCGAGGTGCCAGCGGGCACGGACACTCGAACCGTGACCGAGGCGCCGGCGGAGCGCGTCGCGGGATTGGGCCAGGGTGCATCGAGCCGGAGAGAGGCGGGCGCCGCCGCGATGCCTTCGCTCGCGGTTACCGTGCCGCTGTACACCACACGGATGTCGGCATCGGGACCCGGGAGGCGCAGACGCAGCGTGCTGCCCTGCATGCTCCAACTCTCGACCGCGCCTTCGATGCGCGCGGGGACAATGGGGACACGAACCTGAAGCTCGCGCGCCGTAGCGTCGCGAACGGTGATGTCCATGCCCTGATCGGATTCACGAAGATGTGCGCGAAGCGGCATGGGCGAGGACAGCACGAGGCGGCCCGTGGACCGTTCCAACATGCTGCCCCCGTCGAGCATCCAGACCACCGGCCTGCCTGCGGAGTCAAGTATGCCTTGCCATGCACGCGCATTGCAGTACACCGCGCCAATCACCGGGAATACCACACGCGACATGCGCGCGGAGCTGGCAACGACGCTGACCAAGGTACGATTCGCAACATCGGCGCGAATCGCGGAAACGTGAGGATCGCCGGCAAGCGGGGAAAAGACGACCTCATCGGAGACATGATGCGGGACAAGTACTGTATGGAACACGACGTTTTCCAGCGACAGCGTGCTGTACAATGCGTCGTGTGTTTCAAACGTTCTGTAGGAGGGCGCGTGCAGGCGCGCGACGCTGCTCCACGCGGGTTCGAGTCCAACCGCCGAAACGCGGGCGCTCACGCGCATGTCGCCGGAGGTCCACGTCGCCACGCCGGTGGCTTCGTTCAGCGTGTAGCTGCCGTTGCTCGCGCTTCCATTGCCATGCAATTGATGTGTGAAGCTTCGCCTTCTGTCCGAACTGGCCTCGTCACGCAGCGCGATCATGTTCCAGGAAGGAAGGTAGAATGCGCGCTCCACGCTGGCGGATTGATACGCGGTACGGACCGAATTCATGCCCCCATCACCATTTGCCAGCGTATCCTGAATGAACGCATCCACGCCGAAGAGGAAGCTGCCCCACGCTGTGCTGTCGGGGCCGGCGCCGTCCACCAGCAGCACATTGTGATTGCGCGCGTAGATGAGACTGTCGCGCTGGTCGCTGCTGTGATATCCCGGTTCGATGATCAGGGGCTGCCCACCCGCATGCAGCATGAACGCACCTTCGTTCGCATGCTTGTGACCGCTGCCGCTGGGCGAGCGATGCGTGCGGGCGATGCCGTTCTTCGCGATCACGCCGAAATAGGTGTCGTCGGCGTCCCACCCCTGGCGATGCACGGCGTAACCGGCGGCAGGCATGAGCTGCGAAGGCAATGTGGGCGCGGGGACGTACTGATCGGGAGTATGGAACAGCAGATATTCGACCCGGAAATCGAAGGTCCTGTTCAATTCATTGCTGAGCGCACTCGCGCTGAGCGGCTGTCCGTCGTCGATGTTGCGCCAGTCGAGCGAGCGCAGCGAGGGATCGATGGAGGCCACGGTCGCGACTTCGGGGAACCACGTGCGCATGTAGGTGTCCTCGAATGGCGGCAAACTGCCATCGGGCAAACGCAGGGAAGCGATCCACCCGAACAGGCGCTGCCATTTCTCTTCGCGCAGCGGCGAAGGGAAACTGCGTGCACCGAAGTCGAGTGTACCGCCGGTCGACAAATCGTCGATGGCGAGGAAAAAGGGCAGCACGCTCATCATGGCGTAACGGAAATAGTACGGGCCTTCGCTGTACCCGTACATGCCCGTGGAATCGCTCTGATATCCCCACATCGTATGGTGGATGTGATCCATGGCGAGCGCGAACATATCCGCGCGCGAAATTTCGGACAACGGCGTATGCGAATCGCGCAGCACCAGGGCGGTGTACCCCATGGCGGCGGCCAGCTTCAACGTGAGATTGTTGCGCGCGACAATGGGCTGATCGAGGCGACGGTAGGCGTTCGTCGCGAACGTGCAGAGTGCGACTTCCGCAGCCGCGTCGCGCGCGCCTGTCACACCGCGTAGATAATCGTACGCTGTGGCGAACTGCATCATTTCCACGGCACGCCATTGGAAATCGTCAACAAGAGGACTGACCGCGGGATCGATGCTGTGCAGAAGACTGCGCACCCTCACCGCGAATTCTTCGCTACGTTCGGCATCCATTACCGCCAGCGTGGTGTCGCGTCCCACCAGCATCACGAAGCCGGCGGCTTTCGCCACGCGCGCCGCTTCCATCTGCGTTGTGGCGGGCAGAAACGCCGTCTCGTATACCGCGCGGTACACGTTCAGCGCCTGGCTATTACTCATGATGTGTTCGATCGCGGCGGTTTGCTGCCCGCCACCCGCGATACGCGGTACGCCCGTCTCGTTCATACCCTGCGCGGCAATAGGCGCGGTCCGGAGCGGAGACAGGCACAGTAGGACCAAAAACAGCGTTTTCGTTGACACAATACACCACACACGATGCGTTTTTACTTCCATAATGGACCAGCCACATGGTCCATCGCTCGTTACAGTGGTCAAGTTACTGCGCGCACCTTTCAGCGGTCTTAATCCCTGCTTACAATTTTGTAAGCAGCAACAGGAATGTGGGTAACAGTCTGAACTCCCGGGCCCGCAGCTTCGAAACGCGGTGTTTCATAGGTGAAAATCATGCATCCCA
Source organism: Bacteroidota bacterium (assembly GCA_035914695.1). Lineage (GTDB taxonomy): Bacteria > Bacteroidota > Ignavibacteria > SZUA-365 > SZUA-365 > JAOSJT01. The sequence goes on along the minus strand of JAMIQH010000044.1, from coordinate 773 downwards.
ACGGCGGCGAGAATGGGCGACCTCGTGCCCGCGTTCGCTCTCGCACCTCATACCGGGGGCTGCCAACCGTGCTGTCCCGCGGTATATGGCACGTTGAACGTACGCCGAAACGATGGGGTGGAAGGTGATGTGAGGAAATCGCAACGGGATTCACATGAAAAGATAACCTGCCGCTAATGAGACCCTAACGTGTCTCGGATAGCTTGAAGTATGTTTCATCACGTCCGAGAAGACATAATGATGTTCCCCCGTTCCTGGCGACAAATCGTGGTCGCCCTTCTTTTGTTTTTCCCCTCGCTCGCGCTCTCCCAATCCGCCACACTGACCGGCAAGGTCGTGGATGCTGCGACGGGAGAGCCGCTGATCGGCGCAAACGTGCTGCTGGTTGGCAAAAGCAAAGGTACCACCACCAATCTGGATGGTTTGTACACGATCAAGGATCTCACCGCGGGCAATTACGACCTGCAGGTGTCCTACGTTTCCTACACGAAAAAACTGGTGAAAAATGTGGCGCTGCAAGCGGGCAAACTCACCACGATCAATATCGATATGCAATCCGAGGCCTTCGAAATGGCCGAGGTTGTGGTTGAGGCCGCCGCGGTGAAAAACTCCGAAGCCGCTCTGCTCGCCATACAGAAAAAGGCCGCCGGTGTGAGCGACGCCATCAGTGAGGAGCAGATCAAGCGTTCGCCGGATTCCGACGCCGCCGATGCGGTCAAGCGCGTGACCGGCGTGTCGGTGGTCGGTGGTAAATACACATACGTGCGCGGTCT